>PSMF01000001.1:60746-109381 GCA_040290005.1 Meiothermus sp.
TATGTTATACTCCCGTTTGGCGCTTTTTAGGGCAAGGTTCCCCCGAGCCACCCGACAAAAGCAATCTCGTACCGCAGACGCGTTGGTAGGCGCGGCTGCTACCTAGGAGACAGCAAGTGTTCAAGACTTTTGTTCCCGAAGCCAGGGAGCCCGGTTGGGTTCTCATTGACGCTGCCGGTCAGCCGATGGGTCGCGTGGCCTCGAAGATTGCCAGCGTCCTGCGCGGCAAGCACAAGCCCGACTGGACCCCTAACATGGCAGTCGGCGACTGCGTGGTGGTCATCAACGCCGACAAGGCCGTGCTCAAGGGCAGCAAGCCCCGCACCAAGATTTATACGAGCTACTCGGGCTACCCCGGTGGCCTCAAGCGTGTAGTGGGCGCCGATATGTTGGCGAAGCAGCCGGTCAAGGCCCTCGAGCACGCCGTCAAAGGCATGCTTCCCAAGGGGGTCTTGGGCTATCAGATGTTCCGCCGCCTGAAGGTCTACACCGGTGAGACCCACCCGCACGCGGCCCAGAAGCCCGTCAAAATGGAGGTTCGGTAATGGAGCAGTATTACGGCACGGGCCGCCGTAAGACCAGCGTGGCGCGGGTTTTCTTGCGCCCTGGCAGCGGCAAGGTTAGCGTCAACGGTGTGGAGTTTCAGAACTACTTTGGCGGCTTGGTGAAAGCGGTGGCGGCCTTAGAGCCCCTGCGCCGGGTGGATGCGGCCAGCCGCTTCGATGCCTACATCACCGTCCAGGGCGGCGGCAAGGCCGGTCAGGTGGATGCCATCCAGCTCGGCATCGCCCGTGCGCTGGTCGAGTACAACGGCGACCTACGGGCCAAGCTCAAGCCTGCCGGGTTTCTCACCCGCGACCCGCGCGAGGTCGAGCGCAAGAAGTACGGCAAGCACAAAGCTCGCCGCGCTCCCCAGTACAGCAAGCGTTAATCTCCGTACGCAAAAACGCCCTCTCCAACGTGAGGGGGCGTTTTCTTATTTCCCCTTCCATGTCGGGGAAAGGATTAAGAACTCGAGATTTCCCCTAACGCTTACCCTCTAAGTGCGGATAGCAGTAATAATCCAATCTTGCCCAGCAGCAATAGAAAAAGCCTCGCGCCCCTCTGCCGACGGGAAACCCGGTCCTGTGTCTCGAGATTATTTTCGCGTCCGACAATGGCTTCGGTCTGCTCCCGCACGAAGGTGGCGGCGATGGCGGTGAGGTCAATGCCAATTCCCATGCTTTCCTCCTCCAGTTCAGGCTGAACAAATCTTTTCCAGTCACGTCTGAATCGTTTCAGTCTGAATCGTTTCAGTAATGTAGCATATGGGGGATGAAAGTCAAGTCCAGGGGCTCCAGGCCTCGAGTCACTTTCAAGGAAATTGCCAAAGAGCTTGGAGTTGCCGTCTCCACCGTCTCCAATGCCTACAACCGTCCCAATCAGCTCTCCCCCGCCCTGCGGGAAAAGGTGCTCGAGACCGCCCGCAAGCTCGGCTATAGCGGCCCCGACCCGATGGCCCGCTCGCTGCGCCGCCGCCGGGCTGGGGCCATAGGAGTGGTTTACGGCGACGAGCTTTCCTATGCCTTCACCGACCCGGTTCACGCGCTGATGCTCCAGGGGGTTGCCACCGCCATACGCAACGAACATTTGGGGCTTTTGCTCATCTCGGGGTGGAGTGAGAAGCCAGAGGAAACGTGTGCTGTGAGGGACGCGGCGGTGGATGGCTTTTTGATCCACACCCTCAACAATAGCGACCCTCTTCTAGCCGCGATCCTCGAGCGAACTTTGCCCAGCGTTTACGTGGACCGCCCCGGAACCGACGGGCTCCCTTCCGTTGTGGTCGAGGACGAAGGCGGGGCTAAAGAGGCCGCGCGACACCTGCTCGAGCTGGGCCACCGCAACCTCGGTGTGCTGGCACTTCCGCTTTCTTTGGGCGTGCGCGACGGAATCATAAGCCCCGAGGAGCAGGCCGAATCCGAGTACTGGGCTGTTCGTCAGCGGTTAAAGGGTTACCGCTCAGCGGCACAGGAGTTTGGCATAGCGTGGGAGAAGAACGTTACCGTACATCAGAGCGTAGAGAACCGGCCCCAGGACGGCCAAGTCGCGGCTGGAGTATTGCTCTCGCAAACCCCCCGTCCTACCGCGATTCTTGCCATGAGCGACCAGCTCGCCTTGGGGGTGCTCGAGTACGCCACCGAGCACGGCATTCGGGTGCCGGAGGAACTCTCCGTGGTCGGTTTTGATGATGCGCCCCTCGCAGCCCGGCTCCGTCCCGGACTCACCACCGTTCACCAGGATCACCTCGAGAAGGGCAAACTCGCGGGGCAAACCCTTCTGGCGCTCATCAAAGGTGAGGAATATCCGTCATCTGTGACCCTACCGACACATCTGGTGGTGCGCGCCACGACAGCGCCACCTCCCGAGATTGTTTAGCTACACCTGAATCTCGCCCGCTTTCGGCTCGAAGCAGGGTCTATGCTTGAGGGATGGATAAATCCGAACTTATCCGCTTGGTAAAAGCTCACAACTGGATGTGGGAGAGGTGGTGGCCCGCGCTGCTCGAGCTTTCCCCCGAGCAGGCCCGCAAAGAAGTCGGTGGGAGCTTCCCCAGCGTATTCGACACCGCCGCCCACATGGTCTGGTCTGAGTTCAACTGGCAGGAGCGTTGTGACAGGGCGGGCCAGAACACCACTCCCGAGCCCGAAGATATGACCGTGCTGAAGCAGGACTGGGAGGCACTAGCAGAGCGGCGGAGGAAGTGGCTCGAGACCGCCGCTCCCCAAAGCCCGGTCAGCTATCGGACTTCCGACGGCAAGCCGTACACAACTCTCGTCTCAGACATCATTCTGCACATGACCAGCCACGCCCATTTTCACCGCGGTCAGCTCGTTACCCAGTTCCGATTGTTGGGTCTCAAACCGCCCTCGGTTCACTTCATCACCTTCACCCGGCTCTAGGTGGTGCCTTCTTCTGGAGCATCCTCAGTCTGCACCCCGGCGATTTTCCAGGAGCCGTCACCCTGGCGCTCCATCAGGTAATAGGCAAGAATTTTCTTGCCGTCCAGACCGACAATTTTTACCGTCTGCATGATTCCCGTCGCAGTGCGGCTGGCCTTGCCGAACTCGAGCTTCAAGGGGCGATAAATCGGCCCGTAGCCCCTCCTAACCATCTCGATGAAAACCTCGGGACTGCCGAACATCTGCTTGATGCCCGGCGCCGCGAAGGAGTATGCCGTCAATGCATCATCCTTTTTGAAAGCATTGATTTGGGCCTGAATCACGGCCTGGACGGCGGTCTGGTCTTGCGGCGGGACATCGGTCAGGCGCTGGGCCTGGGCTGCGAGCAAACTCAGCCAGACCAGCAAGCTCAGCGTGAATGGAACAACCTTCAAGTTTTGGGCGTTCATGTCTAAGTGTGCGCCTGGGGATTCGTAAACTCTGTAGTCATCCCTACAGCAAAAGGCGCAGAGGACAGAAAGCCAACGTCAACCCCTCCGGCTAAGAGAGCGCCACCTCCCCTGAGGTTTGCAGATAATCCCGCCTAGGACAGATGCTAATTGATACGTTCCCAAGGGGAGGCAAGGCAGTTGACTTTCCCCCTTCTCTCAAGGGGGGCCTTCCGAGGTCGGACAGGTTAGGTGCAGTACACGCCTACTTTGATAGATGGGGGGATTCCTGCTGCCCCAATCGCCAAAAACGTTGACCACCGACGCGCGCAGCGACGACGGGCCCTGAGTACCGGCACCGCCGGGCCGCCAAGCGGCTTCACTGTCATCCCTACAAACCACATACCCTTCAGGTCAGCGCAGGAAATCCAGCACGGTCTTCGCCAGCAGCTCCGTCGCTAGCGGAAGGGCCTTCTCGTCGGCGATGTCGAAGCCGGGGTGGTGATGGGGTTTGTCCTTACCGCTCGCGGCGTCACCCGCGCCCACCCAAAAGTACACTCCTGGACGGCGCAGCAGGAACTCGGCCATGTCGTCGCCGCCCATCACCGGGGGGGACTCGAGCAAGTTCTCCTCGCCCACCACCTCTTTCGCAATCCGGCGGAACCGCTCGGTCATCTCGCCGTCGTTCACCACTGCGGGCGAGCCCTGGCGCCAGGCGATTTCAGCACTCCCGCCCATCGCGCCCGCAACACCTTTCGCCAGCTCTTCGATACGCCGCACCAGCCGCTCCCGTAAGGCAGAGTCGAAGGTCCGCAGGGTACCTTTGAGTTCGGCGGTCTCGGGGATGATGTTGTGGGCGCCCTCCCCGGCGGTGACAGTGGCAATGGTGATGACCGAGGTGTTCACCGGGTCGGTCTCACGGCTCACCAGGGTTTGCAAGGCCAGGATGATGTGCGAGGCGATCACCACGGTGTCCACGCCCATGTGGGGCATCGCCGCGTGGGTTCCCTTGCCGCGCACGGTGAGGGTGAAGGCATCGGCGGCGGCCATGCTGGGGCCGGGCCGTACGCCCACCTGCCCGGCGGGGAGCTGGCTGTTGAGGTGCAGCCCGACCACCGCGTCCACCCCGTCCAGGACGCCCGCCTCGACCATCGGACGCGCCCCCGAGACAATCTCCTCGGCGGGCTGGAAGGCAAAGCGCACCTCGCCTTCGATCTGGTCGCGCATCTTGGCGAAGGCGGCGGCGACGTGGGCGGCAACCGCTGCGTGCCCGTCGTGGCCGCAGGCGTGCATCACGCCGGGGGTCTGCGAGGTGTAAGGGGCCCCGGTTTCTTCGTTGATGGGCAGCGCGTCAATATCGGCCCGCACCAGGACGGTTTTCCCTGGCTTGGCCCCCTTAAGCTTGGCGACCAGACCGGTCTGGGCGATGCCCGTGGTGACCTCGAGCCCCTGCCCCACTAAAAACTCGGCCAGCTTGGCGCTGGTTCGGAATTCCTGAAAGCCGAGTTCGGGGTGGCGGTGGAAATCGCGGCGCATCTCTAGGAGGCTTGGGGTGAGCTGGGCGATGGAATCCTCGAGGTTCATGCCTTCTAGTCAACCGTGTTTGGCACGGAACGTCAAATGCCGGGCAAGGATGGTGGCGGCTCGTGCGCTGAGCACTTACCCTTCCCCGTACCCTGTTACACTCCCACGCCCTAGGGCTTGTTACAATGAATCGCAGTGAGAAACATCGTTTTCGCTTTGCTATTGCTGGGCGGCCTGGCGGCGGCTAAAACCTATATAATCCCCATCGAGGGCGAGATCGATGGCCCGCTGGCGGTGTTCGTAGAGCAGTCGCTGTCTAAAGCTGAGAGCGAGGGGGCCAGCGGGGTGGTCTTCCGGGTAGACACGCCGGGGGGCCGGGTAGATGCGGCCATGAAGATTTCGGATCGTATCCTGGCTTCGCCGCTGCCCACCCTGGCGGTGGTGCAAAACGCCTTCAGCGCGGGAGCTTTGATCTCGCTCTCGGCCCAGGGCGTGATGATGCTGCCGGGCTCGGAGATCGGGGCTGCTCTGCCAGTGACGGTCACGCCGGTAACAAACACCCTCACCGCCGCCGACCGCAAGATTATCTCGGCCTTGCGCGGCAAGTTCCGCTCGGTGGCCGAGGCCAGAAACCGGCCCAGCAACATCGTCGAGGCGATGGTGGACCCGGACATCGAGATTAAGGGGCTCAAGGCCAAAGGCGAACCGTTGACCCTCTCGGCTAAGAAAGCCGTCGAGCTGAAGGTGGCGGACGCAGAGGTCGCGTCGTTGCGGGCAGGCTTGGAGAAGGCCGGTTACAACCTCGCCACCCAGGAGGTCGAGCAAGGGCCGCAGGTACGCTTGGCGCGGTTCCTGACCAACCCTACGATTGCCGCTATCCTGCTGGCGGTGGGCGTGCTAGGGCTGGTTATCGAGTTCTTCACGCCGGGTACGTTCCTCCCCGCTATCATCGGGGTGAGTGCCTTGGTGCTCTACTTCGTGGGCGGGTTCTTGGCGGGGCTCTCGAGCACCCTCAGCATCGTACTTCTGATCGCGGGGCTGGCGCTGATGGCCTTTGAAATTTTCGTGGCCCCCGGTTTCGGAATCCCGGGCATCATCGGATTAATCTTGATTGGGGCCTCGGTGTACTTCACCTTCGGCGGGGAGAGCTTGCAGGTGGGCTCGTATGCCATCATCGGGCTGGCCCTAGGCTTCATCCTGATGTTCCGCTTCGTGCCGCGCACACGGGTGGCGCGGGCGCTGGTGCTCGAGAGCGCCATCGGCGAGACCGCCCTGCCCAGAAACGAGCTCGAGGCCCTCATCGGAGCCGTTGGGACCGCCCTCACCGACCTACGCCCCGCCGGAACCGCCCAGTTCGGCGAGCGCCGGGTGGATGTGGTGACGGCGGGCGATTTCATCAACCGGGGCGACCCCATCCGGGTGATCCGGGTGGAGGGCGCAAGAGTGGTGGTACAGCGGGTGCAGTCTTGAAAACCCGATAAAGGATGAAAGATGAAGGATAAAGGCAAAAGACCGCCCTCCTTCATCCTTTATCCTTCAGCCTTTATCCGTTCCTAGGAGGAAACCAATGGACATATTCTCGTTGTTGCTAGCTGGCCTCATCCTCATCGGCATCTTCACGTTTTTCTACCTGGTGCCGGTTCCGCTGTGGATTACGGCCTTCTTCTCCGGCGTGCGGGTTTCGCTGTTCTCGCTGATTGGGATGCGGTTTCGGCGCATTCCGCCGGGGCGGATCATCTACCCGATGATTAAGGCCTTTAAGGCGGGGATTCCGGTGGAGACAGCCCGCTTGGAGGCGCAATATCTCGCGGGTGGAAACGTAGACCGGGTAGTAGACGCGCTCATCGCGGCGGATAAAGCGGGGATCAAGCTCGTCTTTGACCGGGCGGCGGCGATTGACTTAGCCGGGCGCGACGTGCTCGAGGCCGTCCGCCTCTCGGTGAACCCCAAGGTGATCACCAGCCCGATGATTGCGGGCATGGCCCAGGACGGGATTCAGCTCTTGGCAACGGCGCGTATCACCGTGCGGGCCAACATTGACCGGCTCGTCGGCGGCGCGGGCGAGGAAACGGTAATTGCCCGGGTGGGTGAGGGCATCGTCGCCAGCATTGGCCAGAGCATGGACCATAAACAGGTCTTGGAGCAGCCCGACCGCATCTCCAAAACCGTGCTGGCGAAGGGCCTGGACGCGGGAACCGCCTTCGAGATTCTCTCGGTGGACATCGCCGAGGTGGACGTGGGCAAGAACATCGGCGCACAGCTCCGCACCGACCAGGCCGAGGCCGACAAGAAAATCGCCCAGGCCAAGGCCGAGGAGCGCCGCGCGATGGCCGTCGCCGTGGAGCAGGAGAACAAAGCGGCGGTAGAGGCGATGCGGGCAAAATTAGTTGAGGCCCAGGCCGCCGTGCCGCTGGGGCTGGCCGACGCGCTCCGGAACGGGCGGCTGGGCGCGATGGACTACTACCAGCTTAAGAACATCGAGGCCGACACCGACATGCGCGAGAGTATCAGCAAGGCCAGCAGCCCGGCGGACGGCGGGCAACAGCCGAGGTAGGCCGTGAATCTAGGTGACATCCTGGGCCTGTTGTTCCTGATCTTCTTCGTCATCCTGCCCGCGCTGCAAGGCTTTCTGCGGCGCTCGCAGGACCTGCCGCGAGATTTCGAGCCGGACGAGATTCCCCTGCCGGGTCAGGAGCCGAGGCAGGCGAAGCAATCTCCGTCCCAAGCGGCACAGCCTAAGCCTCAACAAACCGCGTCCCAGACAGTGCGTCCGCAATCCAAACAACCCCAACAGCCTCAGCCCCGGCAAACCCCGCCCCCGGCGCGTCCGCAGACCCCACCGGCTACGCGTCCTTCCCCTCAGCCGCGACCGGCCGCTCAGCCTGCACCCGGTCCCGCTCCAGCTTCGCGTCCCTTGGTCAGCGAGCCCAACAAGCCCCCACCCAAGCGGGGAAAAAACCTTGAGGAGCTCGAGCGCGAACGCTACATCCGGGCTTCGCAGGCCCAACCTCAACAACCCCGACCGGTCGCACCGCCGGTTTCGCCCGTCACCCCGCCGCAGGAGCCAACATTTTCCACCGAACCCCGTGCTATCCTGAACGGGATAGTTTGGGCCCAAGTGCTCTCGGAACCTCGAGGCCGATATTGGAGGAAAACACGGAAACTAAAACGGTAATCCCCCTTCGCTCGCCGCAAGAAACCATCGCCGTCCTCGGCCACAGCGACAAGCACCTGAAAAACCTTCGCAAACTGCTCTCCGCCCAGCTTCTGGTGCGGGGCCAAGAAATCCAAATCAGCGGCACCCCCGACGAGGTTCGCCTGGCCGAGCGGGTGGTGCGCGACCTCGTGACGCTGGTTCGCCAGGGCGCTCAGATTGACGGCGGGACCTTGGAACAAGTTGTCCTGGTCGCGGAAAACGGCCAGTCATTGCCGGTGGAGACCGACTCTCCGGCCCTCGGCGAGGTCTCGCTCCCAGGCCGCCTCAAGCCCAAGACGCCCGGGCAGCGCCAGTACGTCGAGACCATTGCCAGCCACGACATCACCTTTGGCATCGGCCCCGCCGGGACGGGTAAAACTTACCTAGCAGTGGCGATGGCGGTGGCCTTTCTCAAGGCCAAAAAGGTCAAGCGCATCGTCCTGACCCGGCCCGCCGTCGAGGCAGGTGAGCGGCTGGGCTTTTTGCCCGGCGACCTCCAGGCCAAGATTGACCCCTACCTGCGCCCGCTCTACGACGCGATTTTTGACATGATTGACGCGGAGCGCTTCGACCAGTACATCCAGTCCGGCGTGATCGAGGTCGCACCCCTGGCGTTTATGCGGGGTCGCACGCTTAATGATGCTTTTATCATCCTGGACGAGGCGCAAAACACCACGCCGGAGCAGATGAAGATGTTCCTGACCCGGATGGGGTTCAACTCGCGCGTGGTCATCACCGGCGACATCACCCAGATTGACCTGCCCAAGGCTCAGAAAAGCGGCCTGGTCGAGAGCATGCGTATCCTCAAGGGCATCCAGGGCATCGCCCAGCAATACTTTAGAGAGTCCGACGTGGTGCGCCACCCGCTGATCGCACGGATCATCAAGGCGTACGAATTCGCCGAGTATGAGGCAGAGAAGGCGGAAAGATAGGCTGTCGGAAAAGCCAAGCTACGTGAGGATTAAACGATGAGCACACCCTACGGCCCGCCGATTTCTCTTGAGCACGCCAAAAAAGCAGCCGCTGCCGCCGAAGCCGAAGCACTCAAGAACGACTGGCCGGTGGTCATCGCCATCGTGGATTCGGGTGGGAATCTGGTCCTGTTGCACCGATTGGATAACACCCAAATCGGCTCGGTCGAGGTCGCCCAAGCCAAGGCCCGCACCGCGAACAACTTCCGCCGTCCCAGCAAGGATTTTGAGGAGATGGTGGCGGGCGGTGGGGCGGGGTTACGCACCTTGGCGATGCCGGGGGCGGCTCCGCTCGAGGGCGGCCTTCCCATCGTCCTAGATGGAAAAATCGTCGGGGCCATTGGCGTGTCGGGAGTGCGGTCGTTTCAGGACGCGCAGGTCGCTCAGGCGGGGATAGATGCACTGACGAATCTGTAGGGGCGAACCTACGTGTTCGCCCCTGAGTCGCCGGGGATTGATGGGCAGACACCCAGGTCTGCCCCTACAACAGATCATGCCAGAGATTGATTTTGTCGCCAGCACTAAAGTCCCTCGAGGTCTGCGCCCCGACCTGCGCCGCGCGCTTTCCGCGCTGATGATCGAACTGGGCTACGGCGACCATGCCCTAACACTGGTCTTCGTCGGAGACGAGGAAATTCGTGCGCTCAAAAAGCAGCACTGGGGCGAGGATACCGCGACCGATGTTCTCTCCTTCCCCACCTTCGAGCCGGGCGACCCCTTCGTGCCGCCGCACCTGGGGGACATTGTAATCAGCCTGGACACCGCCGCTCGTCAAGCCGTGGAACACGGACATAGCCTGCAAACAGAGGTTAGAATCCTGGCAGCGCACTCGTTGTGGCACCTGTTGGGCCACGACCACACCGACGAGACCGAATGGCAAGGGTTCCACCGCGTCCAGGCTCTGATCCGCTCCCTCTGAGGGGCGTTCGGGCTTCCTTTAGCTACGCGCTGGCCGGGCTGCGGTTTGCCTGGAAGAGTCAGCGCAACTTCCGGCTCGAGACCTACATCGGCATTGTGGCGGTCGGATTAGCGCTGTGGCTAAACGTGGACTTGGTAAAGGTGCTGCTGCTGGTCGCGCTGGTGCTGGGGCTGGAACTGGGGAACACCGCGCTCGAGGCCGTCGTGGACTTAGCCTCCCCCGGCTTCCACCCGCTCGCCAAGGCCGCTAAGGACGTGGCCGCCGCCGGGGTGCTGGTGGTGAGCACGATTGCCATCCTGATTGGTCTAATATTGTTCGTTCCCCCGCTGATGCGGGTGCTGGGCCTGTGATAGACTCTAGCCTATCGTTATGGACTTCCCTCCTAAACCTAGCTTTTTATGCGCCCTGGCGGATGCCAGGGCTTGGGGAAACCGTAGCCCGAAAGCCGCGCTAGGGTCGGCGGACGGGACTCAGCTCGAGGCCGCACGCACCGACAGCCGGAATTCACCCGTCGGCCCTGAGGCAGAGAACGCTTAGAAATATGGATAATATCGCTGGCAGTTTGACGCAAATCAGCGTCATCTTAATCCTCATTCTGGTCAACGCTTTTTTCGTGGCCGCCGAGTTCGCGCTGGTCTCCTTCCGCCGCAGCCGCATCGAACAACTCGCCGATGAAGGCTCCTGGCAGGGCAAGCTGCTCAAGTCGGCCATCGAGCACCTGGACGTGTATATCGCCACCACCCAGCTCGGCATCACCGCCACCTCGCTGGCGCTGGGCGCAGCGGGCGAACCTTATTTGGCTCGCCTAATAGAACCCGGAATCATCAACGCGCTGGGGCGGTTTGTGGGCGAGGGAACCGCCGAGACCATCGCTGCCATCATCGCCTTCGCCCTGATCACCTTCGGCACGTTGATTCTGGGCGAACTGGTGCCCAAGGGTATCGCCCTGCAACGCACCGAGGGCACTGCGCTATGGACGATTCTTCCGCTCAACCTGTTCCAGCGTCTCACCCGCCCCCTGGTCTGGCTCATCAACCGCACCGGCAACCTAATTCTGCGGCTGGTTGGACTGCGTGAGGCCCCCTCGCACTCGATGGTGGGCAGCGCCGAAGAGCTAAAACTCATCGTCGAGGCTTCATCCAAGGAAGGCGTGCTGGACGAGAGCGAGGGCGAGATCATCAGCCAGATTCTCGACTTGGAGGAAACCCAAGTGCGTACCATCATGATTCCGAGGGTGGATATGCTGGCGATTGATGGCGATGCCACCCTGCGCGAGTTCTGGAAGATGGTGCGGGAAAACCGCTATTCGCGCGTGCCGGTTTTTCAGGAGACGGTGGACAAAATCGTGGGCATCGCGTACTCGCGCGACCTGCTCGAGTACACCGGCAACGCCCTGGACACCATAAAGGTCTCCAGCATCGCCCACCCCGCCTACTTCGTGCCGGAGACGATGGGGGCGAGGGACCTGCTGCGCGAGATGCGCCGCCGCAAAACCCACATGGCAATCGTGGTGGACGAGTTCAAGGGCACTGCCGGGTTGGTGACGCTGGAGGATATCGTCGAGGAGATCATCGGCGAAATCTACGACGAGTCGGACGAAGAGGAAGAAGCCCCGATCCGCGAGCTGCCGGGCGGGGCCTACGTGCTGGACGCGGCAACGCCCTTAGAGGAAGTCTCCGAGACCCTGAACGTGGACCTCCCCGAAGGCGAGTACGAGACCCTCTCAGGTTTCTTGATGGACCAGTTCGGCCACATCCCCGAGGTGGGGGAAAAGCTCGAGCTCTCCGGTTATGCCTTCACCGTCGAGGCCGCCGACCCGAGGGGCATCGAGCGGGTGCGAGCGGAGCGGGTCGAGCCTACACCGCCACCGAGTGAGGAAGCGCGGGATGAGTCGGTGACTTCGGAAGAAGCGTGAAAATAGCGATGAGCGGTGAGCCAAGGCAGGGCTGAAAGCTCAAAGACCTAACCTCTGTTTAATGGGCCGCGAGAATATCTGTGCCGGACAGGAGGTGTTTAGCCTTCAGCTTTAGGCTTTGGGCGTTCCTGGCTCATGGCTCATTGCTAGCCGCTCATCGCTTCAACCCGTTATGCTATTCCCGTGTCCATCCCGCCCGAAGTCCTCGAGCAGCTCCAAATCCTTTTAGCGCGCTCCTATTCGCCGTATTCCAAATACGCCGTCGCTGCCATCGTGCGCTCTAAAGGCGGGAAACTCTACGGCGGGACCAACGTAGAAAACGCAGCCTATCCGCTCTCGCGCTGTGCCGAGCAGGGCGCGGTGCTCAAAATGGTCGCGGATGGCGAAACCGAGATTGCCGAGGTCTGGGTAATGGCCAGGGCCAGCGACCCCGGTAGCCCTTGCGGCGGCTGCCGCCAGGTGCTCTCGGAGTTCGGCGAACCGGACACGCCAGTTCATTGTTTGAACCAGCATGGGCAGGGCAAAACTTTGAGCCTGAGCGAGCTTTTGCCCTACGCTTTCGGACCAAAATACCTGAGCAAGCTCTAGAAATCCGCAGGCAGACGTTGTACCCTTGTACAAGTCGCCTCGGCGATTCCCATGATTGACCTAGCCTAAGCCTCTCCCCACCCCAGAATCTGCATCGGCAGCCTGCGGGCTGCCGTTTTGTTTGGGAGGTGAGCCATGCGCTAGGTCATTTTATTTTGCTGTACCTAAGTGTCCTACAAACCTTAGGGCTCTGCCCCAGCCGGGCGAGCCCGCCGCGAATGAAGGAGACTCATATCTCTAAACAACCAAATCTTGCCGTCCTCTCGTACCTCGAGGACGAAACGCACAAAGCAGAGAGGCTGGAAGCCACCGAGCCTCAACTCAACCGCATCCAGCAGTTTCTCAAGGCCAAAGCGGCCAACCAGCACCGCCCTTTCGGGAAGGATGGGGGCCACAAGCACGCCAACGCGGCCCACACCAAGTTAAAAGAACGCATCCGCCGCCGACCATAAATTCAGATGGGGCTTCCCGACAGCCTGGGAAGCCCCACCCCGATGGAGTAAAGTCGCATGAGCATATTGCTGCGAATGCAAAACCTACGTTTCGCCCACCCTGGACAAGCCGACGACCTGATCGCCGGGGCCGACTGGGAGCTGTCACAGTCGCAGAAAGTCGGGCTGCTGGGACTCAACGGGGCAGGAAAGTCTACCCTCTTGCACCTGGTTGAAGGGAGCCTCGAGCCCGATTCCGGCCTCATCGAAAGGCGCTACGGGAGCCTGTTTGTTTTAGAGCAAGATGACCGTGCTGAAGGGAGCTTGAGCGCTAGAGAATACTTACTTTCTGCCGATGATTCTTTCGAGACCTATCAACGACTTCACCAGATGGAGCGCGAAAACTTACCCGACCCGCTGGCCTATGCAGACCTGAGCCAGAGTTTTCTCGAGGCGGGGGGCTTCGAAAGACTTGCTCAAATCGAGCGGGTAGCGCTGGAATTCGGCTTCGCACCCGAGGTTTTAGAGCGCCCGGTGACAAGCTTTTCCGGCGGGGAGCGCCGTCTGCTCAAGCTGGCCTCGGCTTTCGTGCAGAACTACGATTTATACCTGCTGGACGAGCCGACGAACTACCTCGACGATAACGCCAGTGAGCGTCTGGTGCGGGCTTTGCAGGCCAACCGAGAAACTTTGCTGATGGTCTCGCACGATAGATGGTTTTTAGACCGAGTGGCCGACCATATTTTGGAACTCAGGGGGGCAAACTGCGCCTGTTCGGCGGCAACTACACCGCTTTTGCCGAGACGAAAGCTAGAGAATACACCGAGGCGGTGCGCAAAAAGGAGAGGCTCGAGCGGGAGATCGCCAAGCTCAAGGAGGTCGAGCGCACCTACAAAACCTGGGGGGCCGACCGCGAGGCCGACAAATACCGGCCCAGCGAGGGCAAGAAAGATAAAGGCTACATCGGTGCAAAGGCCGCCAAGCTGCAAGGCCGGGCGGTCCAGGCCAAAGAGCGGGTGGCTGAACAGATCGAGGAGCTCGAGGAGACCAAACCTTGGGTCGAGAAGTTCTACCAGGTGCGCTTCCCCGAAGTCGAAAAACGGCAAGGTTGGGCGCTGGACGCGCAAAAGTTGGGATTCGCTTGGGGCGAGCGCGAGTTGTTCGAGGATTTGAGTTTCCGCTTGGGGTGGGGCGAGAAAGTCCACTTAGCCGGGGAAAACGGCAGCGGCAAGTCCACGCTGATCAACCTGCTGCTGGGCCAGATTCCCCTTCAGCACGGGGAGGTTCGCTGGGGGGTCGAGGGTTCGACTGGGCTATCTTCCCCGGCAGGGAAGCGGATTGGACGAAACCCTTGAAGTTCACCAGCTTTTCAGCAGGGAACAACAGCAGGAAGCCCGCACCACCCTCGGGACCTTCAAGGTTTCGGGGAGCATCTTTTTCCAGCCGTTGGGAAGCTTGAGCGAAGGCCAGCAGCGCAAGGTTGCCCTGGTAAAACTGATTCTCGAGCACCCGAATTTCCTCATCCTGGACGAGCCCACCACCCACCTTGACTATCAAAGCCTGGAGATGCTCGAGGCCATGCTGCAAGACTTTGGCAAGACTGTGCTTTTCACCTCGCACGACCGGTATTTTAGCGAGCGGGTTGCCCAGCAGAAAATTCTGTTGTGAGGCCCTGAAAACATACGACCCTGGCTTTTAGCCAGGGTCGTATCCCGGTTGAGTGGATTACTTTTTGGCCCGGTTGGCGGCCATCTTGCTGTCGGTCTCGTGGGCCTTAGCTTTGCCCTTGTCCACCGCGGCCTTGACCTTTTCGCTCACCTTTTCGACCGGGTTGTCGCTGGTGTCGGCCTTGATATCGTGGCCTGCGGCTCTGGCCTTGTCGGCAAGCTCGTTGACCTTAGAGCGAACCGCACGGGCAGCATCCTTCATTTTATCAGCCATAACTTTGCCTCCGTAAGAAAGTATGGTCTACCCAGTTGAGGCAGGGCTGTGTCCAAGCTGAACGTACCGCGCTTAGCCCTGAGCAATAGAGAGTTTGGTGCCGGGGATGGGACTCGAACCCACACGAGGTTGCCCTCAACGGATTTTAAGTCCGTAGCGTCTACCATTCCGCCACCCCGGCACGAGAGCAAGGGTAAGTATGCACCAGACGACTAATAGACGCAAGATGTCTCCTCGCTGTAACAGGACTCGAACCCACACGACCTTTGGGGTCAACGGATTTTAAGTCCGTAATGACTAAACCTGCGAGTTTATTCTTTGGCCGGAGCCTGGTAATCGCTGCCTAGCCGCACGGTGATGTCGGTGTAGAGCACCGACTCCCCGGAGATGCGCCAGGGCAGGTTTACCGCCTCCGCCGCGCTCTGCGCCAGTTCGGCCTCCCCGTTGGAGATCACCTCACTCTGGGGCGGCGCACTCTCGGCCTCGCGCAGCACCACCCGCATTCCCAGGCTGCGCAGCTTTTTGCGGATGGCGATTGCACCGGCTTCCTGCGGGGTGGCGTAGACCACCGCGGCGGTTTTCCCCTGTAGGCTCACAGTCTGCGTTGTCGGAGCCGCATTGGCAAAATACCGCGCCACCAAGCCCCTCAGCTCGCGCTGGTTCACCTCCCAGCCTTGGCCGAACTCCCCCGGCGTGAGCAGCGAAACCATCTGCGGCTGGCTGGCAGCAAACCCCAGCAGCGAGGCGATTTGGTCGCGGGTCAGGTCAGTACGGATGTTTTGCTCCACCGCTGCAATAGCCTGGGGCAAATGCACCAGCCCCGAGGGGGTAAGGACCTGGGTTTTGAGCGCCTGGAAAAAGGTCTGCTGACGCTGGATGCGCCCGATGTCGCCGAGGGCGTCGTGGCGGAAGCGCAGGTACTGTTCGGCCTGCGCCCCGGTCAGGTGTTGGCAGCCCGCCTTGAGGTTGATGTCCAGCTTGGCCGCGGTGTCGGTGTAGCGCATCGGCTTCTCGACGCATACGTTGATGCCGCCCAGCGCGTCCACCCCGGCCCGGATAGCTTCCACGCTGAGCGAGACGTAGGCATCTATGGGTACTCCGGTCAGGTTGGTAAACACCGTCTTGGCGAGTTGCGGCCCGCCGAATTTGTTGGCGTGGTTGATGATGTAGGTCCCATAGCCAGGAATCGGGACGTAGGTGTCTCTGGGAACCGAGAGCACCACCACCCGCTTGGTCAGGGGGTCAAAGCGCACCAGCAGGTTCACGTCGGAGAGGCCCTTGAGCTCTTCGGGGGCGCGCTGGTGGTAGTACTTGTACTCCGGGGCAATCCCCATCACCAGCACGGTCAGGGGCTTGCTGAGGTTGCGCGGCAGGGTGCCATATTTGATCAGGGGCTGGAGCAGCGGATAAGCCCACCAGCCGATTCCGGCCAGCAGCAGGAGGATGAGCACAGGGACGAGGCGTCGCACCCCGACAGTTTATAGTATGGCCCGCACCCCGGATGAGGCAGTGCTTAATAGGGAACACCGGGCCTCGAGTCCAACAAGGAATTCACCTTCATTCTCTCCGATTTACCTGTAGAAAATAACGTCTATGACAGGAGTAGACAATACCCTTTCCAAGGGGAGACGTTGTTGTCTTCCCCCTTATCAAGGGGGCTATCCGAGGTCGTCAAGGTATCGTGCTGTACCGATAGACCCTGATAGACAGGGGATTCTTCCTGCATCGCTACCCGAAAAATCAACGGTTGACGCGCGTTGTCCCTACAGGTCGAATCCTTGCTTACGCAGTCAAAGGCCGAGCGCCAAAACCCCTAAGTCAAAAGAAGCACCGGCGGGAACATTGCGATTTTGCGTGGTGTGGGGCTCGCCCTGGTCGCACAGACCGTTGTCCGAGTCGTCGCGGCAGACGGTGATGGTATAGGCGCCGGGGATTACATAGGTTGAGAAGGTCCCACTGGGGGCGGAAAGTCGGCGGTCGGTGGGGCCCTCGAGGTTCACGGCGTACCCGCCCTTGGGCAAGGGCCAGCCAAACACCGCGGGCAGGTTTAGAAACCCGTCCCCGTAGACATTGTTGCGGCCTGGGGTGCCCAGGTGGGTTAGTTTGGCCTTAAGCAGCGCCCAGGCCTCAGGGCCGGTGTTGGCAAGACCGCTGCTGAGCACCAATCCCAACGCCGCCGCCACCTGCGGCGAGGCCTGCGAGGTGCCCATGTAATAGGTGTAGTTGGGCTGGTTGTTGCGGAAGTCCCAGGTGGTCGAGAGGATGCCCGCGCCCAGCCCCTGGCCGGTGTCACCGCCAGGAACCGCCAGCGAAACGCTGCTGTTCTGCTGGCTGTACCAGGCCACCTGGTTTTTGGGGTCGGTGGCCGCCACCGAGATCACCCCGCCGCAGGAGGCCGGGTAAACCGGCTGGCCTGGCGCGTCGGCTTGGTAGTTACCTGCCGCGGCCACCACCAGTACCCCTTTAGCCACCGCGTCCGCTACCGCGTCACACATCGCCTCGGAGCGGGTCAGGGCGCCCAGCGACAGGTTGATAACCTGGGCCGGGGCGGGGTTTTGCAGGGTCTGGTTGTTCACGGTTACGGGCAGGCCCGCTGCATAGCGCACGGCCAGCGCTACGTTCTCGAAGGTTCCGTTGCCGGTTTCGTCGAGCACCCTTAGCGGCAGCACCTTGACCGGCGCGTTGTAGGCTACCCCCACAATGCCCGAGGTGGAGCAGGTGGGGCACGGTGCGGCAAAGGTGCCACTGCGCGCGGTGATGATGCCGGTGACGTGGGTGCCGTGGCTGCCCCCGGTGGGGCTCTCCCGGTCGCCGGGGTCGGTGGGGTCATTATCGCCCTGCACGAAGTCGTAGGCGCCTTGCCCTGGCAACACTAGCCTTCCGGCCAAGTCGGGGTGGTCGTAGCGCACCCCGGTGTCAATCACTGCCACGGTGACAGGTTTGGGGAAGCTGCCCAGATAGCTGAAGCGGGCTCCGGTGGCCTTCAAATACCACTGTTTGGGATAAAACTCATCGGTTGGTTCACCCTGAGCGGTCACGTACCCGTTCGGCTCGGCCCACTCCACATTGGGGTCACGGCGCAACCGGTCCAGGAGGGCTTGCGGAGAATCGCTCCTGAGTTTGACCAAGTGGGCCGCCGGGTCAACCGCGCGGAGCTGGGTATCCTGGGGCAGACGGTTCCTCTGGGGCGTTTGCCGGTACTTGACCAGAATCTCACCGGTCGGGGGCGGAGTCTTCCGAGGGCGCAGCCCCAATGCCCCTAAGGATTGTCCTGACTGCGTTTGGAGCGCTTGGGCCGTGCCCGCATCGCTTATCTGGCCGAAGACCTGCACCAAGGGGAGCCGCACCGTCACCTCGGTCTTGAGGTCTCCGGAGACCTCGAGCTTAGCCAGGTACTGCCGCCCATCTGCCGGGTCCCCGGTGGGTTTGGCCTCGAGGCGAACCGTCCCCGAGCCCAGCCCTTGGGTGGGCGAAACCGTCAGCCAATCCGCGTCGGTCTGGATTTTCCAGGCCACTTTGGGGCCCACCCGCACGGGCAGCGAACCGGTGCTGCCCCCCATCACCACCTCAACCGGCATCGGGCCGCCCATCCCGAGCAGGCCGGTAGAATCCGAGGCACATCCGGCCAGTAAGCTGAGCAAAATCCAAAAAACCGCACGCATCCCTCCCACAGTAGCGCCCTTCAGCCGCCCGTCAAGTTAGCGCGGTCTCTTTTGCAACGCTCGAGATACCGCTCGAGCAGGAACAATACCAGCGCTAGGACGAGTAAATAGGGGCGCAAGCCCAAAGGTTTGCGTGAGGCAAGGCTTGAAAGCCCACCTATGTTATCCAAAAGCCCTCCCCCACTCGCTTCGCTGAGGCGCTTGAGGTTTTCTTTACCATCCTCCAGCCGCCATTCCGGGGCTGCGGGCAGCTCGAGCCGGAGCCGGGCCTGTTCACCTTCGAGTACCACTGCCTCACCCACGGCACCGGCGGGGAGCAGCGCGGTGTAGCGCAGCGGCCCGCTGGGCGCCAGCGGCTGCTCGGTGCCGCCAAAACGCAGCAGGGGCCGCTCGAACTGGCCCTCTAAGCTCACCCGTACCCCGTCCGCCACCCGCGTGGCCTCCACTCTGGGCCGCGCCGGGGTCTGCGAGAGCCAGCGCATCAGCTCGGCGGCGAGGGCTGGAGTGCCGGGCCAACCGCGCCATGAGCGGGAGAGGTCGGTGGCGAGTGCCGCCACCCGCCCGCGCCCGCTCTCCCCCACTGCCAGCACGCTGTCCTCACCCGAGGTGATCAGGTTCTGCGCCCAGGGTTTAGCCTTGGCAGGCAGAATTACCGAAAGCGGCGGTGGATTCAGGTCGCGGGTGACCGGGTGAGGCCGCACCGACACGGGAAAGCTGCCCACCAGGGCCTTGCGCTGGAAGGCTCGCTGGGCCTCCTCGAGGAAAAACCGGGGCAGGTCCTGCGGGCTGGGCACCTTCCAAAAACTCCCTTCCCCGGCGTTTGCCAGCGACTTGAGGAAATTACTGTCGGCGTCCGAACCCAGCGCCACGGTGTTGGTCTTGACCGTCGGCGCGGCCTTCTGGGCGGCTTGCAGCAGGGCGGCGGTGTTGTCCTCGACCAGGCCGTCGGTGAGCACCAGCACCTGTTTGGACTTGGTGGGGGTGGTGTCCAAGGCCTGCAACGCCTCGTTGTAAGCCCCGCCCATGCGGGTCCCGCCGCCCGCCGCCGCCGAGGTCAGCAGGCTTTCGGCCTCCTTGCGCCCCTGCTCCGTCATCGGGCGCGGTCTGAACAGCCAGCGCCGCCCGGAGGAAAAGGTCACCACCCCGATATAGTCCTGGGGCCGGGCCGAGCGGATCAGCTCGAGCGCCCCTTCTACCGCCAGACCGAGCTTATCGGCCTCGAGCATGCTCCCCGAAACGTCGAGCACCAGCACCAGCCCCACCCCGCCGGGCTCCTCGACTGGCTCGACCGGGATGGCCTCGGCCAGACTGGTGCGCTCCCAGCCGCCAAAGAAAAGCCCTTTGGGGGTCGCCGTCCAGAGCAGGCTCCCACCCCCGTCCAGGAAAGCTTGCAGGGCGTCAATTTCGCCCGCCGAGAGGTCTCTGGCCCCCACCCCCAACGCCACCACCTCAGCCCGGATCGGCACGCTGATGTTTTTGCGCGCCTCCGCCGCGAATCCCTGGGCCTTGAGGTAGCGCGCCAGCGCGTCGTCGCCGACTACCCAGACCCGAGTGCTATCCGAGGGGGAAAGCTCGAGCTTGGTTTCCTTCGTCCCCAATGGGCTTTCGACGCGGGCGGTGATGGAAGAAGGGCCGTTTAGGGTAAAGCGATAGCCGGTGCTCTGGCGGCCCGGTTCTACCGAGAGGTCCCTCGTAAGCCGCCCATTCGGCCCGTCCAGCACGAGCCTGGCTTTGGTCTGCGCCGTTGCTTCCAAAACCGCCCGCACCTCGACCGTTTCGCCCTTGGTAGGCAGCGCCGGACCAAGAAGCGAGAGGGAAAGATTGGGGCTGGGCGGCTGGTAAAGGCCATAGACCGGGACAGCAGGGGGTTGAGTGCGGTCCTGAAATAACCCGTCCGAGACCAGCACGATGCGGTCAGGGCGGAGTTCCTGGGCTCTTATTAGGGCAGCGGCGAGGTTGGTGCCTTCGCCCAAATCCAGCCTGCGGGCCGCAGCCGAGCCAACCTGAGCAGCCCCGCTGGCGAAGGCTACATATTCCGCTCCTGGCAAGTCGAGCTGCGGGGCCAGTTTCCACACTGCGTCCCTTGCCGAAGGGCTTTGGTCGAGCAGCACCACCGTCCGCACCGGCTGTAGCGGCAGGCTCGGCCCCCACACCGCCAGGAGGAGCAAGGCAATGACCACGCCACGCAACGGACGCACGCTCTTAGGCTAGCGCTAACGGGCTAAATAATGTGAGGGAGGGCGCTCAAATGAGCCGGGAGCCTTAGGATAGGGCTATGGTTGTGGACCCGGCAGCGGTGGAAAAGGCCAGGGCTGGTCTGCCCTCCGAAGCCCTAGTGGGCGGGGCCTCGGAGTTGCTCAAGGCGGTGGCCGACCCCACGCGGATGCGGATTCTCTCGGCACTGCGGGCGGCAGGGGAACTTTGCGTGGGCGACCTGGCGGGGGTGGTGGGGATGAGTGAGTCGGCAGTCTCGCACCAGTTGCGCCTGTTGCGCGGCGTCCGGCTGGTAGAGGCCCGCAAGGAAAGCTGCCATGTTTTTTACCGCTTAGCCGACGGGCACGTGGCGACGATTCTGCGGTATGCCCTGGAGCATGCCGGGGAGTAGCGGTTCGCGGCTCGAGCACGCCGGGGAGTAATCGAACGTCCAACGCCAAGCGCAAGACGCAAAACGTTGACCGTTGACCGCAAAAACCTCATACGCGAAACCGGCCTTTGTAGGGGCGTAGCAGCGCTACGCCCGGCGCGCATCCGTACCCAAATCACCAAATCCAAAACGTTGTCGTTCTGGGCGAAGTCAAAGAATTTCATCTGCGCTCCAGCACACGATTTCTGGGGCACGGAAATACGTCTTTTTCTACCCGAGATGTTGACGGTTGACGCGCGTGGGCGGACGTATAGCCATACGTCTGTACAGTTCTGCCGGATTGATGGGTGGGGTGTGAAAGAGGGTCAGCCTCGAGCCCCCTACAACCCAACTCCGCTACCAAAAAAGGCTTGACCCCATCGGCTCCGGTGAGCCGGAGGCGCATCGGACCACCGGAACTCTCGAGTTCCACGGCCAGCGTCAGGAACAAGCAGCACAGGCGCTCTAGCGTCACAAACTCGATTAACTCCGTCACCAAACCTTCGTCATAGGCAAAGCGCATCGCGTAGCCGTTCGGAAGCTCCTCCAAGGCAAACCGATTTTTATGCAGCGAGGCGAGCAAATCCCAATAGCAGGCGCGTTGCTCGGAGTTCATCGCGGTCATGTCGCAGGCGAAAGCGGTCATGGGTTGATAGTAGCTTGAGCATTGAAGGAACCGGCTTAGACTGCTACACTACAGATGACACTTGAACGGTTATTCAGATATTGAATTTCCGTTATCGATCGGTTTTATAGGAGGAATCTTGAACACCAAACCCGTCCAGACCAGCCCCAAACTCTGCTACTTGGTCGAAGGGATGGACTGTGCCGATTGTGCCAGCAAAATCGAGGCGTTGGTGAACAAAACTCCGGGAGCTGCGAACCCGAGAGTAGCCTTCGCCACGCAGATTCTCGAACTCAATCTCGATGAATCCGTGACCAGTAGGGATAAGCTCGAGGCCAAAATCCGCTCGCTGGGTTACAAACCCAAGCTGCAAATGGCTTCCCTCCAGGACGAGGGGATTGCGGCACACAAAAACCAGGACGGGCACGGGCATGACCATTCTGAGACCAATGCCGACCATGCTCTCGAGAACAAAGGGTGGTACGCCACGCGTCAAGGCCGCCTGGTTCTCGTCACCGGCGCTCTTTTGGGCTTGGCTTACCTATTCGGTCTGGTTGAACCAAGTCTCGCACGTTGGGGCTACGTCGCCGCGACGCTGATTGGGGTTTGGCCTTTAACCCGCAAAGCTTGGGCCTCGGTGCTGGTCGGAAACCCCTTCGGCATCAACCTTCTCGTCACCCTCGCGGCTGCTGGGGCCTTGCTGATTAATCAGGCTCCCGAAGCAGCCGTGGTGGTGTTCCTGTTTGCCGTAGGGGAGTTGCTCGAGGGCGTGGCAGCGGGCCGGGCCAGGGCAGGGATTAAGGCACTCTCGAGCCTTGCGCCCAAAACGGCAATTCTCGTCCACGGCGAACACACCCACGAAGTCAAGGCCAGCAGCCTGAAAGTTGGTCAAACTGTGCAGGTCCAGCCTGGTGGACGGGTACCCGCCGATGGCACGATCCTCACCGGTAATTCTGCCCTCGACGACTCGCCCGTAACCGGTGAATCGGTACCGGTGAACAAAGGCCCTGGCGACAGCGTATACGCAGGCAGCATCAATACCGACGGCGTTCTGAGGGTGCGGGTGGACAAAGACCCACAAGACAACACCATCGCCCGCATCCTGCACATGGTCGAGGAGACGCAGGAAAGCAAGGCTCCGACGGCCCGCTTCATTGACCGCTTCAGCTGGTACTACACACCTGGAGTGCTCCTCGTCGCCGCCCTGGTTGCGGTAGTTCCACCCCTTTTCTTCGGCGCGGGGTGGCATGAATGGCTTTATAAAGGGCTCGCCCTACTCCTCATCGGCTGCCCGTGTGCTCTAGTTTTGAGCGTCCCCGCCGCGATTACTTCGGCAATTTCCGCCGGAGCTAGACGTGGCTTATTGATAAAAGGCGGCGCGGTGCTCGAGACTCTAGGCTCGGTTAAGACGGTCGCCTTCGACAAAACCGGGACCTTGACGCTAGGCAAACCGAAGGTGACGGATGTGGTGGGCCTCGAGGTCTCCGAAAGCGAACTTCTAAGCCTTTCTGCGGCTGTGGAACGCGGCTCCTCGCACCCGTTAGCAAAGGCAATTCTCGATAAAGCATCCGAGGCTAAAGTTCAAATCCCTGAATCCACCGATGGGCAGGCGGTCAAAGGCAAGGCGGCGACGGCGAGAGTCGCGGGTAAAACTTTAGCCGTCGGGTCGCCCAAATACGCGGCTGAACTCAAACCTTTAGATGCTAAGATTTCCGCTCAGGTCGCGGATTTGGAAGGCCAGGGAAAGACCGTGGTGGTGCTGATGAACCCGCCTAAGCCTTTGGGACTGATTGCCATCCGGGACCAACCCCGCCCTGATGCCAAAGAAGCACTCGCCAGGCTCAAAGATTTAGGCGTGCAAGGCGTGATGTTGACAGGCGATAATGCTCGAGCAGGCCGCGCCATCGCTGATCCGCTGGGATTGGACGTGAAAGCCGAGCTGATGCCCGAGGATAAGCTCAAACTCATCGGGGAACTCAAAGCTTCGGGCAAGGTGGCGATGGTCGGTGACGGCATCAACGACGCGCCCGCCTTGGCCCAAGCCGATGTCGGAATTGCAATGGGCGGCGGAACCGAGGTGGCCCTAGAGACCGCCGATGCCGCCCTGCTGCGCGACAAGGTAGCGGGTGTGAGCGACCTCGTGCAGCTCTCGAGAAGCACCATGCGGGTCATCGGGCAGAATATTGTCTTCGCCCTCGGCCTGAAGCTGGTTTTTCTCGTTACCACGCTGCTCGGCATCACCGGATTGTGGCCCGCGATTCTCGCTGACACCGGAGCCACCGCGCTCGTCACAGCGAACTCGCTGCGGCTGCTGCGCTCAGGTAAATAAGAACCGCCTCGCAAAAACCCGAGGCGGCGTTTTGGTGGAGGCGAGGGGAATCGAACCCCTATCCAAAAACCTGTCCAGCACACATCTACGTGCGTAGTCGGTGCTTGAATGTCGCGCACAGGTTCCCCACCGACAGGGGCTGTGAACCGAGCTTCGTTAGATTTAACCCTTGGCTACGAAGCCTTGCTTTGGGCTAGCCGACTTTAGGTCGTTCATCCAGCACGCCATCGGCTGGGCTTCTGGAGAACGTCACGGACTTAAGCCGCGAGAGCGTAGCTGTTGTTGCCAGTTAAGGCTTTTCCGGTGTTTTACGAGGCCACCGGAACCTCGGCACGCCGTATTGCCTTCAAGAGTTCCTGTCGAAACCGGAACGCCCCCCGGCACCCACCTAGCAGGGTCGCACGTGCGACCCTGCTAGGCGAAGTGTAAGTGTAGCAGATTTTGCAGGGTTTGTACAGATGGGGACGGGAAAGTTTAGCGATGAGCAATGAGCTAAGGCCGTCGTACGTCCTAAGCCAAGGCAAAAAGGTTTTCTCTTTAAGATGACGAAGCTAAGATTGCAAGAATCTTGTCCTGGACAGGATATTACTTTTGGCGTACCACGTAAGACGTATGACTTGGGACATTTTTAGCTCATCGCTCATGGCTCATCGCTTCCCGCCCGCGCAGTATACTGGGGAACGGTGAAATCATGGCTGGTCATAGCAAATGGGCACAGATTAAGCGTAAGAAAGCAGCCAACGACCTCAAAAAGGGCAAGGTGGTCAGCAAGTACATGCGGCTGATTTCGGCGGCAGCGAGGGCAGGCGGAAGTGCCGACCCCGCCGCGAATGCCAGCCTGCGCAACCTCATCGAAGCGGCGAAGTACGAGGATGTTCCCAGCGACAATATTGACCGCCTGCTCAAGCGGCTGGCGGGCGGCGACGATGAAGGTAGCCACTACGAAGAGGTGGTCTACGAGGGCTACGCGCCGGGCGGAGTGGCGATTATCGTGAACGCCGTGACCGACAACCGCCAGCGCACCGTGGCGGAGGTTCGCCACGTTTTTAGCAAGCACGGCGGCAGTCTGGGGGCGAGCGGCGCGGTGGCCTGGCAGTTTGACCGGCGCGGATATATCTGGCTCGAGCCCAACACCGACGCCGCTCAGGAAGCCGCCATCGAGGCCGGTGCGTTGGACTTGCAGGAAAGCGAGGAGGGCTTGGAGGTTTACACCGACCCGCACGAAGTTTACACCGTTTCCGAAGCGCTCAAGGCCAAAAAGTTCAAGCCCGAGGACGTATCTATAACCATGGTTCCGCAAAACGTGATGAGCTTAGGCGCGGAGGATGCGGAAAAGGTGCTGCGGATGACGGAGGCTTTGGAAGAGCTCGACGACGTGCAGGACGTGTACACCAACTTAGACCCGGCCAGCATTCCGGTCGAAGCCTAAAAACGAGTTCATGTCCCCGTCGGCGATTCTCAGGGCCTCGAGAATGCCTTGCTGGCGGGGATTCCTAGTGCTTAGCAGTTCGTATTACTTGAGCCCTCTCCAACTCGCTGACTTGTTTTTCACTCAGACCGAGAACTCCGGTCAAAACCTCGAGCGTGTGTTCCCCCAACAGGGGCGGATGCGAGCCAAGTTTCGCCGGTGTGCGCGATAAAAACGCCAGCGGTGAGCCAACCATCGGAACCGAGCCAAGGGTGGGGTGCTCGAGTTCCTGGCGCATCTTCCGGGCTTCGGTCTGCGGATCGGCGAAGGCTCCCTCGAGGTCATTCACCGGGGCGCAGGGCACGCCTGCGGCTTGTAGAAGAGAGAGCCAGTGCGACTTGGACTGCGTCTTGGTGATTTCCGAGAGCTTGGCGATGAGTTCATCGCGGTGCGTGACCCGTCCAGGATTGGTTCTGAAGCGTTCATCCGCCCAAAGCTCCGCGCGTCCAATCGTCTCACACAGTTTTTGATACTGAGAGTCGTTGCCCACCGCGAGCACAATCCAGCCATCCGAGGTGGGGAAAGCCCCATAGGGGACGATTTGCGCGTGGGCATTCCCCTTGCGCATGGGAGCTTTGCCGGTAACTAAATAGCTCTGCGCTAGGTTCGCCATCGCCGCCAAGCTCACGTCGAACAGCGAGAGGTCTATGTACTGTCCCTGACCGCTTTTTTCGCGCTCGAGCAATGCCGCGAGAATCGCATTGGTGGCGGTGATGCCGGTAAGCAAATCAATCCAAGCCACGCCCACCTTCATCGGCGGGCCATCGGTCTCGCCCGTGACCGACATGATACCGGTGTAGCCCTGCAAAGCCGCATCGTAGCCGGGTTCGGAAGCCCTCGGCCCGGTCTGCCCGAAACCGGTGATGGAGCAATACACCAGTCTGGGATTGAGCTTTCGCAAGGTCTCGTAATCCAGCCCGTAGCGGGCTAAATCGCCTACCTTGTAGTTCTCGAGCAGCACATCTGCCCGGCTCGCCAGCCGCCGCACAATTTCCTGACCGCGCAGGTCTTTCAGGTTGACAGCGACGCTCTTTTTGCCCCGGTTGACCGAGAGATAATAAGCACTCTCCCCTGCTGCTCCCACCTTCCAATCGGCGTACTCGTCGGGCTCGATGAAGGGCGGCCCCCAGGCTCTCGTTTCGTCGCCCCAGAAGGGCTCGAGCTTCCACACCTCGGCCCCCAGGTCGGCCAGGGTTTGGGTGCAGTAGGGGCCTGCCAGCACGCGGGAGAGGTCTAAAACTTTGAGTCCGGCGAGTGCGCTCATATCGAGAGTTTAGGCCATGCTTGGAGGCGGATTGTTCGGTGGTTGTCGAAGGTCAAAGGTCAAGGGCAACCCCTCCGGCGCATTTGCGCCACCTCCCCTGATGTTCGCGGATAATCACGTTTAGGACGGGTGCAGATAATCCCGTGCCCAAGGGGAGGCTAAAACACTAGGTCGTAGCGGTAGAACTGCACGTCGCGCACCATGCCGAACTTTTCGTAGAGCGCTTGGGCTTGCACGTTGTCCACGGCGGTGCGCAGCCACATTCGCTTACCGCCATCGGCTTGGGCGAAGTCTCGAGCCGCCTCCATCAAGGCCCAGGCCACGCCTCCCCGCCGGGCCTCGGGCGTGATGAACAGGTCGTTGAGCAGCCAGACGTGGCCGAGCGCGACGGTGCTCCAGTGGTGGTAAAGCAGGGTGAAGCCGAGCGCCTTTTCGCCCTCGAGCGCCAAAAAAACCACACACTCGTCATTCTCGAGCCGCTCCCGCACGTACTCGCGCACCGCTTCCGGGTCGGAGGGCTGTTTGTAGAACTGGCGGTAGGCATCCACGAGCAGGACGAGAGCCCTGAGGTGGTCTAAACTCGCGCGGATGATTTGCATACTAGCTGGCAAGCTCGAGCGCCACTTCTTCCCGCACGACCTTGAAGTTTTTGCCTAGGTGCTCCTCGAGAAATCCCAGCACGTCGTTGATGGCCTCTTCGGGTGCGTTGCCATAGCCCATCAGCTCGGGATGCGGGCGATGTAAGGCTCAAACTCGCCTTCGTACTCGGGGTGATATTGCACTTCCAAGTTGACTTTCATTGACTCTGTTGATAACTATATCAATAAAAGCTCTTCATGTGGTGGATGGTTTGGTTGTGTCGCTAGTTCGCTTTCACCATTACCTCATAACCTCTTCCAGAGGGTTGCTACCTCCTATAAGCTTCCACAAACCGAGGTAGCGCAGAAATTAGTATTTCTCCACGCGGTAAGGTTCCTCCTAACCAGGATAGGAGCACAAGACTAGGCGAGCTTGGAGGAACCATCAGTGGGCAAAGACGTTGTATAAGTTCCATACTCTTTTGGAACTTAAGTTCAGCATCGGAGGGCAGTAATGCGCGGCAGGAAACTCTAAGTCTGGAGTTATTAGGGAACGTCAACCAAAGATCAAAGCCAGGCTCACCTGGCTTTGGCAAAGTCACCTTATGATATCCATGGTCGAGAACTCTAGCAGCAATCATTTCAGATAGCTCCTGCAACCTCCCCCCTATCACTTTTCTTTGCGCGGTTAGCTGCTTGCTTTAGCCATCTAGAAGCTAGAAGATGCAACCGCTCGTATTTTTTCCAGAGCTTCACCTATTGTTAACAACTCGCTCGTTGCAACCCAATCTTTCCGCCTCCATAGAGCTTGTATTGGGTGATTCGCTGGCTCACTAAGCCAGTCCACACCAAGCCAATTTGCTATTCCCTGCAACCATTGTTCTCGCGTATCTTTATCGCCTAAGTCTTTAAAGGGTCTATCCTTTTATCTAAAAATTCGTGTTCATCCGCAAATTACTTAGCTTCTCGAGCCCACCGATTCCTTCTTCGGGCTCTCCCCCAGCGCGTTCTCGCCGGTGAACTCGCGCCCCAGAATCAGGGTGTGGATGTCGTGGGTTCCCTCGTAGGTGTCCACGGTTTCCAGGTTCAGCATGTGGCGGATGCTGTGGTACTCGAGCGTAATCCCGCTCCCACCCAGGATTTCCCGCGCGGCCCTGGCCCCGTTGAGCGCCGCCCGCACGTTGTCACGCTTGCCCAGCGAGACTTGCGCCGGTTTAAGTGTCCCCGCGTCCTTGAGTTGGCTCAGCCGCCAGGCCAGGAGCAGGCCCTTGGTGTGGTCGGAGGCCATGCGGACGAGCTTTTCCTGCACCAGTTGGCGGCTAGCGATGCTAGAGCCGAAGGTGGTGCGGCTCTTGGCATAGTCCAGGGCCTCGGTGTAGACGGCCTCCAAGGCCCCCAGTGCCCCCCAGGCGATGCCGTAGCGGGCTTGGGTCAGGCAGGACAGCGGGCCTTTGAGCCCCTTCACGCCGGGGAGCATCGCACTCATCGGGACGCGCACGTCCTCGAAGACCAGCTCGCTCGTCACCGAGGCGCGGAGCGAGATTTTGTGCCCAATCTTGTTGGCCTTGAAGCCTTTGGTGTCGGTGGGGACGATGAAACCGCGCACCGTGCCCTCGTCGTCCTTAGCCCAGACCACCGCGATGTGGGCCAGGTTGCCGTTGGTGATCCACATCTTGGAGCCGTTCAGCACGTAGGCGTCGCCGTCGCGGCGGGCGCGGGTCTTCATGTTGCCGTCGGGGTCGCTGCCGCCGTCGGACTCGGTGAGGCCGAAGCAGCCGACGTACTCGCCGCTCGCCAGCTTGGGCAGGTACTCGCGCCGCTGCTCCTCCGAGCCGAAGGCGTAAATCGGGTACATCACCAAACTAGACTGGACGCTGCAAAAGCTGCGCAGGCCGCTGTCAATGCGCTCGAGTTCGTACCCCACCACGCCGTAGCTGGCGGCTGAAGCGCCCAGGCCGCCGTATTCAGTCGGAATCGTCGTGCCCAGGAAGCCCATCTCGCCGAACCTCCGGATTAAGTGCGTCGGAAACTCAGCGTTCTCCCACCACTCGTTGATGTGCGGCAGAGTTTCGGCCTCTAAGAACTTCCGCGCGGCACGCTGGATATCGCGCTCTTCGGGGGTGAGCAGCTCGGAGACGTGCAGAAAGTCAAACATGGGAAACCTCTGCCATCAGTTTACAAAACGGATGACTTCCCATCCCAGACGTGATTTATGAAAGTGCAAATTCACCGTCCAGGATGTGAGGCGCAAAAGGTCAAAGCCAGGCTTGGCGGATTTTGGCGATGCTCAGGGCCACATCCTGCCACACATGCTCATCCGCCACCTCGAACGGATAGAAAACCTCGAGCACCACCGGCAAATCCCTATGCCCCGTCCGGTGCAGCAGGTCACGAATTTCGGGGAGTTTGACGATGCCCTTCGAGTCGTTGAAGCCCCAGTGCGAATCGCTCAAACCGTCGGTTTGTTGCAGGTGGAGCAGTCCCACACGGTCTCTGAGGGCGAGCCACAGCTCGAGCCGCGCCTTTTCCCCGTATAGCGGGCGGTACAAGGCGTGCCCTACGTCTACGCACAGCTTCACGGGGACGCTACCGGATAAATCGTTCAGCAACCCTTCGGATTCCTCCGGTGTAAACGGGGTTTCGCGGGTCAGGGGCGTGGGCTCGATCAGCCATTCGGTGATGCCGAGGCTGCGGGCGTACTCGAGCAGCTCCCGCAAATCTTCGCGGAGCACCGTCAGGCGCTCGTTTCTTTTAGCAGGGTTTGCATCGTCCTGAACGGACATCCCGCCCACGGGTCCGCCAACTCTTGTTGTGCCCAGCTCAATCGCGGTCTCGATGGCCCTATGCCACCACAGCTTCGCCGCCTCACGGCCCTCGGGAATCGGGTGCAAGAGGTTGTTGTAGGTGTAGCAGGCCAGCCCGACGAAAGCGCTGTGGATCTCGAGGCCACGCCTCTTCGCAGCCTCGCCGTGCGCTTTCGCCAACGAACTACGCAAATGAGCAGGCCACAAAGGGTCAATCAAATCGAAAGAGAACTGTACGAGGCTCAACCCGGTTGACGCGACCTTTTCAGCCCAGGCTTCCGGCTCGACCCAGCGCTTGACGGCGAAGCTTAAATTGATGCCGAGCGGGTTCATTTCACCGCACCCAGGGTCAGGCCGCGCACGAGATGCCTCGAGACCAGCATCGCAAACACGATCACCGGCAGCACGATCATCGTCCCCGTCGCCATGATTTCGCCCCAAGGCAGGTCGTACCCGCTCATGAAGGAAGTTGCGGCGACCGGCGCGGTGCGGGAGGCCGCACGGGTCAGGACGAGCGCGTACAGCAGCTCGTTCCAACTAAAGATGAAGCAGAGAATCGCCGAGACCACCACCCCCGGCACGGTCAGCGGCAGCACCACCCGCCAGAACGCCACCCAGGGGGTAGCCCCGTCCACGACGGCGGCCTCGTCGAGTTCGCGGGGCACGGCGCGGAACTGGTCCATCACAATCCACACCACGATGGGGATGTTGAAGGTCAGGTAGATGGCGACCAGCGTCCACACGTTGTCCAGCACGCCTAAAGTCCTCGCCAGCAGGAAGAACGGCAGGGCTAAGACGATGGGCGACATAAAGCGGTTGGAGATGATCCAAAACCACAAATCGCGCTTGCCCTTCCAGTCCCAGCGGGCGAGCGCGTAGGCTGCCGGAGTGCCAACCAGCAGGGCTAATCCGGTTGAAGCCACCGCGACGACTAACGAGTTGACGAGTGACTTCGCCACGTCCACGCGGAACAAGGCCTCGCGGTAGTGCTCCAACGTCGGTGCGAATGTCCAGACGGGCGGAAAAGCCAAAATATCGGCCCGAGTTTTGAGCGAAGAGGCCACCATCCAGAAGAAGGGAAACACCGTCGCCACGATGATAATTACCAACGCGATCCCCGCGAGGATGTGCCCGACGTTGGGCCGGGCTTGAGGCCGCGCCGTAGCTTTAGAAGTCGTATCCGCTTTGGTCATGACAGTTTTCCCATTCAACCTTAGACCTTCGACATCCTTTCACTGCGTCTCCCGGTAGAAGATGCGGATGTAGAGCCTCGAGAGCACAATTGTCACCACCAGCAGCAGAATCGCCATCGCCGCCGCTACCCCCTGGTCGAAGACCCGGAACCCGATGCGCTGGGTGTAGACGCTCACCAGTTCAGTCGCCGAACCGGGGCCGCCACGGGTCATCACGAAGATCAGGTCAAAGAGCTTCATGGCGTCAGCCGTTCGGAGAATCAAGACAGCGGTCAGACCCGGCAAGAGGTAGGGCCACTCCACGAAGCGGAACAAATCCCAGCGTCGGTCCGTTTCCAAAGTCGCAGCCTCCACCGCTTCTTGTGGCACGGCGGTCAGGCTCGCCAACAACACGAGCGCGAAAAAGGGCGTCCACTGCCAGGTGTCCATAAAGGCCACCGCGAACAAGGCGAGGTTTGGGTCGCCGAGGAAAGTAACTTTTGCCGTGCCCGTGAGCGTGACCAGCCAGTTCGCCAGGCCGAAGTCGCTGTCGAAGATCAGCCGTCCGACCAGCCCGACCACGGCGGGGGTTGTTGCAAGCGGAATAACCAGCGCGACCCGGGCTACCGAGCGCAGGAGCGCCCAATCTTTGCGGTGGAGCAACAGGGCAATGCCCAAACCCAGCAGAAACTGCACCGGTAGCGTCATCCCTAAAAACAGAAACGTGCGGCCCAGTGACTCCCAAAAGTACGAGTCGGTGAGGACTTGCGTATAGTTGGCGAAGTTGTTCCAGCCGAACCCCAGTCCCGGCTTGGTGATCTGATAGTTGCGCAGCGAGACGTTGAGCGCGAACAGCAAAGGAAATATCCCCACCCCCAACAACACCAGCACCGTGGGGGCGAGGAAAAGGTTACGGGTGCGAACCGACCACATGCCTACTCCAAGTTGGTGTGCCTGCTGCGCATCTTCTGCGCACTCTGCCCCAGCCGCTCGCGCAAAAGGATGGATACCAGGTCGAAAAACACCAGTTGCACCGCTTCAAAGAGGCTCCCCATCGGCAATAAAGAAGTCTTGCCAGACTGGTCATTCGCCATCGTCTGGGCGGGCAAGTGGATTACCGTGTCGCATAGCTTGGGCACCACCCCGCCCGGCTGCGCGGTGATACAGAGCGTACGCGCACCGGCCCTCTTGGCAACCCCTACCAGCGCCTCCACGGTCGAGAACTGCCCCGGCCCCGCGCTCACCAGCAGCAGGTCACCCGCACCGAGCGGCGGCGTGGTCATATCCCCAACCACGTGGGCATCCAGGCCTAGGTGAAACAGCCGCATGCACAGCGCCTTCATCATCAGCCCCTCGCGGCCCACACCATAAGTGGCGATGCGGCGGGCTCTGATTATTTCATCCAGCAAAGGTTCAGCCATGCTGGGGGCGACGCCCTGAAACACCCCCCTAATTTCGGCAAGGGCTTGGTCGGCCATCATTCGCAGGTCGGTCATAGGTGTGTCCATATCTATCGTTGACCGCGGAGGCAAAAGCTAAGACCGGCTCTTGGTTTTTTGCCTCCGCGGTCAGCGGTTATCGGCCACCTTATTGCAGCTTCGGCTTTTTCCCGTCGTAGTACCCAGCCTTTTGCAGAATCTCCTTCACCTTGGCATTGATCTGCGCCGCGCCGTCCTTGACCGAGACCTTGCCGAGCATCATCTCCGTACCGGTCTGGGCGATCACCTCGGAGATCGAGGGCCACTCGGGGAAACGCGGGCGGAAGACGGGGTTAGCCTGCTCCCAGGCCTTGACCATCGGCACGGTGAAGGGGAATTGTTTCTGGATAGCCGGGTCTTTGTAAACACTCATCCGGGCCGAGACCCCGCCCGCCCGCACGTAATCCTTGGCTTTGGCTTCGCTCGTGATCCACTGGATGAACAAGTAGGCTGCCGCCTGCCGCTCCGCCGGGCTGAAGGCATTCACCCCGTAGCTGAAGCCGCCCAGTGCCCCCTTAATGCCCGCCGGGCCCGCGGGTTCAGTCGCTACCCCAAGGCAGTTGCCGAGCTTGGAGGACTTGGGGTCAGTGAGGGTGCCGTTGAAGGCGCTCCACTCGGTGATCATGGCGACCTTACCCTGGGCCAGCGCGTTCACCGCCTCGTTGTGGTCATAGTCCACGATGCCTGGGGGCATGTACCTCATCAGGTCCTGGCGGAACTGGAGACCCCGCTGTGAGGCAGGCGACAGCAGGTTAGGCTCGAAAGTCTCGGGGTTGATGAGCGAGCCACCGAAGGGCCACAGCACCCGCATAAAGCTATCCGCACTCTGGGTCTCGCCGCGGCGGGATTGCAGGGCGAAGGCATAGGTTCCGGCTTTCGCGTTGGTGAGCTTGGGGGCGTAGGTTTTCAGCAGCTCATCCCAGGTCACGGGCGGTTTGTTGAACCCCGCTTTCTGCAACATGCACTTGTTGTAGAACAGTAGCCCGGCGTAGTTGTCAAAAGGCAAGCCGTAGACCTTTTTGTCCCAGGTGCCGAAGCTATCGAGCAGAACCGGGAAGAAGCCTTTGAGGTTGAGCGCGGGGTCGGCCAACTTGGGGTCGCTGTAGAACTTCTCCAAGGGCACGAGCCATCCATTTGAGGCGAACTCCCCGATCCACACCACATCGGTGAGCACCACATCGTACTCCCCGCCCTGCGCGGCCATGTCAAGGACGATCTTCTCCCGGGTATTCTCGTAGGGAATCACCTCGGTGTTAACTTTGATCCCAGTGATCTTCTCGAACTCGGGGATGAGCTGGGCGGCGGCTTTGTAGCCGGGCCGGTCGAGGAAGATGGCTTTGATCTGGGTTCCGGTGTAAGGCTTGGCGGCATCAGCCAAAGACCAGCCCTGCGCCCAGGCCGCGCCCCCGACGAGCGCGGCTAAACCTAATGTTGCGACCCGCTTACCTAAACCTTTCACGCTTACCTCCTCCACTCGGTTCATCGCACCCAACCCCTAATCCTTCGGGGGTTGGATGTAGATGACGCTCTTAATCACGCCGTCGCGCCGTTCGGATTGCAGGGCGAAGGCCTGGGGGCCTTGGTCAAGCAAGAAATTATGGGTGACGACTGCCCGCAGATTCACCCGTCCGGTAGTGGCCAGACGGATGGCCCTGGGATAGACGTGGCCCATGCGCCTCGAGAGCTTAATCGTTAGCCCTTTGCGCCGCGCCTGCGAGGCGGTCAGGGTGAAGGAGTCACCGTCAGGAATACCCACCAGCACTACTTTCCCACCGACCCGCACGATCGTACAGGCGTCTTCAGGACCTCGTGGGCTGTCGGTGGCCTCTAGAACCACATCCACCCCACGCCCTTGGGTTGCCTTCAGAAGCTCCTCGGGCGTGGCCCACACCGCGTCCACGCCGAGGTCGAGGGCTTTGCGGCGACGATACTCCAGGGGCTCCAGAACGTGTATCTCTCCAGCCCCGGCGACCCGCGCCACCTGCAATAGATAAAGCCCGATGGCTCCGGCACCCACAACAGCGACGCTCGAGCCCAGCTTGAGTTTGGCGAGGTCCACCGCGTGAATGGCGACCCCCAGAGGCTCGAGCAGGGCCGCATCCGCCGCGTCAAACCCAGCGGGCAGCTTGAACAGGTTCTCCGGCTTGGCCCAGAAAAACTCACGCATCGCGCCCTGCACCGGCGGCGAACCGGCGAATTGCACGTCCGGGCACAGGTTCGGATGGCCCCCCGCGCACCACTCACAGTGCCCACAAGGCTCGGCAGGGTCCACCGCGACCAAAGTGCCCTTGGGCAAGCCGTATTCCTCACCACGCTTGTCATCCACGATGCCGGAAAACTCATGCCCCATCACGAACGGCTCGCGCACGACAGCGCCGCCGATGCCGCCTTCTTTGTAATAGTGCAGATCGGAGCCGCAGACCGTCACCGCCTGGACCGCTAGGCGCAATCGCCCGTGGTGGGGTCCTCGCTCCTCGAACTCTCCCAGCCGGAGCTTTCCCGGTGCGTCTATCAGCAGAGCTCTCACGCCTTCACCTCGCTTGCCTCTACACGGGTGACCGCCACATCACGGGCCTCCAAGTACTTCACCGCATCGTCCGGCAGAGCTGTATCCGTGATCAGCACGTGCGCCATCTCAAGAGCCGCGACCCGCGGCCCCATCACCCGACCCCACTTGGTACTGTCGGCGACCAACACAGATTTTCGTGAGGCCCGCAGCACCGCCTGGAGCACTCTGGCCTCGGTTTCGGAGTAGACGGTGAGGCCGCCCTCCGGGTCCATCCCGGTAATGCCGATAAAGGCCAGGTTGATGAAAAGCTGTGCCAGGCTGGCCTCCGCGGCAGGGCCGACCAGCGCCTCCGCGTACCGGCGCACCGAACCGCCGGTGAGGATGACCTCGAGTTCGGTGGTGTGCATCAGCTCCTGTGCAATGGGCAGACTGTTGGTGACGACAGTCAGGTCTTTTTGTGGCAGCAGGCGGGCGATTTCGGTGGTAGTGGTGCCGGGCGAGAGGTAGACCGTATATCCGGGCCGAACCATCCCCACCGCCGCCTCGGCGATGGCCCGCTTCTGGGCATGTTGCTGAACAATGCGCTCGCGGTAGGGGGTCTCCTGCACCCCTGCCAGGGCCACCCCACCGTGCATTTTGCGCACCAAGCCCTGGGCCTCTAAAAGCTGGATATCACGATGGATGGTCATCTCCGAAACCTCGAATTGCCGCGCTAGCTCAGAAACCTTGACCCTGCCGCGCTCGGCAGTGAGACGTAACAAGTTATGACGGCGCTCCTCAGGCAACATAGCAGTTCATAAATATTGGTCAGGACTACAATCCGCGTGTTCTGCTCGGTTTTGTTATGTCGACACGATAACTGACAAACCTCGAAAAGTCAACATTTTCTAACATTTACTTGGTTCAATGTTGTAAATAGTTAGATAACCAAAGTATGCCAAAGCTTCGAGGCCGCTCAGGAACCTCCAAATCAGGCGCCAAAACCTATCTGTTGCCCATTCGCTGGTATCCGAACATCAGGGCAAGCACGGTAGGAATGAGCGTCACCGCCAGCAAAATCAGTAGCCACAATCCGCCCTCGGGACTCGAGAAATACGCATTTTCTCCTTTGGTAAACGCGAGGTAGACCGGCCTCGAGGCCAAGAGCACCAATCCCGCGCTGTGCAGCAGGCTCAGGCCCATGTAGAGAAACCCGCCGATGCCGATGGGCACTTCCGCCGGGTTGGGCGCGTCAAACTTTGGATACGCCGCTCCCAGACCAACCCCGAGCCCGGCTGCGGCGACAGCGGAGGCAACGCCCAGGAGCAGGGAAATCGCGGTTAGGTTGGCATCCAGGCCAAGTACCTTGGGCGAAAAATACCCCAGCAAAATCCCCAGCGGGAGCAGGAAAAACAAGGCCAGCGCGAAGCGGGTCAGGAGCATTGTCGCTTTGGAGACCGGCCCGGTCTGGAGCATCCAGAAGCCTTGGCCCTCGAGGCTGTACAGTGGGTACGCCAGCCGCACCCCCACCCCTGAAATTACAAAGCCTTGGAAGGCGAGATGAAGGAATCCGGCGACGACCTTGAAGCGAGTCTCTTGCAGGGGCAGGTATTGAAGGCTAGTTGTGTAAAGCAAGACCAAAACCCCAACCAGAACAAGCTGCGCCGCTTGGTTCGCATCGCGGAAGAACAGCCGTAGGTCACGCACCCACAAGGCCCAGGCTAGTCCCAGACGGGATAATCTATCCATCGGGCCAGGCGGTAAGATGCCGCGCTCCCGCACAGTTCCTTCCAAAGCCCGCACCCAGCCTTGCTGGTAGGCGTACCCAGCGACTAGTCCCGCAATCAACAGCAACCCGAGCGACAAGCCCAGGAGAATCCAGAACTGAGGCGCGATTTCTCCAGCAATCAACGCTTTGAGTGCCGATTGAGCCAAGCCGGACGGCAAGAATGGAGCCGAGGGGTCGCGGAAGTTTTGCAGGAACTTATCCAGTTGCGCAGGGTTGGCAAAATTGGTTTGCAGCAGCACCTCAGGCCGCAGCGCCCGCAACAGAAAAATCAACCCGCCACCCAGGACTGCCCCGGCTGCGGCTGCCCATTCCCTGGCCCGTCCAGCAGGCGCATAACGCACCAGTGGCAATGCCAACCCAACTCCAAGTGCGATGGGAAAGGCAAAGAGGGCCGGTGCGATTAACGTGGCCCCAACATAATAGATTGCAGCCGCCCCGTAGTGCGCTCCGTATGCATAGAGCACGGGCAAGGTGAGCAGGGTGGGCAGAAGCGCCGTGGTCGAGAACACCTCTCCTACCTTGAACAAAAACACCCGGCTCGAGGTTTGCGGCAGCGAAAGGTGCAGGGGCAAATCCTCCGAGGTGTAGAGCACCACTACCGCGTTGGGCAAGGCCGAAAGCACCACCGACGAGGACAAAACCAGCAGCAAGCTGCCCAAGGTTCGCTCAGCGACGACGTTTCCGGCTAAGGGAAACTGGCGCAGAAAATCCAGAAACCAGCTCGTCCCGGCCCAGGCGAGATACACCAGCCCGAGGCCCAGCAGACCGCCCACCAGCACAGCGCCGGGCGCTTGGCGCAGGCCGTTCCACAACAGTTGAGCACGGAGGGTCAGCACGTCTTAATGAGTGTAGTCCAGCGGGGGCGGCGGGTTGGTGCTTTTGCCAAAGCAGAAAAGCGAGGAAGGGCTAAAAGCAGACCCCCACAAGTCTCGAGGTCATCAGCAATTTTGGTAGTGGCCTTGCTGCTTTTAGTGCCCCCCTGCGCCCGTACCCGCACCAGCACCAGGCCCGCTAGGGCCGGGCTTTGCCCGTGCGAGCACTAGACCCGCTAGGGCCGGGCTTTGCCCGTGCGAGCGGGGCGGCTATGCCGCTGGGCGCGCAGGGGGCACTGGGCGATGCTCGTGATGTACGAAATTACGGGGCGCTCGGCAATGTCGGGGGGTCGGCCTCTAGCTCACTGCTCATTGCTGGTCGCTCATAGCGTTTAAGGCTTAGACTGAACCCGATGCTTGTCAAAGACGTGATGCGAAGCCCGGTGCTCACCGTAGACGAGACGGTGAGCTTGGGCGCGGCTTACACGCTGATGCTCGAGCGCAACATCCGCCACATCGCGGTGACGCGGGCGGGACAGGTGGTGGGGATGGTCACCGACCGGGACATCCGGCTGGCCTCGAGCAGCCTCAACCAAGGTGGGGTCAAACCGCTGGAAACCCCCGTTCGTGAGGTCATGAGCCATCCCCTGGTCACGGCGGACCCGCTCGATCCGGTGGAAGAGGCCGCGCGGGCCATGCGGGAGCGCAAAATCGGGGCGCTGCCGGTGATGGATGGGGCCGAGATGGTGGGCATCGTGACCGGGGTGGACCTACTCGAGGCCCTGCTTCACCTGACCGGAGTGCATAAGCCCAGCGGACGGCTGGAGGTGGCCCTGCTCGACCGACCCGGCGAGTTGGCCCGGCTGACCAGCTTCTTGGCCGAGCGAAACGTCAATATCCATTCTCTCCTCACCTCTCCCTCGAGCAGCGAAGGGGTTGTCGCGGTGGCACGGGTCGGAACACTCGACACCCACCGCCTGGCCGAGGAACTGCGAGCGGGCGGGTTCGAGGTGCGCTGGCCCCCGGACAAGTTCTCCCCGGAACCCGGAATCCGGAACCCGGAACCCTGATCCACATGAGCGTTCCAGTCCTGTACAGCCCGCACTACCTCGAGTACAACTTCGGGCCCCAGCACCCCTTCAGCCCGCAACGGCTGGAGATGCTCCTGGACCTGCTCGGGTCGCTGGGCCAAGCCCCGCTGTACCTCGAACCGCCCCAAGCTACCCGCGAGGAAGTTCGCAGTGTCCACCTGGAATCCTTCGTGCGCCGGGTGGAGGCCGCCAGCACCGGCGAAATCCCACCTGACCTCGGTGCCTACGGCCTCGGCACCGGCGACACTCCGACCTTCGCAGGCATGGACGCGGCGACCCGCTGGCTGGTGGGCGGGACACTCGAGGCCGCCCGCATAATCATGCGGGGAGACGCTCAGCAGGTTTTGCAGCTCGGCGGCGGGCTGCACCACGCTCAGGCCGACTTGGCCTCGGGGTTTTGCGTCTACAACGATCTCTCTGTGGCGATCCGGCATCTCACCCAGCAAGGGTTGCGGGTGGCCTACATCGATATTGACGTGCATCACGGCGACGGGGTGCAGTGGATTCACTACGACGAGGAGAGCGTTCTGACCTTCTCGGTTCACGAATCGGGGCGCTATTTATTTCCCGGCACCGGGCACATCCATGAGATCGGCAAAGCGGCGGGTACGGGGCGCAAGCTCAACGTGCCGCTCGAGCCCTTCACCGAGGACTCGAGCTATTTGGAGGTCTTTGGGATGACCTTGGAGCCCGCGCTGAGTTGGTTCCGCCCCGACGTGCTGGTAGTCCAGTGCGGCGCCGATGCCCACTACATGGACCCGCTGGCCGAAATCCTGCTCACTACCGACGCTTACCGCCAACTCTTCACCCTGATCCCGCAGTACGCCGAGGCCTTCGCAGACGGCAAGGCCATCTACACGCTGGGCGGCGGCTACAACCTCGATTCCACCAGCCGGGTCTGGGCCTTGCTGTACCTGATGCTGCAAAACCAGCCGCTCCCCGACCACCTGCCCGAGCCTTGGCTGAGGCGCTGGGGCAGCCTATTAGGGCGCTTTCTAACCCACACCCCGCTCGACCCCGAGGGCGGCTACAGCGAAATCCCCCGCCGCCCCGAGATCGAGCGGCGCAACCGCCAGGTGGCCGTGCGGCTGCTCGAGACGGCGCGCCCCTATTGGCGGTGAGGCAAAAGACTGTTGAGGGTCAAGGGTCAAGAGTCTAGGGCTAAAGGTTTTAGCTCTCGACCCTGGACTTCCTTCATGTAACGCCGTCCCCCTAGCAATCCCCCAACCTCTGCCCCAGAATATTTCCAACTGAGGTGCGTCTTGCAGCTACAGCACGGTCTTTACGAGCACTACAAGGGCAAACGCTACTGGGTGTATGGCTTGGCGCGTCACTCCGAAACCGAGGAGTGGCTCGTGGTGTACGAGACGCGCTACGGACAGGAGCCGGAGACGATGTGGGTGCGGCCTTTGGCGATGTTCCTCGAGGATGTCGAAATAGAAGGGCAGAAAATCCCGCGTTTTCGCTACCTGGGAGCGCAGGAAGACAGGGCGAGCTGACCTAAAAACAGTCCCCCCCGACGTTGGCAACCACCCCGTAACCTCATCCACAGCAACCTTCTCGGGGTGCCCCCTGCGCCCGCGCTGCGGAGACGCTAGCGGCACGAGAGCGCTGACCAAATCGGCAACGACCCCGCAACTTGTGGGCTGTCGCCTGCACAGTCAATGGGTCAGCGGTTTGACGTACCAGCTCAAGCTGGGCCCGCCGTCGCGGGTGTGGGTGTAACCCCGGCGGGTCCAGAACGCCCTGGCTTTCTCGTTGTTGCCATAAACCACCGCGTAGAGGCGTTCCATACGGCCCGTGAGCAAGGCCTCGAGCTGCTCTACTGCTAGCCTGCCAAAGCCCTGGTTCTGTAGCCGTTCGTCAATCAGCAGCAGGCTCACCGTCGCTGAATGCAGGTCAGGGTAAGCCACCTTGTAGTCGAGAAAACCCACCACCTCGTCGCCTGCAAGCAGCAGTAGGGCCTGACGGCGGGTGTCGTGGCGCAGGGTCTCGAGTTCGCGCTCGATGTCGTTGAGGGTGGGAGTGTCGCCCCCGATTAGGGCGATGTACGTAGGGCAGCGCAGATACAGCTCGTGTACGGCAGGAGCGGCTTGCGTGGTGACGGGCATGAAATCTAGACGCGCTGCAATCTTCATGGCTTTAGGTTTATTCTAGCGCTGCGAATGAGAGGGGTTGGTTCAAGGTAGGCACCTTCATAATGCATAAACATTCATCCACCTGCATCAGGGATTACAGCCTCGACGTCGCGGCTTGATCTTCTATCAGCCTATAGGCTTGTGTGCGGCGCCGTGTGAGGTAAGCCTCAGGGATAAGAGAGCCCCTGGACCGACCAGGGGCTCTGTAGGGAACGGATTTTAGTAACGCCCGGCTGCTTCGACTACGGTGACATTGGCGGCCTGAGGGCCCTTGCCGTTTTTGCCTTCTTCCACATCAAATTCCACCACATCGCCCTCGTTGAGGCTGCGGAAGCCTCGAGACTGAATGGCGCTGTAATGAACGAACACATCAGGGTTGCCCTCGCGCTCGATAAAACCGTAGCCCTTCTCCGCATTGAACCACTTCACCTTGCCTCTTTGCATACTGCTCCTTCACTCTACAGGCACACGCCCGGTCCGGGACTGAGACGCTTTAACTGCCCTGGCGCGCAGCACCAAGAAGCTAGAACCCCAAGGCCAACTCAGATTCCTCCCAGACGGCTTAACCATAGCACTCTGGCTTTGCCCATGTCTACCCGACCCTTCCCATTACCGACCTTTGGCCCCCGGATGGGTTAAACTGGGGTATGGTCTCCAGAAATAGCCACCCCAGTCGGCTAACCTGGCAGAACACCATCACCCGCAGCCAGGGCCGCAAAACCTCGCAGAGCCTCACCCCAGACGTGGAAACCTCGCTGGGCTGGCGGCTCCAGGCGGCGCGGATGGAAGCGGGCTGGGACGTTGACGAAGCCTGCGAGTGGATCAACATCCCCCGTCTAGTGACGACTGAGCAGCTACGGGCCTACGAAAACAACAAGCTCCTGCCCACCTCGGGCCTGCTCACCCGGATTGCCGCGGCCTACGGGGTGCGGCTGGGCTGGCTGATCTTCGGCGACGGCCCAATGAAGAACTCGAGCTTCCGCCGGGTCAAAGTTAAGCACCCCGGCTCAGGTAAAGACTCCGATTGATGCGACCGCGTCGGAGAGGCAAGCCCTGTCTGGTACAAAATGACCGGTGTCCATCTTCGCTTTACAAACCGCATAACCCCCTGTATATTCAAAACCAGCGATGCGTCCCGCACGAGCTATCCGCTAACGGCGCTCTTCTCTAGCAGAAGAGGTCGTCGGATGCTGCCGATGCGGGACGTGTTTTTTTGCACTCATACCAGGAGGAACCGATGATCCTGCTCACCCCCGGCCCCAGCCCCATTCACCCCCGCGTCCAAGCCGCCCTCGGCAAACCGATGCGCGGCCACATGGACCCGGAAACGCTGCTCACCAACCGCCGCATCCGCGAGATGCTAGGGGTGATGTTCGACCCCGGTGAAGGTGCTTTGACCGCGGCGATGCCCGGCTCTGCCAGCCTGGGGATGGAGGCGGGGCTGAACAACTTAGCTGACCAGAACGAGGCCGTGCTGATTTTATCCAACGGAACCTTCAGCGAGCGGATGGTGGAGATCGCCCAGGCGTACCGGCACGATTACACCGTCCTGCGCGGCGAACCCGGCCAGCCGATTGACCCCCAGGCGGTGAAGAAGGCCCTTGCGCAGCGCAAATACAAGCTCGTCACGCTGGTCCACGGCGAGACCAGCACCGGGGTCATCAACCCGGCGCAGGAAATCGCCGACCTTGCGAACGAACATGAAGCTTTATTCATGCTGGACGCGGTGACGACCGGCACCATGATGCCGCTCTCGATGACAAAGATGGGCGTGGACTACGCCTTTACCGGCAGCCAGAAGTGCCTTTCGGCCCCTCCAGGACTGGCTCCCTTCGCCCTGTCCAAGCGCGGGCGGGAGCATCTGGGCAAGGCCAGGGGTTGGTACTCAGACCTCTCTCGAGTCGCCGTCTACTGGGAGGGGGAGGGCTATTTCTGCACCTCGCCGGTCTCGCTGCACTTCGCCCTGGAAGAGGCTTTGAAACTGGCTCTCGAGGAAGGCTTGGAGAACCGCCAGAAGCGGGCTGAGACCATGTACGCGGCGGTGCTGGGGGTCTTAGAAGAAATCGGCTTCCGGGGCTACGCCGCCGAGGGCGCACGGCTGCCCACCGTTCTGGTGGTGCGCCCACCCAAAGGCTGGAATGAGGCCGACATCCGCAAAGGCCTGTACAGCAAGGGCGTTTCGGTGGCAGGCGGCATCGGCCCCACGAGCGGGAAGGTGCTACGCCTGGGGCTGATGGGCGAGAGCGCCAGGGTGGAGCACTATAGGGTGTTTTTCCGCGCTCTGGGCGAGGTGTTGGGCAAGTCGGGGTTGGAGAAAGCCTTTACCGAGCGGGCGGGGTTGGTCATGGCTTAGAAGCGATGAGCAGCAAGCAACAAGCTAAAGCTAAACTTAGGGGCAACCCCTCCGGCCTGACGGCCACCCCCTGATGTTTGCAAGAATAACGTGCAGAACAGGTGTCAACTATGACGTTTCCAAGGGGAGGTAGGGATGTTGCTTTGCCCCCTTATCGAAGGGAGGCCGTCCGAGGTCGCCAGTGGTTAGGTGCTAAACCGATAGACCTTAGTGGACGGGGGGATTATGCCATACCCCTCCCCTCAACTTGACGATCGGCGCGCGTAGGGGCACACCACGGCGTGTCCCTACAACCCCACAATACATCAACCTCTAAAGACCCGTTTTACCTTATCCCAGAAGCCATCGGGAGCCACTTCTTCGCCAACTTCCTCGGCGTACTGGCGCAGCAGGTCCCTGGCCTTCCCCGACAGGTTGGTGGGCACGTTGATGGTCGTCACCACCTGGAGCTTCCCGCGTCCGCGACCGCCCGGATAGGGCAAACCTTTGCCGTCTAGCTCGAAGACTTCGCCGTCCCTCGTCCCCGGCGGGACGTGTAGCTCGGTCTCACCCTCGAGGCCCGGCACCTGCACGTTGCTCCCCAACGCGGCTTGGGCAAGACCGAGATTGAGTGAGTAAATTAGGTGCGGGCCTTCGCGCTGGAGCTGCGGGTGGGGCCAGATGTGGGGCCGCACGAACAGGTCGCCGGGACCGCCCGGCCCTAGGTTCCCCATCCCGGAAACGCGCAGGAGCTGGTTGTCGTCAATACCGGGGGGTATCTGGACCTTGAGGTGCTCCTCGCGGCGTACCCGCCCGGCACCCTTGCAGGTTTCACAGGTCTCTTTGAGGGTGTAGCCCCGGCCCCGGCAGGCTGCACAAGGGGCCTGGGCCACCATATTGCCGAAAAAGGTGCGCTGCACCTGCTCCACCGTGCCGTGCCCTCCGCAGGCCCTGCACGGCTCGCGCTTACCGCCTTGCCCGCCACAGGTCTCGCAGTTCACCAGGCGGTGATAGGTCACCTCCTTTTCGGCCCCGTGCAACACGTCGGTGAGCTCGAGTTCCACCACCGCCTCTAAGTCCTCACCGCGCGGAGCCCTCGCCGTCCCACCGCCCGGCGTACGGAAGCCGAACACCTGCTCGAACAGGTCGAAGATGTCCCCGAAACCCTGCGCCCCACCGGAGAACCCGCCGGGGGTTGCCGTGCCGTAGCGGTCATAGTTGCTGCGCTTCTCCGGGTCGCTGAGCACGGCGTAGGCTTCGTTGATCTCCTTGAAGTGCTCTTCGGCGGCCTTGTCGCCGGGGTTCTTGTCGGGGTGGTACTGCAGGGCCAGCTTGCGGTAAGCCTTTTTTAGCTCATCCGCACCGGCCTCTCTGCTCACCCCCAGGATGGCGTAATAGTCCTTCATCACACCTAATATAACTGTACTCAGGTTTTATTATTGCAACTTACTACCTATGTTCACCGTTAACGGTTGAGCGCAAAAGACCGTCACGAGCCTCATGTCCCATGCCAGAACCTCTCTTCTGGCCTACGACCTGTAACCCAGACGACCGAAACGTAGCTCTTAGCCCTTGACAAGGCCGTCTACACAGGCGCACTACGTAGTTAGACTATGGACAAAGAAATGTTCAACGAGAAACTGCTCCAGGGAAACCTCGAGCTGATCCTGCTTTCGATTCTCGAGGAGGGGGAGATGTACGGGCTGGAAATCATCACCGAGGCCAATGCCCACACCAAGGGCTTTTTCGACTTCAAGGAGGGTTCGCTCTATCCGGCCCTGCACCGTATGACTCGCACAGGCTGGCTTGAGGCTGAGCACCAGCCCTCCGATAAAGGTGGCCCCCGGCAGCGCTATTACCGCCTCACCGATGCCGGGCGACGGGTTTTGGAACGTAAGCGGCAGGAGTGGAGCGCCTTCAATCGGGCTGTCCAGGCCCTGCAAAACCGTTAGGGGGCAGCATGAGCAAGCAGAGAAACGGGCTGCTAGAACGTTATCTCCGCACGGCCACACGCGGGCTGAGGGGCATACACAAAGCACAGGTGCGCGAGGAACTGGAAAGCCACGTCTGGGAGAAGGTGGAGCGATTACGGGTTTTGGGCGTGCCGGAAGGTGAGGCGGTGAGGCGGGTTTTGCTCGAGCTGGGTGCACCCGAGGCCATCAGCCGGGGAATGTTCCGTGTGCACGCCGCGCCAGTGCTGGCAGGCTCGTCGCTGATGCTGGCGTTGGTGGCGAGCGTAGCGATTTGGCTGGGGTCGCAGACGGCAGCGCAGGTGGCCGCGACGCGCTAGGGCCCAAAGCCATTTTGCACCGGCCTCATCCTGACTCCACCGCAGCAAGATTGTATCTTCGACGGCCGACAGAGCTGGCTTAGCATCGCCAGTTTGCAGGAGACTTTGGGCAAACAAGGCATCGCCGTGAAGGAGTCAGCAGAGTTCCTCAGAGCTCTCCCTACCTAACCAACCCGCCCTACACCTCCGCAAAAGTTACATCCAGCACCACGAAAAACCCGAGGAGCTGGCCTTCACGTCGTTTGGCGGCAGCTATATCCTTAGACAGCGTTTTCCTTCACTCCCTGAGCAACGCAATCTCGCTCCCGGTCGGCCTCGAGGGCCTAATCAACCCCAAAATCACGCTTGGTTCTGCTTCCTTCATGCTTGGCGATGACCAAACTAAGGTGGACGCGAGAGTTTTCTACATGAACTTTGTCAATGAGCGAGTTTTGCCTAAACAGCCGTACCGAGCGTTCTCCCCGTCTGGATTAAGCCGTATAGCAACGGAAGCATCCTGACTCGCTTCTCGGTGCCGGTTGAGGGTAAGGTGGGTACGGTCTATGCCGTTGTCACCTTGTCCGACTCAACACCGGTGGTGCCTCACCGCAGCATCACGACGATTGATGGCGGGCAAGCTAAGCCCGACGGAACGCTGGAATTTGTCTCCGACCGACCTAAGCTCGAGTTCTTCAACAATCTGGATGCGCTCAAGAGCAACGGTGGTACGGTCAAGAAAGCTGTGCTGATCCGCTTTACCGGGCGGATTCACCTGGGGGATAAGGGGTACGTGCTCGAGCTTCCCCACCCACGCATCGTTGAGTCCATCCGCTAAGCCTTGGCTTCGTTCTTCGGCTTCAAGCGAATCGGGCTCTGCTGGTCGGGGTTCTTGCCGGTTTTGTCGACAAAGAAAGCCTTGATGTGCTCGAAGTCGGCCTCCAAGTTTCCCGTTGGCTGAAAGTACCCGCCGATCCCCACCTCTTTGCGCTTGTAGTCGATGTAAGCAAGCGCCAACGGCACTTTAGCCTCGAGAGCCATGTAATAAAAACCGGTGCGCCAGTATTCAGCCCGGCTGCGGGTTCCATCCGCCGCGATCACCACCCAGAGGTTGTCGTAGCGGTCGAAGAGCCGGGCCACCTGGGTTACGAAGTCGCCGCCCTTCTTGCTGCGGTCTACCGGGATGCCCCCGAGCCAGCGCATCACCACGCCCAGCACCGGTGGGAACAGCTCTTTTTTACCGATCCAGCGGAAGCGCGTGCCGGAGGCCCAGGCCCACAGCACGGCGTAGAGAAAATCCCAGTTGGAGGTGTGAGGATAGCCCACCAGCACGTATTTATTGCCCGAGGGCGGGGCCATCACCGCGGTCCAACCCAGCAACCGCAGCACGGCCACGGCGAATCTCTGCAAAGGGCTACGCCCTTCGATAGCGTGAGGATGTGCAGTTGTCATTCCTCGGTAGTCTAGCAGACCAGTGAAGGTATCCTGAGGCATGAACGAGGATTTGCGGCTGTTCTATGGCGGGGTGCGGCGAACCAGGGAAGTCGTATTCAGATATTGCGAAGGGCTTCCGCAGGAAATCTACGTCCGGGAGCACCCCGACTTTGGCTTCGGCAGCATCCGAAACCTCCACACCCACGTGGCGGAGTGCTATTTATGGTGGGTAGGGACGGTGGGCTTGGGCAAACCTGAGGTCAGGGATTCGGTCGTGCCGGACGTGGCCGCGATCCGCGAGTTGTTTGCCAAGGTGGACGGGGTGGTAGAAGAGGGCCTGGAGAGCTTCACCCGCCCCGACGAGCTTTTCACTTGGACTAACCCTCACGGCGGGCAGGAACGGCTAAGCCAGCGCTGGCTAATCCTGCACCCCACTACCCACGAGTTCCACCACAAGGGGCAGATGGTGGCGCTGGGCCGGGTTTTGGGGCACCCTGTACCCTCCAGCCACGACACCGATTTGCTGGCTCCGTGAGCAGGGTCAGGGACGGGGCGGGGCTGCCGCTTCGGCTTCCACTTCCCACAGCAGGTCGCGCAATATCCAGCCCTTACCCGGAACGTCTATCCTGCCGCTCGAGATTTCCTCGATCAGGTAATTGCGGATGTGCTCGATGGGGATGCCCCCCTGGATCATCTCACCGAGGTTACGCGAGCCGTTGAGCAACACCGTGACATCGCTGGGGTTGACCATCCCGGCCTGGGTGCGCCTCGCCGCGGGGTGGCGGATGCGCAGGGCATACCAGGCGTATTTGCGCATCTTGCTCAGGTCGCCCTCGCGCAGCCCGCGCCAGGCCCGCTCGGCGGCGATGATCAGGGGGACGTTCCAGGCCTTGGCCGCCGCCCGGATGCTCCTGCCGCCGCCAAACACCGCGTAGGGCTCTTGGGGCCGGGGGGTCTCCAGCACCCGGCTGGGCGAGTCGAGCAGGCTGCGAAACCGGGTCCATTGGTCGTTCATCCGGGCCCATTCGCCCAGCAGGGCTTTGAGCGGCATCAGCGGCTGTCCGATGCCCAACCCCTGCTTGAAGGCGAAATGCCCCTCCTCGGGGTGGAGCGGGAAGGTGCTGATGGCCTCCATGCCCTCCCAGTCGAGGATGTTGCCACCGGTAATCTCGCCCTGGCTCAGGCGCAGCACGAGCGGGAGCTTAGCGGTCCGACCCTTGCCGTAGCGCAGATTCATCTCCAGCCGCAGCCCCCCCGATAGGCGCTGCGAGCCGATCATCTCCAGGACATCGCTCAGACCGATGGTGTCAAAACTTCCTTCCACTGATACCCTTCTCCTGCTCGCAATACGAGTGTATCTCCCTTTCCCACATAATCCCTGAGCGCCTGCCCCACCGCCTGCGCCCGGCCCGGCTGCACCAGGGCCGCGA
>PSMF01000243.1:0-2020 GCA_040290005.1 Meiothermus sp.
GAGCACCTTCCACTCCAACCCGGTGCGGCTGGAAAGCCTCGACTGAAGCCGAGTCTTTGTCGGGATGCGCTATCCTAAAGCCATGGTCACGCTCAAGAAATGGACAGTGGATGAGCTACTGGCTATGGATAAAGCTGGCCTACTCAACCCCGAAAAACGCATCGAACTCATCGACGGCGAGGTCTACGAGATGCCAATTGGGGAGAACCATGCCGACGTGGTGGACAAACTGACCGAGGTTCTGGTCAAGCAGTTTTCAGGCAAGGCGAGGGTACGCGTTCAAAACCCGATTTTCCTCGACCAGGCCGATCTTGTGCAGCCCGATTTCGCCTTATTGGATGCGGCACAAGACTATCGCAATCACCACCCTCGTCCGGAGAGTGTTTATTTGGTGATCGAGGTGTCCGATACAACCCTGGCTCATGACCGGGGTAAGAAGCTGGGCCGCTACGCGCGGGTGGGCATTCGGGAGGTCTGGATCGTGAACCTGAATGCAGGCTACACCGAGGTCTACCGTGACCCTCACGGCGACGAATACCTGACCAAGTTCGTAGTGCAGAAGGGCTCAAGCGTGGCTCCTCTGGCTTTTCCTGGCGATGCAGTGACCTTGCTCTAGACTAGACCGAATCCTCCGCTTGACCTGGGGCGCGCCCCAGGTCTCATGGTTGGGCCATGCCCGAACACCTCTCCATCCGGGAGGCGGCCGGGCGCACCCCGGCAGATCGCGGGCTGCGGCGAGACAAAATAAGCCCCCGGCGCGAAAGCCGGGGGAATATCCGCTTGTGATACGCATTTCGGTAGTATCGTTCACTTTGAAAAGCCTAAACGATACTACCGAAATGCTTTTCTACTCCCTTTGGTCGGCTTGAATCCTTCACCTCTGACTGCATCCTACGGTGAAGGATTCAAGCGGAAACGGTATGAGCTGGTCTATCTAAGCCCCAGGGCCTGTCCGGGGTGCTGGGACAGGTAATGCAGGAGTTCATCGGGGCTCTTGAAGTAGCGGCGCTCCTTGCTGTGGACTTCCGTGAGGGAAGCCCGCCAGGCTCCACCTTCCCCGTCCTGGGTCTGCTCCCACCAGATGCGGACGATGTAAGTCTGAGCGGGCTGAGGGTCCATGGCCGTCCTAGCGCATCAGGGAGCGGGCGCGCTCGAGCGCCTTGCTGCGTCCGCCGCTGACGAGGCCGAGGCTGAAGTCGACGTCGCTGGCGCTGGGCTGCACGAGCACTACCTCACCGTCTTTGGTGTAGAAGCCCAGGTAGTCGCCGTCGTCGAGCTTGCCGTTCCCGTTGACGTCCTTCCAGCCGTAGACGACGTACTTGCCGTCCTTGAGCTCGCTGAACTTGTAGGCCGCGCTCGAGGCGTCCTTGCTGAGGGTGAGCACCTGGCTCTTGCCCTCGTCGCAGGCGTCCTCGCTGGCGAGGTAGTAGCAGGCGACGAGCTGGGTGCCCTTGAGGCTGGGCGGGGCGGCCACGACGAGGTTGACGGTGGCGTTGCGGCTCAGGCCGCCGCTCGAGCCCTGCACGGTGAGGGTGTAGCTGCCGGGGGCCAGGCTGGAGGAGGCGCTGAGGTTGAGGGTGGTGCTGTTGCCGGCGGTGCTGCCGGGGTTGAAGCTGCCGGTCAGACCGGCGGGGGCGCCGCTGAGGCTGAAGGTGACCGAGTTGGCGAAGCCGCCGCTGCGGTTGAGGTTGACGGTGAGCGAGGCGCTGCCGCACGCCGAAGCCGTTGCCGTGCGCGACGGGCGCATCGTCTTCGTTGGGCTGAACGAAGACGCGAAGAAGTACAAGGGCAAGAAGACGCGCGTCGTTGACCTGAAGGGCAAGACGGTCGTGCCGGGGATGACCGACGCGCACTACCACCTCGCCGGGGTCGGCGAGCGCGAGATGACGCTCAACCTTGAAGGCACGACGAGCGTGGACGACTTTCTGGCGAAGGTGAAAGCGCGCGTGGACAAGGCCAAACCCGGCGAGTGGGTGACGGGGCACGGCTGGATTGAGACGTTCTGGAAGCCGCCGGTCTT
>PSMF01000243.1:2034-2255 GCA_040290005.1 Meiothermus sp.
AGCAACTCGACCGCATCGCGCCAAACAACCCCGTCTTTCTGGTGCGCGCGGACGGGCACGGCGCGGTCGTCAACTCTGCGGCGCTGAAGATCGCGGGCATCACAAAAGAGACGGAAGCCCCGTTCGGCGGCGAGATCATGCGCGCAAAAGAGACGGGCGCGCCGAACGGCATGCTGCTTGACAACGCTCAGGGCCTTGTCACGCGCCACATCCCTGCGCCG
>PSMF01000244.1:0-2230 GCA_040290005.1 Meiothermus sp.
GCGGGCGCACTGGAGCCGTGCCCTGCGCAGGGCGCTGGTCCCGATTGCGATGGGTTTGTCGGCGAGTACCATTCTGGTGCTGGCACAGGTATCGCTGAGTTCGTTGTTATGGTTCGCGGTGGCGGGGGTTGCTACCTTTTTGGTCTATCGGGGCGTGAATGTCGTCGCGGTGATTGCCGGGGGCGCGGTGCTGGGTTTATTGGTGGGTGTGTTGTAAAACCAACCCCTCCGGCCAAAAGAGGGGAACGCTTCGCGTCATCCGGCCACCTCCCCTGAGGCTTGCAGTAATAGCGTCTAGGGCAGGAGCAGATAATAACGTTCCCAAGGGGAGGCAAGGCGCATTCATGTGGTTTTGGGCGGCGGTAAATCCAGCCCCACCGTGCGCTCGGTCGGGCGAAACCCAACCGAGGCGTAGATGTCTTTGGCGAAATAGTTATCGTCGGCGACGATGACCAAATCCTTCGCGCCCATCTCGTTGAAACCCGTCTGTGCGACGTGGTAAAGCAGGGTTCCGGCGAGTCCCTGGCGGCGGAAATCGGGGTGGGTGTCCACCGCCTGGAAGCGCCCCAGGCCGTCCCGCACGAACAATCCCATCGTCGAGCCGAGCTTCCCATTCAAATAGGCCCCGAACCACTGCCCCCATCCCGCCGCGATCATCCGCTTGCGCTCCTCGATCTTTTTCTCGAGGAACGCCTTATACCCTGTGCCTTCGCGCTTCTCAGGCGATTCCGCAGCTTCCGAAGCTAAGGCCAGCTCGAGCCATTCCTCCCAATCTTTATCGCTCTTGAAGGCTCGAATCTTGCATTCAGTATTAAGTTTAGGGGGCGGGTTGACACTCTTGGTGGTCTGGGCCTCACTCTCCTCGAGGCGGAACCCGGCCTCGACAAACTCATTCGCGGCCCCCTTGTTTCCTTCCACATCGTCCCAGGTGAAGGCCAAGTGTTTGATGGTGGGCGGTGTTCCGACCTCCTGGGCGAAAATGGCTTTCCAACGTTCCAAATCCCCCGGCTTGGGCGGCTCACGGAAGATTAGATAGTTGCCCCAGCGAAAGGTCGGGTTTTGCGGGGTGCGAACTGCGATGTAATCGGGCTTCTCCACGATTTCGCTCTCGAAGCTGCGGAGCATCAGGTCGGTGCGGATGCCGAGGGATTTTAGCTTCATGATGTCTCCTGTAAAGGTTTAGCAAATCCCAGCCATAGGTCGAACTCCTGAAACCCGGCCCTGCGGTAAAGGGCCAGGGTTTTTTCCAGGGAGTAGACCACCGCATGCTCCGCTCCAAGCTTTTCAGACGGCGAAGCCCTTCCCAAAGCACTGCTTTTCCTAAACCTTTGCGCTCAAACGCCGGACGCGTTCCCACCGGCTCGAACTCGCCCAGCTTGTTCTCCCCGTCGTACCAGGCGATGCAATACGAGGCAAAGCGGCCTTCCGGCGAGACGGTCACGAGGTCTAGCTCGGGCCGGAAGTACGGGAAAGCGCGGAGGTTGCGGTGGGCCTCGAGCGTGACCCTCGAGGGATGCCAAACCTCGCGGTGGATGTCCACGCGCTCCTCGAGCTCATCGTCCTGCACGTGTAGCCGACCACGTGCCCGTCCACCTCGGCGACAAAGCGCTCGGTCTTGCAGTGGGGGTCGCGGTCCCGGTCGTCCTCGCGCATCCCGGCCTCGGTTTGAACCTCGTCGGGCCAAATGGCGTTTAGAGCCTCGGAAACGGCCTTATAATCGCGGTCTTGGAGGGGCCGGATGGTCAAATTTAGGGCCATGAGCGTCTCCTGCATTTGCTACACTTTTGCTATGGGTCCAAGACTTCGGCAGCGGTTGGCGGCGTTGGTGACGACGATCATCTTCAGCTTCATCCTGTGGAAGATTTTGGAGCGCACCTTCGTGGTCATCTGGGCGCAAACCCCTTGGTGGGGACTCTTAATCATGCTGGCGGTGCTGTATTACCTCATCAGCCATAGCATCAACCGGCTGTTCGGGTCGGGCGATTCGTAAAGGCGCCCCCCGACGTTTCGAGGTTTTCAGCGTCCATCCAATCACCGTGCCCGACGCGGCTCCCCTCTGCACGCAGGGGGGACCATCCGAGGTCGCTAAAGGCGAGATGCCGAACCGGGAATTGGCCCTTGACAGGGGGTCTCTCCGCGCCAAACCCCGAAAAATGAATGGTTGACTGTATTTCCCACATCCGGGCCGCATATTTACTCTCGTCGAAAACTTCGACCTTACCACCGTCTA
>PSMF01000245.1:0-2217 GCA_040290005.1 Meiothermus sp.
CGTGGGCCTGGCCATCGGCACCGGCACCGACGTGGCCCTCGAGACCGCCGACGTGGTGCTTGTAAGGAACGACCCTGCCGATGTGGCCAAGGCCATTCAACTGGCCCGCAAGGTGCGCGGCAAGATCAAGCAGAACCTCTTCTGGGCGGCCATCTACAACGTGCTGGCCATCCCCATCGCGGCGGGGGTGCTCTACCCTGGCCTGGGTATCTTGCTCCGCCCGGAGTGGGCGGCGCTCTTGATGAGCGCCTCCACGGTGATCGTGACCCTCAACGCGCTACTCTTACAGCGGGTACGGCTGGCGTAACGCCTCCGCCAACCAACGCTCGGGTCTTGGTCAGGGGACCATGACTTGCCCCTCGAAGCTCACGGTGTAGCTCCCGCAGGACTGGAAGGTGATCTCGAGCCTCGAGGCCTTCCCGTCGGGGTTGGTGTAGGTGTAGACGGCCCTGATCCCTTCGGGTGTCTTGGCCTTACAGGAGGCATCGTAGACCAGGGGCGGGTTGGTGTACCAGTCCCAGCGGTAGGTGGTGCCGTTGTGGGCCAGGGTCAGGGCACCGGGCTTGTTCGGGCCGATGGTGAAGGTGCCGCCAGCTTTAGGCTTGGAGGGGTCGGTGGGCGCGTAGGTCTCACCCGCCTGGTAGTCGGCGCTGCGGGTGTCCGTGTTGGTGCCGTCGCTGAGCTTCTGGCTGGCCGAATAGCCCTTGTCCACCTTGTACAGCGCCTTGTTTTGAGCATCGAGGGTATAGGAGCCATTGAAGGTCCGCTCCCGCGACTTGTTGCCGAAGGTGATGGTCTCCTTGAAGTTCTCAAAGCTCAGCTTGAAGCCGCTGTCCTTGAGGTGTCCTGGAGCCGCAGCCCTCCCTCGAAGCTATAGCCAAAGCCAGTGCTGGTATCGGTGTAAGAGCAGCCGCTCACGGTAATGGAGAAGTCGGTAGGGATAAAATCGAGATCCTGATCGGTACAGTTCCCGATGTCGAGCTTGCAACCCGCGCTGACCGCTTGAGCCAGGTTCATCCCGGTGGCCTCAAGGGCACTCGCCGCGACCGGGGAGATCCCCAGGGCCTGGACATCCTGCTTGGTGAGGCTGTAGGGGTCACCCACCAAGTCCCCGCTCAGGGCCAGTCCCGAGACGGCCTTGGCTTCGGTCGCGTTCATGGGCTGGCCCTTCTGCGGAACATTTGTGCAAGCCACCAATAGGCCAACCAGGGAGAGGGCCAACCAAGCGCTTCGTTTCATACAGCATCCTCCTGTTCTCAAATAAAGGGAGACTCCCCTCGCCCACGAGGAGAGAACGCTAAACCCGGCCTTGAGCCCGCCCTCAAATAACGCGGCATAGAATGAACTAGTGAAGACCAGCGAAAAAGAGGAGTCCGGGGTTATGACGCCAACCAGAGGATCAAGGGCCGCAAACGGCACCTGCAGGTGGACCTCCAGGGTCATGTGCTGAAGGTGAAGGTAGGGCCCGCCGACCTCAGCGATGGGGAAGGGGCCGAGCGGTGGTGCAAGCCGCCTGGGCTGAGCGGCATCTGTTCGTGGACAGGGGATACAAGCGTTTGTTTGGGGAATGGGTCAGGACGGTGCCGGGGTGGACAGTGCAGGTGATGCAGCGGCTGGATGACAACTTTCGGGGCATTTGGTGGCCTGAAGGTAGAGCGATACCCGAGGCGCTAGGCAGGAAGACCCGAGGGCATCGCGGCTTCGTGGTGATTCCCAGGAGGTGGGTGGTGGAGCGGACCTTGGCCTGGCTGAGCTTCAACCGCAGGCTCAACCGGGACTACGAGCTACCACCTGAGACCTCAGAAACCTTGGTCCACACGGCGATGATCCGCATGGTCAAGAGAATGGCCTCGTAGACGGTTTTAAGACAGTCTCTAAGCTGCATCTGTGGGGACCTCCTCTTGCAGAGCCTGATGCACCAGGCCTCTACCCACCAGCAGGCTGAGCAGGTAGCGGAGCTGTTCGGCCTGCTTCCTCAAGGCTGGTTGCATCAGGAGGTTTCCCTATAACGGCTGTACGCCGCGGTTTTGTGCCGTTCCTGCCCATCCGGGACGCTGCTGGCCTACCTCGATACGCTGTCTCTGCCGCTTCCCCCTGCCCTGGGGGTGTACCGGGCCTGGGCCCTGCTGCGGGAAGGTCGTCATCAGGAGGCGCTGGACCAGCTCGAGGCCCTGGACGTGGCGCGGAGCCCGTCTGTGCTCGAGGAGCACACCCCCT
>PSMF01000246.1:0-2176 GCA_040290005.1 Meiothermus sp.
TAAACAGCCGACCGCTCTACCGACTGAGCTACCGTGGAACGTGGCTCGTCGAGCCGCGCTCAACAGAGCGAAAGCTAATATAGCAAAGGGCCTCCTTCTTGGCAAGTACGTGTGGTCGGTCAACACATCTGAGACGCTGTGGGGACCCACTCACCCCCACGCCACGCCTTGGCGTGGCGTGACCGGAAACTCCAAGGGCGCAAGCCCACCTAGGGCCATACGGGGTCTGTGCCCGTTGTAGGGATCGAGGTAAGCGTTAAGCGTTCAGCTCTTCCTGCAGCTCAGGCATCCGTGAAGTCCGTGAAGGTAGCGGCCGGGTATAGAACTCATCCTGAAACGTCCGTTGCGTCCGTACCCCTCACTCCGTTCGGCGAAGATAGCGTCTCCGCAGGCCCGTTCAGCTTGGGTCTTCGCGGCGGCAGCACAAAAAGCTCAATGCCTAAGCTCTGGCAGGCCTCCTCAAACTCCGCACGCCCCGCCAAGGCGGGGCGGCGTCAGCGTATCCACCGGCACCAGGTCCCGGGCCCCTTCGCCTCATAAGCTTTGGATTTTCTGCGGGCATAGGGCCGCTGCCCCCTGCGCTTTGCGCTGCCTCTACGGGCTTGAGCTTGGAAGGACGCTGCGCTGTGGACCCGTCCGTGCTGCTCCAGGTAGACCAGCATCCGCACCCCTTGGCCGACGGTTGTCGGCTGCATCTGTGGGGATCTCCTCTTCCTTGGAGTGGTCCCGCATTTTAGTTGGGGCAGTCTCACATGGGTCTGTGCGGATTCAGGATGCCCCCGCCCTTGCCAACTGACCGGGGCGGGTGTAGTGTGACCCTGAGCCCGCTAGGGTGACACAGCTCGGCCCGTCCTTGGTGCTGCGGCGCGTAGCCGCAGCTTAAAGTGGGGAAACCGGTGAAGCCCATCGCGGCCAGTCCGGTACTGTCGCGCAACGGTGAGGGTGCATTGGGACCGACCTCCGGTCACCGCCTCGAGTCCGAATACCTGCCAAGGAGCCTCCCGACCCGATTAAGGAGGCACCTCTCGCAAGAAGGGGGAGTATTCGGGGAACCACCGCTTTTCGGATGCCCCTGCTCCCGCAGGGGCGTTTTCTATGCCCCAACCTCCGCGTGAAGGCCGAGCGCCCGTGAGCGGCTCAGGAGGCATAGATGAAGCGTGTGTGGTTGTTCGTGCTGAGCCTGCTGTTTTCCCTGGCCTTTGCCCAGTTCCCGCGCACCCTCAAGGACGACCTGGGGCGCGAGGTGATGATCCAGGCCGCCCCCAAGCGCGTGGTGGCGATGCTGCCCTCGATCAGCGAGACGGTGTGCGCCATGGACGCCTGCAGCCGGCTGGTGGGGGTGGACGACTACTCCGACTACCCCGCCCAGGTGACCCGGCTGCCCCGGGTGGGCGGGCTGTACAACCCCAACCTCGAGGCCATCGTCGCCCTCAAGCCGGATCTGGTGTTCGTCTCGGTCTACGGCAAGCTGCACGAGGGGCTCGAGAAGGCGGGGGTCAAGACCTTCGCGATCAAGACCGAGAGCTACGACGACATCTTCCGCACCATCCGGCTGCTGGGCCGGGTGCTGGGCCTGGAGGGGCAGGGCGAGCGGCTGGTGGCGCGGGTGCAGAAAGAGGTCTTCGAGGTCGAGAGCCTGGCGGCGAAGGCCAAGAACCGACCCACCGTCTACTACGAGATCGACCCCACCCCCTACAGCGTAGGGCCCGACTCCTTCATCGGCGTGCTCATCGCCAAGGCCCGCGGCGTGAACATTCTGCCCAAGGAGCTGGGCCTGTTCCCCCAGGTCAGCCCCGAGCTGGTCGTGCAGAAGAACCCCCAGGTGATCATCCTCACCCACCCCGGGCTGGCCGACCTCAAGAAGCGGCCGGGCTGGGCGGGGATCCGCGCGGTGCAGGCGGGCCGCTTCTGCTCCTTCACCGGCGACGGGGACAACCTGCTCTCGCGCCCGGGCCCGCGGGTGGCCCAGGGGCTCAAGCTGCTGGTGGCCTGCCTGCACCCCGAGCTGAGGTGAGAGGGCCGTGGTGAGGGCCCCCGCGCTCCCCTCCGGCCGCCTGCCCCTGCGCCTGGGGGTGACGGCCGCGATGCTGGGCCTGCTGGCGCTGGGGCTGGTGCTGGGGGTCGGCTTCGGCGCGGTCCCGGTGAGCCCGGCCGAGGTGCTGCGGGCGCTGGCGGG
>PSMF01000247.1:0-2160 GCA_040290005.1 Meiothermus sp.
GTCAAGCTAAGTTGGCCAACGCGCCAGGTCCATCTATGGCCCATGTGTCCTAGAATACCCCTTGACCTGATCGAGGGTTTACAGGGGGCTAGCGACGAGGCGTTGAGCGAGGTTGAGGTGACCCCGGCTTCTCCACTGGGAAGCGCTGGATGCCGGCATGAGCGTGCCTTTCCCCGTAAAGGGTGTCTACGGGACACGAGCGTGGATGGCCCAGTTAGGGCAGCGAGGGGGTAAGATCAGCAGCCCAGCCAAAGACGCAGCGGCTCGAGAGAACGGGAGGAAGGTGGGCGGCCTCGAAAGTCTTCGGTCGCACAACCGGGGGAAGCTCCTGTCCTTTGACACTCCCACGCGCCGCCCCAGCGTGGCGGGAAGCCGCTAAGTTGTATAGCTCCCCCACACCCCCTCTTTTCTGTAATTCCTTACAGGATCCTGGGCTTAGACTCGAGATACTCCATCTGGAAAGATCCGGCCAACATGCAAACCCTGGACACCCTCGAGGTGCTCTCGCGCAAGGGGGCCGCCGACCCTTCCTGGTGGAGATCGTGCCCGGGCTCGCGGCCATCTCTACTGTTGACACTCCCACGCCCCGTCCCAGCGGGGCGGCAGAACTTCGGCTGTTCACCAAGGAGAGTCCATGCAGAGACGAGTGCGAAGCAAGGGACGGCGAGAACCGAAGCATCCTCGGAAGGTTTTTGTGATGGACGAAGCCCTCGAGCGCCGGGCTGGCCTCTCAAAGGTCGAGAGCGCTTTCCCAGACCCAGACCCCGCCTCAGCGGCGGCCCGAAAGCGGGCGCAATGCGGGGTCGGGGGGCAGCCCGAGGTCCTTCATCGCGGCGGCGTACAGGGCCCAGGCTTCCTCGGCGTAGGCTGACTCCAGCAGCCGGGTGAGCACTCGCTCGTCGGTGGGGTCCAGTTCCAAGGCCCGCAGCCAGTCGGCAGGCTCGGCGCTGGAGAGCAGCCCCGCGCGCTGGGCCAAGCGCCATTGCTGGCGAAAGCTCTCGAGCTCGGGGTGCTCGAGGCCCACGAAGGGTAGGAGGGGGAGCAGCTGGGGCTGCCAGAGGTCCACGCGCAGCTCGGGGACTCGGGCCAGCCCGTAGGGCTTGAGGAAATATCCCGGCGCACGGCTTGGGCGCTCGGGCTCGAGCGCGTGCAGCAGCTCCGACCACAGCACCCGGAACTCCCCGTCCGAGACCTCCAGGGCCTCGAGGAGGGCCTCCTTGTCCCAGTCGCGCATCAAGAGCAAGGCCAGCAGCAACCGTGTCTTCTCGCGTTTGAACCGTACCTCCTGCCCACCCACGCGCATCTTGAGCCCACCGGCGGCCCGGATTTCCACCCGAACCCCCGGATGGTAGGCGACGGGGAGTTTCCCAGTCTCCCACAGCAACCGCCGAGCACGGTGCGGGGGCAGGGCGAACAACGTAGGGCGCAGTAGAAAGGGATATTGACTCAGCAAATCCGCTGCATCCTCCTGCCAGGGGTATGCCGCGGCCAGGGCCCGCAAAAAGCCGTCCTCCAGGCCCACTAGCGCGGGCAGGACGAACCGCTCGCCGCGCCGCAGGTGGGCTTGGGCCACGGCTAGGGTCAGGAAGGCCTCCACCCAGGCGTCGCCGGAGTCACGGCTGAGGCGCAGCATCTGGGCCAAGGCCTGGGCATCGCCGAGGGCCGCCAGCCCGCCGAGCGGCTCGACCTGGAGTCTGGAGGGGCCGCCCTGGGCCAGCGCCAGCGAGCGCCGGTAGGCCGCCCCCGCCGCGTCCCAGCGGTCCTGACCAAGCAGGGCGTGCCCTAGTCGAGCCTCGGCCAAGGCCACCACGAAGGGGCTCCCCAGGGCCTCTCCCTCGCGGCGTCCTTTGCGCGCGGCAGCTTCGGCAGCTTCCCCGTCGCCTGCCACCGCCTCGAGTAAGGCCAGCATCAAGGTTCCCTCGCGGTGGTTTTGCGCCACCGGAGCCGTACGGTGCTCACTCCGCCGTACAGCTTCTAGAGCCTCCCCAGGCTGGCCGCCGCGCAAGTGTACGCGCGGCCCCTTTAGCCCCAGCCGCACCGCTTCGCCCACTCGCCCAGCGTTGAGGGCGTTCTCGGCCCATAGATGCTGGGTTTCTTGTGGGAAAAGTGCCCCAGCCCGCTCGAGGTGAGGCCAAGCCTTAACCGGTTCTACCGTGTCTA
>PSMF01000248.1:0-2159 GCA_040290005.1 Meiothermus sp.
GTTGTCCGCAGTGCCGACATAAGGTGATTTGCCGATAGTACCCAAGGGTGTCTGTGCCCAGCCTCCACGAGACCGCGTACCCTCCCGGCTCTGGCAGAACCTCAGCCGCAAGGAGGTCCGAGCGACCCACACCCCTCACCCCGACAGCCCAAACTGCTTCAGCACATCAAGGGCCGCTTCAGCCTACATCCAGGCCTGTTCTGGTCCCGGCTTGAGCCCTCCACACCGCTCGGACAGGAGACGAAGCAGCATTAAAAGGGCTTCAGGGCTGGGGGCTGTCGAGATAGTCGGCTAGATCCTCGAGGTAGCGCGGCAGGGCAGCCCAGGGGTTGAGCTTGCCGTCGACCAGCATTGCGTCGGTCACGTAGAAAAACCCCACCTTCCCCAGCACCGCCTTGAGCTTGGGCAAGGCAAAGGGAGCCGGGTCGTTGTAGAGCAGCAACCCGGTCATATCGGGGTTGGCGGTAAGCGGGTAGACGGTGGGGTCAAAGTAGGCTTCTGAGCCCTCGTAGACGATGAGGGCATCGGCCACGCTGCCTCCAAAGAAGGCTGGGGGGACCGGCTGGCCGGGGTTGGCGATCACCGCCTCCAAGCCCTTGCTCCAGCGGATGTAGCTGTACAGGGCGCGGTAGTAGGCCAGGATGTCCCGGTACGAACGGCCCTGCGATTGCACCAGCGGGGCCTGGCTCTGCTCGAGCGGGAGGCAGGGGTGCTCGAGGCCGTGGTAAAGCGTGGCGGTGTAGCACATCTCGTCCACGAAGATGCCCCGCACCTGGGAGAAGAACTTGGTCCAGCGGTCCACGTTGGTCTTGAAGTCGCTGCTAAAGCCGCTGCCCCTGGGGTCGCCCTGGAAGGGGCGGCGGGTGTAGCTCGAGCTGACATACCCCACCACCGCGATCCCCGCCGCGTCGAGCGAGCGCACAATCTCCCCCATCTTGCCGCGATAGACCGGGTCAGTTTTCCAGTCTGAGCCGTCGAAATCCACATTGACGATCGCCACGATCCGCAAGGATGGGTGGTGCTTTTGTACGTTGATCAGCCGGACGTACTCGTTGATCCCCCAACTGTGGGGAAACACGTAGATCGGCACCAACAGCACTGGCTTGAGCCCGGCCCGGGCAATAGGAGCAGCCAAGGCCAGCATCCCTGCCAACAGGACACCGGCCAAGACCCGGAGCAGGGTTCGCGGCGGCACTATCCCCGAGGATACCCGGCGGACGGCTTAGCTTGGTGAAACGCCTAGGGCCAGGATGTGCTTCCGTCGGGTTTACAGGGCTGATAGAGGTAGCCCGATGCCGTGGGGCCAACCAACTGCAGATCGCGCTTGGCGGCGTTGAGGTGGTTTCGGTTGGCAAAGCTGCAATTGGGGTCGGCGGAGTACTCGATCACGAACACCGCTTTGCCCTTCTTGACAAAGCTGTCCACCAGGTTCTGACACTCCCCCTGCTCGAAGCACTGCTCGCTCAAGGCCCAGTCGTGGTAGGGCTCCAGCACAGCCGCCTCGCCATTGTTCCCCTTGAGCCCCACGCTCAGCCCATAGCGGTGCACCAGCTCCGCTATGGCCCGGGTGTAGGCATGATTCTGCTCCAGGCTGATCGCAAAGCCGGGGTTGTTATTCCAAACCTCGCTCTCGTCGGGTTCCACCGCATCGAAACCTTTATCCTTGCAGTCCTTAATGCGGGCTTCCATCAACGGCAACAAGTACTTGCTCTGCCGCACGTCGAGCCAGTAGCTGCCCTTCCAGCCCACGTCCTGGTTCCCCCACAGCTTGGCGTTCGGATCGCCGGTGTCGATGCGGTACTGGTTCTGCGCAGCAAGAAAGGCCCTCCGGTCCGGGCGGTAGTCCTCGTAGACCCCCACGTCGATGTAGCAGATGGCGATGGCCCCCGCAACCGCTGCCTTGAGTCGCTGCACGGTATCTGCCGTGCTCATCATGTCCTTGTCAAAGTCGTAAACCTTGACCCCAGCCTTCAGATCGCGCGGTACGCTGAATCCCTGGCTGAGTTGCCAGTGCCAGCTAATCGGGGCGTTGGGGGTGGGCTTCCACCATGAACCCGAGGAGGGCGGATTAGATACACCGGTTTGGGTCTTTCCTAAACACGCTGCCGTCAATCCAAGCAGCAGAAGCCAACCCATTGTTCTCACGGCTCTCCTCGTCA
>PSMF01000249.1:0-2154 GCA_040290005.1 Meiothermus sp.
CGATCGTCCCAACATTGACATGCGGCTTCGTACGCTCAAATACACCTTTCGCCATGGTTTGCCTCCTATTGGCTACCGCTCATCTCTCAGGATTACGCCGCCCGCAGCGGTGGACGGGCGGCGCAGATTGGAGCTCGAGACCGGGCTTGAACCGGTGACCTCACCCTTACCAAGGGTGTGCTCTACCAGCTGAGCTACTCGAGCGCGTGGAGCGGGAAACGAGACTCGAACTCGCGACCCTCTGCTTGGGAAGCAGATGCTCTACCGACTGAGCTATTCCCGCGTCTGGTACTCACTTTTTCCGAGTTCTAAAGCCATGTAAGACTCGTAGGGCTCGGCCCGTCCGAAGTAAGAGTGTGACACTAATTCTGCCTAGAGTCAAGGTCTGTTACCGATTTTGGTGGGATTTTAAGGTCAAGGGCGATCCCCAATCCCCCTTGAAGCGAGCTTTGCTGTGCTCATCAAGTGCCAAGCCGCCTCGCGGCCCATACGAGGTGGGGGCTTTGGCACGACCTCGCAAATCAAGGTGTGGAGGCCGTAAAAAGCCCCCTTTGGCATTCTATGCGCTCATCGAGGCTTGCCAGCTTGACGTGCTGCAACCATCAAGGGAGGTTGGGGAATTTGCTCTTAGCTCTCGCACCCAGGACGCAGTTTCTTTACGCTTAGAAGTGCCCTCTTAGACGTAAGGTGTACTTTGGCATACTCAGGACTCTTAATTCGTGTCAGGATAAGGCCCGTGCCGCTGGCCTTTGCCCTTTTCGCTTATATTCTCGGTTCCCTGCCTTTGGGCTACTGGGCCATCCGCCGCCTGAGCGAGCAGGACCCGCGCCTGGCCTCGGCGTACAACTTGGGCCTGGAGAACACCGTCCGCATCCTCGGCCCTGGCCCGGCAGCGGTGGCACTGGGATTGGACTTCTTCAAGGGGTATATCGCGGTCGCCCTCGCCAAGCCGTTTGAACCGGGCTGGGCCTTGGTTTTCGCGCTCCTGGCCTATATCGGGCATTTGTACCCGCTCCGCATCTTCACCGGCACCCCCCTGCGCGGGCGCGGCGCGGCGGTACTGGTCGGCATCGTCTTCGGCTTGTATTTCGTGGGCTTTCCTTACGGGGTGGCGCTGGCGGTTCTGGCCGTCTCCGTTGCAGTTTTCGTTGCTACGCGCTACGGCTCGCTCGGCGCGATGGCGATTCCCCTCGTGCTGGCACTGACCACGACCTTTATGGATGTCTCCGGCTGGGGCAAGCTGGCAGCCTGGGCGCTGCTCGGGACGGCGGTTTGGCGCTATAAGGAGAACATCGGGCGCATCTTGGAGGGCATCGAACCGCATCTGGGCGAGCCTCTGCCGCTGCCCTCGGAGAACCAGGTGGTCTGCGCCTTTATGATCCACCCCCTCACCCTCGAGGACCTCTGGCAAAGCCCCCGCTTCCGCTGGGCCAAACCGCTCGCCGACCGAGGCTGGATCAGCCAGGAACTGGTGGAGAACGTGGCCGAAGCCTTCCGCCCGATGAAAAACGGCGAGCTGCGCGGGGTGAAAACCTCCGACGGGCGCGAGATTCGCGTTCATCTCATCTCCGCGCCACTCCTGCCCCACCAAATCACCGGAAAACCAGATTTGGCGCTGCAGCGGGCCATTCAAGGAGCAAGGCTGGCTCGAGAGCTGGGCTGTACCGTGATCGGCCTGGGCTCGTTCTGGAGCGTGATCGGCGAGAAGGGAAAGCGTGTGCAGGAGGCGGTTCCCGAGATTCAGGTGACGAACGGCGGGGCCTACACCTCAGGCACCGTGAAGGCGGCGATTCCCGGCATCCTGGCGCATTTCGAGCGGGAGGGACGGCAGCTCGAGAACGCCACCGCCGCCGTCGTGGGCGCGAACGGCGTGGTGGCCTTCGGCATCGCCCGGCAGATCGCACCGTTGGTGAAACGGCTAATTCTGGTGGGAAGGAATTTGGAAAGGCTCGAGAAAAGTGCTGCTACGCTCAAGCAGAACTTGGAGCGCAAAGGGGGTCACGTCCCCGACACAGTTTTGACGGTGGACATTTCCGCCGTCAGGGACGCGGACCTTGTTTTCACTGCGACCTCCGACCCCAACCCGGTGATCTTCGCCCAGCACGTCAAGCCCGGCGCCTGGATCTACGACGAGGGCGTGCCGCCTGACGTCCA
>PSMF01000250.1:0-2151 GCA_040290005.1 Meiothermus sp.
GGGTGCGTAAGTCCAGATCCCTGAAAGGTTTCCTGTGAGCGAGTACGAGGAGGAGCACTTTGAGGACAAGTCCTTCCTGTGTGACCGCATGGGTGCGCCGAGGGAAGGGATTGTGCAGCATACTCCCTACCGTCTCCAGCACCCTTCGGCCCACAATCGCCAGGTACTGCAGGCGTGGCGCACAACGCTTGCTGTTTCGCTTGCGAATGACCATGAGGACGATCCACTTCGTGACTCGCTGGCGCTCGTGCACCGAGTAGAGCGCTGTGGTTGTATGCCGTTGGCATGGTCGCAGAGGCTATTGGGCACTCCCTCAGGGAGAAACGGCTTGCTGCCGATGAAGCGACCTATTCGCAGCAGGGGCAACCCTGCTGGGCCGCTGTAAACCGGCCATACCTGGGGGAAGCGAATCGTGTTCTGCATGATTCTGTCCCTGGGAGCCCCCGGCTTCCCGCCACGCTCATGAGCGGGGCGTGGGGTGGTTTATGGAAAGAACCTGAGGTCAAGAGGGCGGTTCAAAGCTCGAGTGCGCCCACTAGCCGCCAGGCCCCCTCGAAGCGTTACCGAGGAAACCCCGGCAACGGTCCTGACTCCGGCCCCCGTGCTCGTCTAGACGGACCGGGCCGCCGGGATGGGCTCCTCGAGCTGCTGCACCCGCTCGCGCAAGCCCTCCCGGTCCATCTTGGCGTAGATGGCGCTGGTGTTGACGTCGGCGTGGCCCAGGAGGGTCGCTACCGCGTAGAGGTCGCGCAGACCCTGGTAAAGCCGGGTCCCGGCGGTATGGCGCAGGAGGTGCACCCCCCGGTAGCGCGATGCGAAGCCCAGGGCCCGGTAATGCCCGGCAAAGCGCAGCTGCAGGCTCCGGGCTCCCATCCGCCGCCCGTAGGCCTTACGCCCGCCCAGATTGATCAACACCGCCCTTTCGCCGGCTGCGGCGTGAAGCTGGCGCAGCTTCAGCCAGCCCTCGAGTTCCCTTAGCAAACTCTGACTCAGCGGTACACTCCGCCCCTTGCCGCCTTTGCCCCGGCGGACCTCGAGCAAGCCCTCATCCAGGAGCACGTGCTCTAGGTCCAGGGCCACCACCTCGGAAAGCCGCAAGCCCGCCTCGCCCATCAGCCGGGCGGCCAGATGGTCCCGTCTCGATTCAGCGTCGTCGCTGGAGAGGTGCAGGAGCAGCTTCTTGTACAGCGCCAAGGGCAGGGCGGGGCGGCGCTCGTGGGCCGGGGTGGGGTCGGTGGGGGAGAGGGTCTCGGGCACCGCGGCCACCCCGGCCCAGCGCAACGCTTTATACAAGCTGCGTACCGCTGCCAGTCGGGCCGCCAGGCTCGAAGGGCGCAAGGGACGGCGCCGCTGGGGTTCGACCAGGTGGCTGCCCTCGGTCTCTAAAGCGTGCAGCCAGGCGTCTATCTCGTCGGGCCCCACCTCCCATAGCGGCACCCGGGGGCCGCGGGCCTCCGGCGGCCAGGCCCAGGCCAGAAAGTCGCGGATCCCGCTTTCATAGGCAGCCAGGGTGTGCGGGCTGAGCCGGGCGCGCCGGCGGCCTTTGAGGGCCAGGTAGGTGCGGTGAAGTTCCAACAGCCGCTCCAGGTCGCGCTCCTGTAAAGCCTGCAAGGCTGCCACCCGCCGCTTCTTGGGGTCACGCCAGTTGGCCAGGGAAACCAGCATGGATTTAGCTTAGCATATTTCGCATAATACTAATTATGCGAAATATTGTTTGAAGGCCAGCAGGGAGGCCCCGAGGATGTCTTCTCTGCACCGTCTTTCCTCGGAAAACCCTAACCAAGCGCTACCGCGCTCTGGTTAGGGTGGTTTACCCAAAGGCTACACGCCTGGCGTACCGGAAGCTCACCCAGATGCTCAAGTGCAAGGGAGCGCTGGCTGGGATCATTGTGCGGAGCGTGGACGAGCAGGATACCTCCCGGACCTGCTACGGTTGATGACCCTCTTCCCTGATGGGGTCGATCCGCTCTTATGTGTTTCTTTTCACGATACTCAGCTCGTGAATTAATTATTCCCACGCCGGATACCTTTGTAGCCTTAATTCCTAGCATCTACCAAATACTCTACCCAAATCCGGCGATGCGGTTGTGTTTAGAGGCTGTTGTAAAAGTCTACTATGCTTGAAGGGTGGCTTCTACACGTAGATTTTAC
>PSMF01000251.1:0-2133 GCA_040290005.1 Meiothermus sp.
AGGGACGCGAACGGAGGGTGCCGTTTGAAGACTGCCAAACGGCACCCTCCCAGAGTGGTGAGAAGAGGAATTTTGGTCTGGATGCTCGAGCCCCGTTGGGGACCCATATTCTGTATATCCGGTCCTCGGGATGGGGCCAGAGACGGTACCAGCGTCGGCGTTTGAGGAATCTGGGCCTTAATCTCGGCTTTACCAAACCCCCGATGCCACTCAAATGCACCATGGTCAGGGCGAATTCGGCGTACGCTGAGGCTAGTTCAGGAGTGATTGACTTGTCCTCTCGAGTCCCCCTTCGCCGCAAACCCTTCCGTCTTCCGCTTGAAGCCCCTGCTCCTAAAATCCGTGACCACAGCAGCCCGCTGGCCCCGCCGCCCAGCCGCTCCACCCCGCTGCCCGCCGGACTTTTTGCCAACCCCGTGTTGAGCGATGTCCGTGGCAAGGACCACGGCGACCCCTTCGTCCTGGCGCACCGGGGCACCTATTTCCTCTACCACACCGGGGGCGACGGGGTGCATCTGTACACCTCCACCGACCTGGTGAACTGGACCAACGAGGGCTTGGTCCTCAAACCCCAAAAGGGTCACTGGGCCGAAACCGATTTCTGGGCCCCCGAGGTGCTCTACGAGGGCGGGGTGTTCTACCTTTACGTGGCCGCCACCCGTCGCAAGGCCAGCGGCAAAGGCGACGACAAGGCTCGCCGCCTGGGGCTGGCGAGAGCCCTGGACCCGCGCGGCCCCTTTGTCTGGCAGGAGCAGCCGCTGCTAAAGGATGAGTGGGCTATTGACGCCCACCCCTTCCGCGACGAGGGGGGCGAGTTGTGGCTGTTCTACAACATCCGCACCGAAGCCACCCGCTACAAGGACGGTTCGACCGGCTGCGGCAACGTGGCGGGCCGCCTGAGCGCCCCGGACCGCCTCGAGACCTCACATACCCCTGTGGCCTTTCCCTCCGAGCGCTGGGAGGGTAACCGCCGCGGTAACTGGTACTGGAACGAGGGGCCCTATGTGATGTGCCGCCGCGGGGTTTACTACCAGATGTACTCCGGCGGCTGCTATGCCGACGAGACCTATGGTCTGGGCTTCGCCACCGCGCCCACCCCGCAGGGTCCCTGGGCCAAGCGCACCCCGGCTCCCATCCTCAAGAGCAGTCGGCACATCCTCGGTCCCGGCCACCATTGCGTGGTGCGCGGACCCGACGGGGTTACACTTTACGCGGTATATCATGGCTACCTGCCCGGCCAGAAGGGCCGCAAGGTTCACCTGGACCGCCTTTACTGGGCCGGGGACCGGATGGTGCTCGAGGGTCCCACCGCCGCCGCCCAGCCCCTCCCCCCGATGCCGGTCTATGACGCCAAAATCCCGCATTATCACCTCTCGGCTTGGGCGAATGGGCGGGTCTGGGTAGGGGAGAGGGCGCTGGAGCTACGCCCCGAAGGGCAAAATGTCCAGGTCGTTCGCCGGGGTGAATACCTCGAAGTGCGGCTGGACAGTGTTTTGAGCTATAAGGGCCTTGTCCAGGAGGTGCGCTTCGAGGGCGAGGTGGAAAACCAGGTTAAGACCTCCTGGCTCGAGGACGAACACCTCCACGAACTCGCCCCAGCGGAGTCCAAGACCTGGGAGTGGGGTGGGAACGGCGACGTAGAGGTTTCCCTGGCCGTACGGGGTAAAGCCACGGTTACGGTGGGCCGCGAGCAGATTTGTGTGACCGCCCCCGACCGCTACGAACTGGTGCGGCTGCGGGTGGACGGCGGGGCGGAGCGGCTCCTGGTGCAGGCCGGGCCGGGCGGGGCCAGCGTCACCGACGTGGTGATGACCGCGCGGTCTCTGTAGGTCAAGCTTTTTCGGAGGCTCGAGGCTGCGGTTGGCTCGAGCCTTTCTCTTGCCTGCTTTGGATGGTTTTCCCACGTTTGAGCGGTTGCCAGCCCCACCCAATCCAAGCTGGAAGGGCCATGGTAGGGATGTGACCCTTGGCTATGACCTTTAGCGCATCCGTCCTGCGCGGCCTTGGCTTACCCTTCGAATATCCGTGCGGGCCCGGCGGCAATGGCGCCGACAGGAGGGGAACATGAGCGTACAGAGTGTACTGCGCCCCTAAACTGAGACCGCCAACTCGCCTATCTTAGTCAGTCCCCTC
>PSMF01000044.1:0-1044 GCA_040290005.1 Meiothermus sp.
AAGTAGCGGTTGTACCCGACTCCTGCCTAGGCCGAGTTTCTGGCTAAGCAGTTTAGGTGCAATCGCCACGTGTACAACTGGGCCTTGGAGCAGAAGTCCAAGGCGTATCAGGAAAGCAAGAAAGGGCTGTCGCGCTTTCAACTCGACAAGAAACTGAGCGAGTTGAAAAAGGCTTCACCCGGTTCTTCCGTGAGAAGAAGGGCTACCCCCGCTTCCGGCGCAAGCACGGGAAACAGTCGGCCACCTTTCCCCAAGGGGTCAAGGTGGAGTTTGCGGCGGGGGTGCTGGGGCTGCCCAAGGTGGGCGCGGTGAAAGCCGTGTACAGCCGCAGCTTCGAGGGCAAGATCAAGGCGGTGACGGTGAGCAAGACCCCCACTGGAAAATACTTCGCCTCGGTGCGGGTGGAGGAGGAGAGCCAACCCTCCATCCAGCCCGATGTGGACGATCCCCTTCGGGACAGAGGTGTATTTTCGCCGAGCGGAGCGAGGGGTGGTGTCGGCATGAGCCGAACCTGTGAAGCAGGAAAACCTTGTGGTGACGCGGGAATCCCACGCGCTTCTCGCCACGCCATGGCGGGGCGTGGGAGGATGTCAAGTGGCCTGCTGGGTGGAGGCTCGGCTTGGGTTTTGCCGATGCAGTCAAACGCCTTCACTCACGCCCGTACCGTCTCCTCGTATACCTTGAAACAGCCGCCGCTCCCGCAGGTCCTTGGAATATGCCAGCCTGGTCGTGTACAGCGTATAAAAAGGGCCCGCTTGGGCGCCCTTGCTTCGCTAGAGCGATCAGCCCTCCAACGCCGCCTTGAGCTGGGGCATCTGCTTCAAGACCAGGTAGCGGATCACCCCGCTACCCCCCGAGCCGCGCACCACCATCGCCAGCGCCGCCCCCTCGGAGATGCGGCTGACCAGCACGCTCTTGCCCAGATACTCCAAGCTCAGGCTTTGCAGCGGTGAGAGCGAGTGTTTGTCGCCCAGCACACCCGAGATCGAGAGCAGGGTGCGCAGGTAGACCGCGAAGGTTTCGCTGTCTTCCACCGGGCTACCC
>PSMF01000044.1:1119-25623 GCA_040290005.1 Meiothermus sp.
CCCCCCCAGCCGCTCGGACTGTACCGGGGCGACGGGTGCGGGTGGGGGCGGCGGGGCATCGGCGGCAGGATGGGGGGCCGGAGCATTCGCTGGGACAGTCTGGGTGGCGAGGGCCCGTTCGACTTTGGGAAACAGATCGTCGGGGGTGAAGGGTTTGGAAACCACCGCGACGGCCCCGGCCTCTTTGGCCTGGGCCATCACCCCGTCGTTGATGATGCCGGAGATCAGGATCACCGGCATGTCCTGGGTGCGCGAGTTGAGCTTGAGCAGTTGGCACAGCTCAAAGCCGCTCATCCCCGGCATCACCACGTCGGCGATGATCAGATTGGGCTCCGAGCGGTTGACCAGCTCAAGGCCCTGCTCGGCGCTCTCGGCGCTCATGACCTGCATCCCTTTGCTGGCGAGCAGGCGCTCTAAGACCTTGCGGACGCTGGTGCTGTCGTCTACGACTAAAACTTTAGCTCCTTGCATATCTCCCCTGATGTGGCTACGCGCGGTGCGTGCCCCCTTGTTGCTGGTGGTCCATTTGTACGGCCAGCGATAACAGCAGTTGGTCGGTGGTCTTGCGGATGGTCACGGGCTCCAGGAAGAAATCGGCTTCGCTCAGCGGCTCGAACACGAAGTAACCCCCTGTACCTCCGCCCTGGCGTTTGGCCTCGGCTTCGATCAGCAGGCCCAGCACCGCGTCCTCACCGGTGCGCGGGCCGTGCTCGGCGTGGATGAGTTGCCCCTTGGAGAAGAGCCAGGAGCCCTCCTCCAGGCCCATCTGTACAGTGAGCCGTCCGGTTTTGGCCGACTTGGCCAGCCACTGCGCCAGCTCGAACAGGTTGATCTCGTCCAGCTTGCCCTGGATGCCCCCCCTGGAAGCGTTATCGGAAGCCAGCTCGACGGTTTTGCGGGTCAGCTCGAGCACCAGCCGGTAGGCGGTGCGGACGATCTCGGGGACGGGGGTGTGGGGGGAGAGCACTTGGTCTAGCTCGCCGAGCTGGGCGGGCGGGTCGCTGGAGAGCAGCAGGAAAGGGATCAGCCGCAGGTTGCGGTCTTCGCGCACGGCCCCATAGAACTCCGCCCCGCTCATCTCCGAGAGCGCCTCGCCGCTCACGATGATGTCGGGCGGGGTACGCTCCAGAAGGGTCATGGCGTAGAGGGCACTTTCCTCGACCTGCACCGCGAAACCCGATAGGGCAAAGCTCTCTCTTAAAGCCTTGCCAACCTCGGGTTGCGCGGTGAGGATCAGCACCTTCATCTATACCCCGTTCAAAAATCGGTCTAATTCTACTTCGTCGGCGGGCTTAGTCAGGTAGGCATTTGCACCGAGTTCGACCGCCAGGTCGCGGTGTTTGGCCGAAGCGCGGGTGGTCAGCACGGCGACGGGCAGGTGAGAGAGGTGGGGGCGGCGGCGCACTTCTTCCAAAAGCTCGAACCCCGACATGCGGGGCATCTCCAAGTCGGTGACGACCGCGCGGTATTCCCCGGTCTCGAGGAGTTCCAGCGCCTCCTGGCCGTCGCTAGCGGTGATAACGACGTGCCCGGCTTTGCGCAACATCTGTCCCACGATCTTGCGCACCGAGAGCGAGTCGTCCACCAGCAGGACCGGTGGGCGGGCGGTGCTCGGGGTCTCGCCGTGGACGCTGCGCACCGGCCCTGAGCCCAAGGACAGCAGACCTGAGGGGGAGAGCACCAGGATGGGCTCGCCGGTGGCCGATACGGTGGCCCCCAGCAGGTGCGGCAGGTCGGAAAGAGGGGCCGAGAGCGGTTTGACCAGGGCTTGCTCTAAGCCCAGGAAGCGGTCGGCGGCGAGGGCCACCAGCCCGCCTCCGCTTTCGACCAGGGCCAGGGCAAGCTCTTCAGGCTGCCCATCCGCCCAGCCCAGCAGCCCCGAGAGGGAGCGGATGGGGACCGGTATCTCCTCGTACTCCACGCTCTGTTGAGCGGGAGCGGCACTCATCAGGGTGACCAGCGACTCGCGCGGCAGGGCGATTTTCTCTTTGCCGACCTCGAGCAACAGCAGGTCGCTCACCACCAGGCTTTGCGGGATGCGCAGGCGGAAGGTGGTGCCGAGCCCGGCGCGGCTTTCCACGCTGAGCTCACCCCTCAGGCGGCGCACCGTGCTCGCCACCGCGTCCATCCCCACCCCGCGCCCGGCCACGTCGGAGACGGTCTTTGCGGTGGAAAGGCCGGGCAGGAAGATCAGCCGGGCGGCCTCCTCGGGCGACATCGCGTCCACCTCGGCCTGGGTCTTGAGGCCGCGTTCCACCGCCTGCCGCTTGACCCCTTCGAGGTTGATCCCCGCGCCGTCATCGCTGATCTCCAGGATCAGGGTGCTGCGCTCCTGACGGGTGCGCAAAGAGAGGCGGCCCTCCGGTTTTTTGCCCTTGGAAAGCCGCTCGTGAGGTGCCTCGAGGCCGTGGATGATGGCGTTGTTGATGAGGTGCAACAGGGCCTCGGACAGCCCGTCCAGCAGCACGCTGTCAATCTCTATAGTCTCGCCCGAAAGCTCCAGGACAACGTTCTTCTCACCTGCGAGCTGTTGCACCTGGCGCTGCAAGCGGGGGTAGAAACGGCCAATCGGGACCAGACGGGCCCGGCTGATCTCGGAGCGCAGGTTCTGCGAGAGCTTGCCGAAGGCCTCGGTCTCCTGCTGGAAGGCCTGGATGCCTTCGCTTAGAGCGGCCCGCACCTCGGCCAGGTCGCTGGTCATCTCGGTGATGCTTCGCGCCAGAATGTTGAGGTCGTCGTAGCGGTCAAACTCGAGCTCGCTGAAGAGCTCCTGCACGGTCTTACCGACGTTGCTGCTGGGGGCCGCCTCGGCAGGGGTGTTCTGGGATTCCAGCAACAGGCGTGGGTTCAGGTAGCGGGCCTCGAAATCGGTGGTGGTGCGCAGCAAGCGGCTCCGGGCGATTTCTAAAGTCGCGTCTAGCTCCTCGAAGCGCTGCGCCAGGAGGTCTAAGCGCGATCTGGTGGTGAGGGTCTCACCGGCCAGGTTCAACAGGGCGTCCAGCCGGTCCAGACTGACCCGCACCGAGCCGCGCTGGGGGGCGGGTTCCGGGTTCCGGGTTCCGGGTTCGGCAAGGGTGGAAGTCGGGGGTGGGGTGTCAGGGGTAGGAACCGATGGGGTGGCCTGAGGCGTAGGTGAGGCGGCTGCTTGAGAGGCTTCTTGACCGAGGGCTTGGGCGAGACGGGCTTCCAGGGCGTGCAGACGCCCCGGCAGCACGTAGGGATTGGGGTGTTTGCCCTCGGCAACAGCCAACATGGTCCCGATCAGCTCACCGCCTTCGGCGAAGATGCCGACCATCGAGGGCTCCCAAGGCTTGTGGCCCTCGCGGACTTCGACCAGCAGGTCCTCAAGGCGGTGAGCCAAGGCTCCGACCGGTTTGCAGCCCACCGAGTAGGCCGCCCCCTTAACGGTGTGCATGGCGCGGAATAGGGCTTGTAGGTGGGCCCCGTCGGGGTCGCCGCCGCTCAGTGCCGCGAGCGACTGGGCGGCGAATTCTAAGTGCTCGTGGGTCTCGGGTGCGAAGAACTCCCAGAAATCACTGTTTTCTCGGTGGAAGCGCCTGAGTTCTTCGACCACCGAGGTTTCCTCAGCACTGGGCACCGGTGCCCTTAGCGGTTCTGGGCCGCGCTCGCGGAAGGCATCGGGGTTGGCGAAGGCCAGCTCTTGGATCAGCTCGGCGGCGCCCAGGCGGCCCAGCTCCAAGCCCACCTGGCTCTCCTTGCCGGTGGCCGCTATGGTGTCCAGGGCCTCGGTGAGCACTGCGGTGCCCTGCGACATGAACTCCACCACCTGCAAGCGCTGGTTGGGGGTGTAGTCAGAGGCCCCTTGCAGGATGCGCTCCATCAGGGCGGCCAGACGGCTGGTCTGCGGGAAGCCATACAGACCGGCTGAACCCTTGAGGCGGTGGGCCATCACGGTGAGGGCTTCGGCGTGCCCGGAGTTGAGAAATTCGGCGGTCTGTCCAAAGACCACCACCGACTCCCAGGCCTCGTCCAGGAAGCTTTGCAGCATGTCGGGAAGCGGTGCGGTGGACATTAGCCCCCCCTTCCCGTAACACTATAGGTCTGGGTCTGCATCGCGGCTCCAGATCTAGGCGGGCAGCTTGAAGCGGCCCAGGCTTTGGCTCAAGGAGGCGGCCAGGCGCTGCACCGCCTCGGCGGTCTGGCGGCCCTGAGCGCTCTCGCGCTCCACACTCTCGGCAGCCTGGGCAATCTTCTGCACGGCAGCGTCCACTCCCTCCACCACCGGCACCTGAGCCTGGGCCAGCGCGGAAATCTGCGCGGCCAGCGCGGCGGAGGTCTCGGCCAGCTTGGCGATTTCCTGGAGACGCCCTCCGGCGGTGTCTGCGACGCGGTAGCCGGTCTCGGCTTCGCGCAGCCCGTCCTGGGTCTGGGCCACCACGGTCTGGATGTCGCTCTGCACCTGCCGCACCAGCGTGCCCACCCGCTGGGTCTCACGCGCCGATTCCTCGGCCAGCTTGCGGATTTCCTCGGCCACCACGGCGAAGCGCCGTCCGGCGGCCCCGGCCCCCGCGGCCTCGAAGGCCGCGCTCAGGGCCAGCAGGTTGGTCTGCGAGGCGAAGTCCTCGAGGGTCTTGGCGATGCCCTCGATCTGCTCGGAGCGGGCATTGAGCAGGGCGATGTTCTCGGCGATCCGGATCATTTCGGTGCGGATCTCGTTCATCCCGATCATGGCTTGGGTCACGGCCTCGCGGCCCAGCCGGGCCACCTCGAGGGTCTGCCGGGCGGCGTCGGCAGAACTCCCGGCCCGCTCAGCCATCTGGCGGATGTCGTCGGAGACGGCTTGGGACTGGCTGCGCACCTGAGCCACCTCCCCGGCCTGCATCTGGGCGCCCTCGGCGATGTGCTGGGTGAGGGCGTGCATCTGCGCCGCGCTCTGGTTCACCGACTCGGCAGCCCCCTGGACCTGCTTGAGCAGGTGGGCGATCTCCTCCACGGTGAGGTTCACCGCGTCTACTACGCTCCCCAACACGTCCTGGGTGACTTCCCCGCGGCGGGTCAGGTCGCCCGCGGCGATCTCGGTGGCGATCTTGAGGAAGCGCGACACGTGCTCCTGCAGCTGCACCCCGCGCTGGCGCTCGGCTTCCTGCTGAGCCTGGAATTCCCTGAGCTGGGCGACCGAGTTATTGAAGGTTCTCGCCACCGTGCCGATCTCGTCGCGCCCGGTGACCTCGACGCGGAAGTCCAGGTTGCCCCGGCGCAAGGACTGCGCGCCGCCCTCGAGGCGGGCCAGGCGGCGGGTGGTGGCGCGGGAGACCCACCAGGTGAGCAGTAAGCCGATCATCAGCGCTGCGGCTGAGGCGATCCACATGGCCCGAATGGCCTGGGCAAAAGCATCCTGGGCCACGTCGTTGGAGAGCTTGGCGAACTGGTCGTTGACGACGATCAGATCCCGAAGAAAGCCGCGTACCCGGAGGTATTGCTCGGCGGCGAGTTGACCTAGCTTCAGGTCAGGCCGCCCGCTTTGGATTGAAGTCAAAAAGCCATCCAGCGACTTGCCTGCAGATTTGTGGATGCCGTCGAGAGCCCCCAGCGTTTGCACTTCTTGGGTTTGCAGGGCGGTCTGGCCCCTGGCCTGTAAAACCTCGCTGAAGCCGGGGCGCAGGCTGCTTTGCCAGCTTTTCTTGTACTCCTCGATCACCTCATCTCCGGTCTCGTCGGCTCCTTTGGCAAGGCTCAGGTAGGCGGTGCGCTCGCCGAGGGTGGCCCCCGGGGCCCGCATCAGCTCGATATAGCGCACCAGGTCAGCCAGGGCCGCGTCGGATTTGTTGATCGCCGAGATGGGCAGGAGGGTGTAGTTGTAGAGGTTGTCAAGCTGGTAGCGCAGGGCACGGAAGCCCCCCAGGCTGGCGAACACCACCACGAAGGTGGCGAGGGTGAACACCAGCACGATCAGCCCGATTTTCCCCGCCAGCCGCAGGTTGTCCAGCCAGTGGCTCTTTTCCAGCAGGATCTGGGTGTCGCGGCTGCTGGGGCGTGGTACGGCTTTGAACGAGCGCTGCATGTCGGGCTCCTAGGCAGGCAACTGGAAGCGCGAGAGGCTTCGGGTGAGCGACTGGGATAGCTCGCGCAACTGCTCGGCGACCTCGCGGCCCTTGCGGCTCTCAGCGTCGGTTTGCAGGGCGGTGTCGTAGATCGCCTGCACCGCCTGGCTCACTTCCTCTACCCGGTCCACCTGGGCTTGGGTGCTTTGCACCACCTGCCGGATGGCCTCGGCGTTGCGCTCGGCTAGCTTCGCGATTTCCTCGAGGCGCTCCCCGGCCTCGGCGGCGATGCGGTAGCCCTGCTCCACTTCCTTAGTACCGCCTTCTACCGATATTACCACGCCCTGAATCTCGGTCTGAATACCCTTTACCAACAAGCCTACGCGGCCCGCGGCCTTGGCCGAGTCTTCGGCCAGCTTGCGCACCTGGTCGGCCACCACCGCGAAACGGGCTCCGGCCTCACCGGCCCCCGCCGCCTCGATGGCGGCGTTCAGGGCCAGCAGGTTGGTCTGGCGGGCAATCGTAGAGATGGTGTCCACCACTTCCGAAATCTCTAGGGAGCGGTCGGAGAGGGTCTTGATGTTCTTGGAGATGCTCTGCACCTCGCGCCGGATGTTCTGCATGCCCGCCAGGGTGTTTTGCACCGCCTGCTGGCCCTGCTGGGCGGCGTCGCGGGCGGCCTCGGAGATTTGCGCGTCCTGGGTCATCTGCTGGGCCATCTCGCGGATGCCGTCCGACACGTCGAGGGCCTCGATGCGGGCACGGGCCGAGAGCTCAGCTTGCGACTCGGCCCCTTGCAGCACCGCTTCGGAGGTGGTGGTCATCTCCAAAGCGCCCTTGTTCACCGATTCTGCCGCTTGTTGCACTTGCTTGAGCAGGTAGCTGATCTCTTCGACGGTGAGGTTCACCGCGTCTACCACGTTCCCCAGCACGTCCTCGGTCACCCGGCCGCGCTTGGTCAGGTTGCCCTGGGCGATATCCATCGCCACGTTGAGGAACTCGCTGATGTTTTGCTGCATCAGTTGGCTCTGGCGCAGGGTCTCGGCGTCGGTCTCGGCCTTGGCTCGGAGCTGCTGTACGGTCTCGTTGAAGGTGCGCCCCAGCGTGCCCAGCTCGTCCTGAGAGCGCACCGGCACCTGCACGTTCAGGTCGCCGGTGCTGAGGCGGCGGGCCGCGTTGAAGAGCTGAGTCACCGGGCGGGTGACGCTCCGCGCCACCGAGCCTACCAGCGAGAAGGTCAGGGCCAGGGCCAGCGCCACGATCACCAGGGTGATGAGCTGAGCGCGCTGGAGGCGCTGGATGCGGGCTTGCAGCTCGAGGCCGAGCTGGGCCAGCACCGCGTCGTAGAGCTTGTACTGCTGCTCGAAGGAGTTGAGGGCCAGTTGGAAGAACTGCGGGCCGGTGATGTTGGCCTGGTTGAGTTCTAAGATTCGGCTTTTATAGGCCGAGATCATCTGGTCTACCGCGGCGGCGGTGCTCCCGACCTGCGGCCCCAAAGTGCGGATGGCCTGTGGCGAAGCCTGGGTGACAAACTCCAGCGAGCGCTTGCTCTCAGCCAAGCGGTCCTGGGCGATGGTCAGCCGCAGCCGCATCTCACCCTTTTGCGCGTCGGTGCTGGAGCCGCGACTGGCCCCGCCGATGCCCAAGGTGCGCACCAGACCGGTGGCGTTGATGGTGTCAGGCAACTGCCTGATGGCGAGGCTCGCCAGGTAATTGCTGGCCTGCTCGGGGTCGAGGATCAGACCGGAGCGGTTACCGACCTGGTCAATCAGGTCGAAGATGTTGTTGGTGATGAGGTCATCGTGCCGCTGTGCGCTCTCGGCGGGGGTGAGGCTTTCCACGCTGCCCTTGAGGTTCTGCCAGGCCGAGCGTAGGTCGCCCAGCTGGTCGGTGGTGGCGAACTCCGCGCCGTAGCGGCCGTCCATTTCTAGCAGGCTGGCGAAGTCCTTATCAATGGTGGCGACGAGCTGAAGCCGGGCTTCACGGGCACTGCGGTCGCCGCCCAGTTGGGTCGCCGCTCGCCCGCGGTGGAGCTGGATGTCCTGCATGACCTGCTTGAGCCGGGCCAGGTACTCCACCCCGCGCTGCTCCCTGAGGGTTTTGGTGATGTCTTTGTTTTGCTGCTGTACCAGCAGGCTTACGGTGATGGCGATGGGCAGCAAGAAGGCCAGCGAGATCAGCAGCAGCTTCTGCCAAATTTTGAGCGACTCGAGCCAGTTCCCGCCCCGCACCGAGGTGGGGGTGGCGCCCCGCCCCGAAGGAGCCCGGCGGGGTTTGGGGGTTTGGACGGGGTTTTTCTCACGGGCTGGAACCATAGCTACGCTCCTTGACCGGTTTCCCCGGCTTCCTCGGCCCCGGTGCTGATCAGCGAGGTGAGGAACATCGGCAGGCTCACTATCCCCACCGCCAGCACCAGCAGCAGGTTGAGCGAGAGCAGGCCCCCGTAGGTGTTGCTCAGCATGGCGTTCTTATCGGCGCTAAAGCTGGCGGCAGCCATCGCCACGTAGTGCATGAAGGGGATCGCCGACCCCGTCACCGCGGCGGCGATCAGGTTACGCCCCGGCAGGTTGCGGGTGAGTGAGGTGGTCAGCAGCCAGATGCCCAGCGTACCGATCACCACCGCCACCAACACCGAAACCCCCACCATGGGCAAGCTGAACTCCAGTTTGGCATTCATTCGCATGGCGAACATGCCCACGTAGTGCATCATGCCGATCCCCGCGCCCAGCGCGGTTCCACTCAGCAGCACCTGGAGGGGACTCACCTGAGGCTTGCTGGCTAGGTTGAAGGAAATGGCCGCTCCCACCATGGCAAAAACCACCGAGAGCAGGGTCAGGGTGGGGTCGTAGCCCACAATCAGCCCCAGTTGCAGGGCGGTCATGGCGGTGAAGTGCATGGCCCACACCCCCAACCCGAAGGTCGCGGCGCCCAAAATCAGCCAGCCCCGGCTCCCCCCGCCGCGCAGGCGGTTGATGGTGGTGAGGGCGGCGTACGAGGCCACGATAGCCACCGCGAAAGACAGGGCTACCAGGATGGGGTCGTAACTGGGGGATAGATGCTCCATAAAGCTCCTTTTTTAGTTGAGGGTCGGGGTGGTCTGCTGGGTCAGCAGGTGTAGAAGTCCGTCTAGACTCAGCACCGGGATGTCGGTGTTTTGCCAAGGAATCCAGCCTTGGACAAAGGGTTGTTGGGACAAGGGATGAGCCGACTTAGGGTTGAGCTCCTCCACCGGGGTGAAGAGCCGGAGCACCTCGTGGATGGCGAGGGCCAGGGTTTGGCCCTGGTAGGTGACTACCGCTGCCAGGGTAGGCTGGCCGGTGTCTTGCCCCAGCCACCCCCCTAAGTCCACCAGCGGCAGGATGCTGCCCCCGTTGGCGAGCAGCCCGAGTACAAAGGGGGGGGCCAGCGGCACCGGGGTGAGCCGGGTGACCTCGAGCACCTCTTTGAGTGCTCTAGGCTCGAGGGCAAAAACCTGCTCCCCCAGCCGCAACGCCCAAAGCTGAAGCGGAGTGTTCACAGCAGGGTGCTCACGGCCTTGCGCAGGTCTTCGGGGGTGTAGGGTTTGGTCAGGTAGCCGCCCGCCCCCTGGCGCTTACCCCACTCGATATCGGTGGGCTCGCCCTTGGAGCTGATGATGAGCACCGGAATGTTTTTGGTTTTCTCGCTGCGCTTGAGCGAGCGCAGTACTTCATACCCGTTACGCCCAGGCATCACCACGTCCAAGAGCACCAGGTCGGGGTTTTCGGCCTCGATCCGGCTTTCGATGTTCTCGCCACCCTGGTAGATCATCACTTGATGTTGTGGGGACAGGGTGCTTTCGATCAGCTTTAGGTCGGCCAAAGAGTCATCTACCGCCAGTAGCTTTGCCATCTGCGTTTCTCCTTTGGGTTCTGAGCGGTATCGGTGCAAAGCACGTCTATGCCCAGACTGCGTAATCCCACGTTACGGCGCAGATTATAAACTCCCTGTGATATATGCACTTCCATCGCTCAATTAATGAGAGGGAGCGGGGGGTTTGACTCATCGAGTCCTAATCACAAACCTGTCTTTTCTAAACTCAAAACATCCTAAATAGGGGGTATGGGTATAAATGGCTAAAATATATACGCGGCGTTATGCGAGAAACTTTATCCTGAGTTATAAGTTTAGCGACCGGGGTTTAAGTAACGCTGATTTGCAGGGGTTTACCATAACGGGTATGGTCTAAGGTTGAATTACCTGTTGTCTCGGGTTTCACATAAGGAGAAGACATTGAGGATAGGTCGAGTGGGTTGGGTGGGGTGGCTGGTGCTTTGGGGGTTGGCCCAGGCGCAGAGCTACAAATTATGGCCCCGGTGTCGTCGGGTGGGGCCCTCGAGCTGGTAGCAAACGCCGTTCGTGACAGCTTAAAGGTGGAAGAACTGGCCGATGCCTCGGTCTACAACTTTCCCGGTGATTCCGCTACCAAAAGGCTCACCGAGTTTGTGACCAAGTACCGGGGTGACCGCAGCCAGTTGTTGGTGATGGGCCTTACCGTGGTGGGCGGGGTGGTGAGCTATAAACCCTCGGTCAGCCTCGGGGACGTGACCCCCATCGCCCGGCTGAGCGCGACCCAGGCCCAGGCCACCAAAACCATGCTCTAGGGCGAGAGCAACATGATTTCAGTCGAGTATTCGGTGGCCGACGAGTTTGTTGGGAGCGGTCAGGCCCGGATATTGGGCGTGGCCTCGGCTCGGAGGGTCGAAGACATCAACGCCCCGACCTTCCTAGAGCAGGGTGTGGACGTGGAGGTCGCCAACTGGCACGGCATCGTAGCCCCCCGGACATCTCCCCGCAGGACTGGGCCAAGCTCCAACTGATGATCAGCCAACTGGTGCGCTCGGCAAGCTGGAAAAAGGCGCTGCGGGAAAACAAATGGACCCCCTTCTTCCAGACCGGCATCTCCTTCCGCAACTTCTTGGAGCGCCAGGAGCAGTCGGTCGCCAGCAACCTGCGGGTGTTGGGCATCATGAAGTAGCTGTCCAATGTCAAACGACTCCCCGCCAGCCAAGAAGGCTCAGCGGGAAGTTCGCGTTTGGGACGGCGTTCTCCGCAGAGGTGATTTGTGCCTTTAGCAGGGGAACATAAGGCTTGGCTCATTGCTCACCGCTCATCGCTTCTCAAGCCCCCAGCCGCGTTTGCAGCTCCTGTGCCTCCTTGGCTAGGGCGTCGTTCTGGCTGAGGCTCTCCTCGGCAGCCTTGAGACTGGATTCCAGCCGCAGGCAAGGGGCCCGGTAGAGGCTTTGGAAGCGGTCTTTGGTCGCGGCCAGCTCGTTGTTCAGGGTATCCGCGAGGGCAGCCTCGAGCCGCTCCCGCAGCTCCGCCAATCGCTCGCGCAGCCGCTCTTTGGCCGTCTCGCGGCGGCGGGCCATGATGGTCAAGCCCAGCACCGCCACCAGCAGCCCGGCGAAAATCCCCAACAGGTCGAGCAGAATCTTGTTGAAGATCAGCACCAGTCCGGTCCCCAGCCCCACCGCACCGACTTCAGCCAAGGCGGTTTGCTGCAACGAGGTCTGGATATAGTCCTTGAGTTTGCGGGCCTCCTCCTCGGGGTTGAACTCTCTGAGGGCCGATTCCAAGCTGCCTTGGATGGCCTGTCCTTCGGGGCTGCCCCCGATGCTTTGGCGAATCCCCGGAGCCTCGCGCAGCAGGTGCAGCGCATCTTCCAGCAGCTCGCGGTCGCGCCGCGCCAGCCAGTTCATGGCCCCCATCACGCCCCGCTCGATCTCGGCGTTGGCCCCTTTGACCACGTTGTCGGTGAAGCTCTGCCGCAGCCGGGCCGAGTTAAGCAGGTTGAAGAAGTTGGAGAGGCGGAAGTTCTCCTCCAGCCAGGCCTCTCCCCGCGCCCGCACCGCCTCGAGCTGCCCTAGCGCGAGGCTCACCTGATCGGCGAAATCGGCGCGGGTGCGGCCCATGTGCCGAAGGGCCAAAGTATCCAGTTCGCGGCAGGTGGTGAGCTGTTCCTCGATCTCCTTGCGGCGGGTCACCAGTTTGGGACGGGCTTCCTGCACGAGCCGAATCAAAACGCCAAGGGGTGAGCCCAGCTTGAGCCGGGCCGATTCGCTCGCCAGGGTCTGCCGGATGTGGGCCTCGAGTTCGGGAACTTTGCTCCCTGCCGCATCTCCTTGACGGGATTTTCTGGCTGAAACGGCGAAGATGGGCGGAACTTGCCCGAGCGTGGTGTCCGCCCCCTTTTTGACAAAATCGAAGACCTGTTGCATCTCCGGCGCGGTCAGCAGGTCGGATTTATTCACCACCAGCACGATTTTCTTGCCCCAGCCCCGGATGAACTTGAGGAAATCGGCCTCGCTTTGGGTGAAAGGCCGGTCGGCGCTGGTGACGAAGAGAATCAGGTCGGCTCTAGGCAAAAACCGCTCGGTGAGGGTCTGATGGTGCTGGAGGATGGCGTTGGTCCCCGGCGTGTCCACCAGCCGCACGTCTTTGAGCAGGGGGTCGGGCAGGTAAATCTGCGCCAGCTCAGGGGAGACTGGCTCGAGCCGCGCCTCCGGCCCATAGCTGATCAGGTTGATGCGGTCGGTGGTGGGGGTCACGCCCTCCTTGAGAAAGTCGGCTCCCAGGAGTGCGTTCAGCAGCGAGGATTTACCGCTGTTGAATTCGCCCACCACCACGAGAAGGAAGGGTCCCTCGAGGTCTAGGAGCGCCTGGCGCAAGGGAGCCACGTCAATCTGAGCGCGGGCCAGGGTCTCGAGGCCCCGCGTGGTGAGAGAGCGTACGTCCTGGGTCAGTTTGAGGGTTTTGGAATCCAGCATGACAGCGACCTGGAGGCCATTGTAACGCCTGGGTTGGAGCCGATTGAGCGGTGTCTCGCTGTTTGTCTAAACTATTGTGTAGAGGGTGGTTGACATGGCGACAAATCTGGCTCTGGATGATGACCTAATTGTGGAAGCTCAGCGTCTAGGAGGGCACAAAACCAAGCGGGAGGCGGTGGCCAAGGCTCTTGAGGAATACGTCGCGCGGCACAAGCAGGCGGAAATCCTCGAGCTGTTCGGGACGCTTGACTATCTGCCCGACCGCGACTACAAAGCCTCACGCAAACGCCGCTCATGAGTGTGCTCGTAGATACGCCAGTATGGTCTTTGGTTTTACCTCGTAGAGACGGGTCTAAACCTGAAATCAGGACGGCCTTAGAAGAACTTATTTTGACATCACAAGCCAAGATTATCGGCCCCATTCGACAAGAGGTACTTTCGGGAATAGCCCACGCAGAGCAGTACGAGAAGTTGAGACAGCGCCTGCGGGCCTTCCCTCACTTGCCTCTAGAAACTCGCCATTTTGAAACCGCCGCTGAGATGTTCGACCTCTGCCGTAAGGTGGGCGTTCAAGGCTCCTCCACTGATTTTCTACTCTGCTCCGTTGCTCAGGAAGAAGGCCTGCAAATCTTTACTACCTACGGAGACTTTGAGCATTACGCTAAAGTGCTGGGCTTATCGCTCTACCGGCTTTGAACGATACCCTCGACGGCCTGCGGATTTTCCAGTGCCGAAAGGTCGCCGGGGTTTTGCCCTAGGAAGGCCGCCCGGATCACCCGCCGCATCACCTTGGCGTTGCGGGTCTTGGGCAGGTCGGCCACAAAGAGGATTCGCTCGGGTTTGAGGGCTTTTCCCAGGCGGCTCGAGACCGTCTCGCCGATGGCCCGCTCGAGGTCATCGCTGGGGTCGTGGTTGGGTTTGAGCACCACGAACACCACCACTGCCTCGCCCTTGACCTCGTGCGGAACCCCGATGGCGGCGGCTTCCTTGACGGCTGGGTGCTCGACTGCTGCGCTCTCGTACTCGGCAGGCCCCACCCGCTTGCCCGCGACCTTGAGGGTGTCGTCGCTGCGGCCCTGGATAAACCAGTCCCCGTCCTCGTCAATCCGCGCCCAGTCGCCGTGTACCCAGACGTTGGGAAAGCGATCCCAGTACGTGTCCAAATAGCGCTCGGGTGCGTTCCAGAAGCCCTTCGTTTGCCCCGGCCAGGGTGCGAGTATGGCTAGCTCCCCGACCTCGCCCCGCACGGGCTTGCCTTCGCTGTCCAGAACCTCGGCTTTGATGCCGGGAAGGGCCGTGTTGAAGCCCATCGGCTTGATGGGCCGCCAGGGGGTGCAGCCCAGGATGCCCCCGCCGATCTCGGTACCACCAGAGTAGTTAATGATGGGGATTTTGCCCTTCCCCACGGTGTTGAAGAACCAAAGGTAGGGCTCTAAGTTCCAGGGTTCGCCGGTGGAGCCGAGGGCCCGGAGGCTCGAGAGGTCGTGCCTTCGTACCGGTTCCTCCCCGTGCGGGAGTAGCGCCCGCACCAGGGTGGGGGAGAGGCCTAAGTGCGTCACCCGGTGCTTTTCGCAGATCTCCCAAAGCCGGTCTGGGCCGGGGTAATCCGGGGCTCCCTCGTACAGCACCACGGCTGCGCCCAGGGTCAGGCCACCCAGGATGGCCCAAGGCCCCATCATCCAGCCCATGTCGGTGAACCAGAACAGTCGCTCGTCTACGCGCAGGTCAAAACACTGGGCGAGGTCTTGCGCCGCTTTGACGGGGAAGCCGGTGTGGTAATGCACCGTGCCCTTGGGCTTGCCGGTCGTCCCGGACGTATAAATCAGCATGAAGGGGTCCATGCTGTCCACAGGAAGGGGGTCGGGTGCCGGGTTTTGGGGGTCGGAGGCAGTGTTCCAGGGGAGTTCATTTTTGGCTAGGGGAACATCTCCGAACCTTTGCACGACGAGCAGTTTCTCGACGCTGGGGGAGAGCTTGGCGGCTTCGCGGGCGTTCGTTAAGAGACCCACCCTCGAGCCCCTTCGGTAAAAGCCATCCGCAGCGATCAGCAGCTTGGCCCCGGCATCGTTCAAACGCGTGGCGGCGGCCTCGGGCGCGTAGCCCGAAAAGATCGGCACGAAGATCGCGCCCAGACCGGCCACCGCGAGGGCGGCGACGGCAGTCTCGGGAAGCATCGGCAAGAACAGGCCCACCCGGTCGCCTTTGCCGATGCCTAAACCGCTCAGGGTTCGCATGGCGGAGCGGATTTCACTGCTGAGCTGAGCGAAAGTCAGGGTGCGGCTCTGGCTGTCTTCTCCTTCCCAAATTAGGGCGGCTGCATCCGGTCGCGTGCCAAGGTGCCGAAAAACCGCGTTGTGGGCGAGGTTGAGCTTACCCCCCCCGAACCACTGCGGCCACTGCGGGCCCTCTGGCAGTTCCAGAACTTCCCTATAAGGGGTGCTGAACTCTATCCCTAGCAGCTTTAGGGTCGCGTTCCAGAAGGCTTCGGTGTGGGTGATGCTGTATTCGTATAACGCCTCGAAGCTGTCCAAGCCGAGTTGCTTCAACAGGGCTTCGACGTGGGAGCCGCGCCGGTATTCTTCCGTCGGAAACCAGATTGGTTCGCTCATAAACGAACGATAAAGGATAAAGGCAAAGGTTGAAATCCGGCTCCCGTCCTGAACGACCCAATTGCCTTCTGAAAATCACCGTCCCAGACGTGCCCTGTTTTTACTTTTGTCCTTCCTCTTTCATCTGTTATCCGCCCTCACCACCACTTCTGCCGCTTCATCCATATCGCTAGACCCACACCAATCACCACCAGACCGCCCCACAGGAAAATTTCGGACTGTGGAAAGGGCAGGTTATAAGCCCCCAGCTTGACATTGGTGCCGTAAATCCCCGTCCACACCGTGAGCGGGAGGAACAAGGCCGACAACACCGTCAGTCTTTGGACGACCAGGTTGAGCCGGTTGTTTTGAGCGGCCAGGTTTACGTCCAGCACGTTGGAAAGTTCGTCTCGAGCGGCATCCAGTCCCTCGTAGACCCGGCCCATGCGGTCGGTGAGGTCGCGGAACAGATAGGCGTCGCTGCCCAGGATGGGCAGGCGCTCGAGGTGCAGCAGGGCTTCCCTGGCTTGCGAGGTGAGGCGGCGAACCCCCACGACGCCGCGCCGGGTCTCCAGAATCAGACGGGGAAACTCGGCCCCGTCGTGGCTCAGGGCCTCTTCTTCGAGGTCTTCTAGGCGGTCGTGGAGCCCCTCGACGTGGGTAAAAAAGGTCTCCACGCCCCGGTCCAAGAGCCGGTGCCACAAGACCACCGCGCTGCACGGGTAAAAGTTTTGCCAGAATTCCTCGAGGTAGGCCACCGGTTCGTTCCTCCAGGTCAGGAGCACCTGCCGCTCAGGGAAATAGAGGTACGAGACCCGCTCGGTGCGGCTTCGGGGGCGGTGGGGGTCTTCCAGCGTCCTGAAAACCAAGAACAGGTGCTCCGGGTACTGCTCGAAGCGGCTCCAGTGGCCGATTTCCTGGGCATCGGCGATGGCCAGGGGGTTGAGCGGGTAGGTTTTCTTGAGGGTCTCGAGTTCCTCGGGCGTGGGGGTTTCCACGTCCACCCAGACGCCCTCGGCGAGGGGGCCGCAGGGAGCCCCGGTGGAAAGCTGGCGGATGCGAAGCATTGCTTATAGCTTATCGCTGAACGCAAAACGCTAAAACCTAAAACCTAAAACCTAAAACCGTTCACCCTTGACCGCAAAAGGGTTTTCGTAGGGACATACGGTTGTACGTTCGCCGCGCGTCACAACGAAAATCACCAAACCACCCTCGTTGTCATTCGGAGCGCGCCCTTAGTCCTGCGCTTTGCCGAAGGGGAAGAATCCCATATGTGCTCCTGTACGCGATTCTATCGGGTTAAAAAACATCGTTCTGTACCCCAGCAATGAACGAGCGACGCGCGGGAGGGACGAGGGGCCTTGAGTACCGGCATCGCCGGGCGGCTGGCGCGGCTTCACGGTCGTCGCTACAAGTTCGGCACGTTGAGTGAAAGGGTTTTATCCGGGATGCGCGGCGCTGTCGCAGAAAATCAGGATTTCTGGCGCGGAGATATGGTTGGGCGGAAGGTCGGCGCCGTTCAGGAAGTTTTGCAGCGCCTCGCGCTTGCCCTCGCCGGTCACCAGATACACGATGAGTTGCGTCTGGGAGAGGGCTTTGGCGGTGAGGGAGATCCGTTCGGGCGGCGCCTTGGGGGAGTCGTGGACAGGGATGACTAAAGTGTCTTGCTCGAGCTCCCTCCCCGGAAACAGGCTGGCGGTGTGTCCGTCCTCGCCGAGCCCCAACACCACGAGGTCGAAGGGAACTAAGTCGGCAACGACAGATTCCATTGCTTCAGAGGCCCTTTCGGGGCCGAGTTCGGCGGGGAAACGGTGGTAGGTGTATCGGCGCGGCCCAATCGCCGCGGGGATGGCGTTGTCGTTGCGCTCAGCGTCGTCCGGCGGGAGGCAGCGCTCGTCGGAAGCGATGAGCTGGACGCGGTTCCACAGGATGTCGCTTTTGCCCCACAGCGCGTAAGCCTGAAGGGGGGTGTTCCCGCCGCTCAGCACAGCCCGCCCGCCCGCCGACAGGCGCTCGGTGAGGAGCGCCGCGAGGGCTTCGGAGGCAGCCTGGGCGGTGGGGAAGATTCTGACCTTAGGATTCATTTTTGTTCCTACCGCAGAGCTTTGAAGCCCTCTATGCTCAAACCCGCATCCCTCACTAAACCACCCATTGTGATGGCATGAACTTGGTTATGCCGGGGGATTGGCAAAACTCGGACCCTATCGCTCATGATATGTTTGCCTTGACGGATGATTGTGAATCCTGCTTTTTCAAAGTCCCTAACGGCCTCGAGGTGGTTGATGCCCGGCAGCTTGGGCATTTACTCGCAACCTCGACCTCGCGCGTGACCTCATTAAGGGTTAGCTCGGCGACGGCCCTAAGTACTCCCGAATCACATCCTCTATGTTTGCCAGCGCCTGCTGTTCAGTCGCGCCCTGACTCCAGCAGCCGGGCAACCCTGCAACCGAGACCGCGTAGCTTCTTCGGAGGGATGCAGAACCACCGTATGTTTCATTGTTTTGTATTGTAGCAGGGCTACAGACTCCGCCACCGATGGTGTTCTTGCATCAGGTAGTGCTGCCCGCCGGGGCCGTCGGAGCCCACCGAGTAGGTTTCGGTGGGCTGGGAGGTGTGCAGCACCGGCTCGATTAAGCGCCAGGCATACTCCACCTCGTCGAAGCGGATGAACAGGCTGCGGTCGCCCTTGAGGGCGTCGAGCATCAGCGTGGCATAGGCGGAAAGCTCGAGCCGGTCGCCATTATTGGTTGGGGTAGTGAGGGTCACCGGGCGGCTGGCAAACTGCAACCCTGGGGTTTTGACCTGGACTTCTAGGTGCATGGCCTCTTTGGGCTGGAGCTCGAGTTCTACCCAGCCCGAGCCCGGCTCGACGTTGGAGTCGGAGAAAATCTGGGTGGGTGGGTCGCGGAACTGGAGGGCGATGGTGGTGCTCTTGTGGGTGAGCGACTTGCCGGTGCGCAGGTAGAAGGGAACCCCCTTCCAGCGCCAGTTATCGAGATACAGACGCACCGCGGCGAAGGTCTCGGTGGTGCTTTGGGGGTTTCCCGCCTCCTGGCAGTAGCCCTGGTACTGCCCCCGCACGATGTCCTCGCTGCTCAAGGGCCTTACCGAACGCAGCACCTTGACCTTCTCGTTGCTCAAGAGGTCGGCTTCGAAGCGGGGCGGTGGCTCGAGTGCGGAGAGCGTCAGAAGCTGCATCATGTGGTTTTGCAGCATGTCCCGCACTGCCCCCACCTTGTCGTAGAAGGCCCCGCGTCCCTCGATGCCGATAGACTCCGCGGCGGTGATCTGCACCTGGGCGATGTGGCGAGCGTTCCACAGCGGCTCGAGCCAGCTATTGGCAAAGCGGAACACCAGGATGTTTTGCACGGCTTCTTTGCCCAGAAAGTGGTCTATGCGCAGAATCTGGCTCTCGTCCCAGTAGGCGGTGAGGATTTTTTGCAGCTCCAACGCGCTCTTCAGGTCCTCGCCGAAGGGCTTTTCCACCACCAAACGGCGGAAGCCCTTGTGCTGGTCGGCCAAACCCGCCTGACCCAGCCCCGTGCCCACCACCGGAAAGGCATCCGGCGGCAGCGAGAGGTAAAAGAGGCTGGAGTCCGAGCTTCTCTGCGCCAGCGAGGCGAAGCCCTCGGGGGTATAGTCCATCTGGTGATACGCGGCCCGCCCGGCCAGCCGCTCCACCACCGCGCCGTCCAGGTGCGGCTGAAACTCCTGCAGGCTGTCGCGCAGGTGCTTGTCGAACTCCTCCTCACCCCAAGGCTTGCGCCCCACCCCCAGCACCCGAACCTCATCGGGCAGGTAGCGGGCGGCTTCGAGCTCGTACAGCGCCGGGAAAAGCTTACGCGCGGCTAAGTCGCCGGTGGCACCGAAGATGACCAGATCAATCATGGGGTTCTCCAGGAGGTTCGCCGTTGACCGTCAACCCTTTACCGAAACCCTGCTTTTGCGGTTAACCATCAACGGTGAACGCTCAAGGTCTACAGCTTCGTCACCGTGTGTCCGCCGAACATCTTGCGCATGATAGCGATCAGGCGCTCGTCGTAGTCCTCGGTGTCCTGGCTCTCGAAGCGGGTGTAGAGCGACTGGGTAATCACCGGGATGGGCACGCCCAGCTCCACCGCCTCCAGTACCGTCCAGCGGCCCTCACCGGAGTCCTCGACCACGGGCGCGATGGCGTCTAAGCTCTGGTCGCTCGCCAGGTACTGCGCGGTGAGGTCTAAAAGCCAACTGCGGATCACCGTACCGTAGCGCCAGGCCTCGGTGAGGGCGGCCAAATCCACGTTCAGGTCGCGCTTGTGCCGGATCAGGTTTAAGCCTTCGGCGAGGGCCTGCATCATCCCGTACTCGATGCCGTTGTGGACCATTTTGGTGAAGTGGCCTGCGCCCACCGGCCCGGCCCGCAGCCAGCCCTTGTCGGGGGCGGGGGCCAGGGCTTTCATGACCGGCTCGAGCATCTTCTCCACCGCTTCCGCGCCGCCGTACATCAGCCCGTAGCCGTTCTCTAAGCCCCATACCCCGCCCGAAACCCCGATGTCGGCGAAGAGAATGCCCTTTTCCGCCAGGGTCGCCGCCCGGCGCTGCGAGTCCTTGTAGTAGGCGTTCCCGCCGTCAATAAGCAAGTCGCCGGGGGAGAGGATCGCCGAGAGCTTGAGGATGGTGTTCTCGGTGATCTCACCTGCCGGGAGCATCAGCCAGACGATTCGGGGGCCGCTCATCAGGGTACTGAGGTCGGGCAGGTTGGCCGCAGCGACCAGCCCTTCTTCGGCTAGAGCCTGGGCGGCCGCCGGGTTGTTGTCGTAGCCCACCACGCGGAATCCCGCCCGCATCAACCGCCGGGCCATGTTGCCGCCCATCCGGCCCAATCCAACAAAGGCAATCTCCATGCCATATAGTCTAAAGGCTCGAGGTTGCCGAACGGTAATCTCAATTGCCTGCCTCGAGCCAAATCATCCAGGTAAACCGTGAAGTCTCCTCTCCTATGGCGTAGGACCGGGTTAGGGTGAGATAGGGCTCGAGGTCGCTAACATGCCTCACGTCCAGGACAAGGATTCTCAAATCGCAATTTCATTGTCCCAAACCCGAGGTGTTTTGTAGGGACCAACCTATGTGTTCGCCCCCGCCCCGCCTAGGCCGGGCGGCCCGCAGGCCAAAGAACCGCGACCTCAACGCATCCCAATCGAGGATCAGGGAATGAAGGGCCGCCACACGGGGACGGCACCTACAAACAGCCCTTTTGACGCGGCGATGTGAATGAACGGCCTCGAGACCGACCTCCCCAGCCCCTCTACGCCGTAGGAAGGAGGAGCGCTCGAGCCTTGATACACTCTTAAGGATGCGCAAACCCCTCCTTTTGCTGGCGGCGTTGCTTTCCGCCTGCGTGATGAACACCAAACCGGCTCCGAGCACCCCCGCGCCCACGCCACAGCCTCAAGGTTTCGTGGTGAACGCCCGGCTGGGCCTTCCGGCCTACCCCGGCAGCACGACCATCAAGCGGGAGAGGGGTGATGGCAGCAGCGAGGCGGATTTCAGCACCGCCGACGACCTGAACACGGTGTACCTGTTCTTCAACACCCAGCTTGTGCTCAAAGGGTGGACCCGCCTGAGCCTCTCGCGCAATCAGCCCGCGACAAAAATCACCGCACTGTACAGCAAAAGCGGAACCCAGCTCCGGTTCAGCCTCGACCAGAAGGGCAAGAGCGGGAAATACACGCTGTCGCTCGAGTTCTAAGCCATGATTAAGGCCATCCTTTTCGACCTGGACGGCACACTTGTCAGCTTTCAAGCCAATTACGCTGCCCTCATCGCCCGGTTGGGCGTCGCCGAGCGGCTGGACGAGTTCTTGCGGCAGTACAACGTGGAGCTACGGGTGGAGCGGGGGCAGAGCTTCTTCGACGTTCTGAAGCACACTTTTCGCGCCCTGGACTGGTCGGCGCCCGCAAACTTGGCCGAGATCGCCGAGGAGTCCTATCACGCGTATGTGGCCGGAATCGAACTGCTGCCGGGGGCAATGGAAACGGTTCGCTACTTCGACCATCTGCCCAAAGCCATCGTCACCAACGGCCCCAGCGACATGCAGTGGGGGGCGATTCGCAAGGTTGGCCTCGAGGCCTATTTCCAGGCCATCGTGGTCTCCGGCGATCCCGACGTGGCCGTGCGTAAGCCGAACCCGCGCATTTTCCAGATTGCCTGCGAGCGGCTGGGGGTGGCTCCTGGTGAGGTGCTGATGATCGGGGATAACCTGGAGCAGGACATCAAAGGAGCGTTGGCCCTGGGGATGCAGGCCCTACACCGTCCCTGACCGCGCGGGTAGGGTTAGGGAAGCAGGTATCAGCCCGCCCGCTGTTCTCACCCTCGGCCCCACAAGGTGAGGGGATAATCTTCCCTTTCCAGGCTTGTTTGTCGCAAAATAAGGGCATGGATCCTTACCGGGAATACCAGGATTATGTGATCGCGCACCGCCTGCGCGAGGCCCTGGGGTATGCTCCCGGCAAGCTGTATTCGCTCGCCGAGTATGCGGCTCTCCGGCTGCGCCGCAGTGAACTGGTGCGCAAGCTGGTGGCGCGGCAGGGCGATTCGGCGCTGCTCTCGCGCATCGAGCAGATCACCGAGGACCTGAACTACGGCTTCTGGTCGAACCCCAGCGTACTCAAGGGGTTTCTCCGCCGCCTCTCGCCGGTGGCCTACCCGGTGCTGGAGTCCCCCAAAGCCTTTGAGACCCTGCTCACCGAGGCCGAACTCGAGCGCATAGACGAGGCCGAACTGGCCGGACAGTACTATTTGGGCTGGTTCCGCCTGCCCGGATTGGTCAACGATCCGGTGGCGTTCGAGGCCGCCATGTGCGAGCAGGAGGAGCTGAGCGAACGCCTGGGCCTCTTCCTGGACAAGTTTCATCAGGTGGCGGGTTAGGGCTTTGGGGCGGGGTAAGAGAAAACGACGCCGTAGCCCTGGTGCAAGGTGATATTTACCGCTCCCAAGCTCAGGTTCGAGAGCGTCCAGGTGCTGCCCAGAGGGATGTTTACCCCGTCCAGCGGCCATCTCGCCCCGGTGATGGAGAGCCCCTCGAGGTCGCTGAAGGGGAGGACGCTGAACCGCGTCTCGGAGGGCAACTCCAGCTCGAGCCTGCCCGCTAACAAGGGATACGCTTCTTCCGGCCCGCTCGTCATCAGGACCGAGAAACCATCTTTAGCGAGCTTCAAACCCAGCAGCAGATTGGCCAAGGCGTGGTCGGTTTGCCCACCAGTGGCGCCCACCAGGACGAGGTTGGTGGCCCCTCGAGCCATTGCCGCTTGGGCCGCGAGTTCGCCGTCGGTCTGGTCTTTGGCGATGGAATACGTCTCGCGGGGAACCTGCGGGTAGGCCCCCAGCAGCTCCGGCGTTACCGAGTCGAAATCACCTACCCACAGCTCGGGCACGAGGTTTAAGGCCGCCGCGTGCGCCATTCCCCCATCTGCTGCGAGGACTCGTCCACCTGCAATCTGTTCTCGAAGGCGCCGGGTGGGCGTGACCGAGCCGCCGAGCAGGAGGACAAACTTGTTCAAGCCGAAGCCTCCAACGGCACGGCTTGCGCGAGGTGCACCTCGAGGCCCACCCGCTCCCCCGGTCTGGCATCGGTTTGCCCTTCCCAATAGAGTTCAATCCCGCGCCAGCACAGCGTTAGCGCCACCCTGGGTCCCAGAAACAACCGCTCCCGCACCTCGGCCTCCTGGCCTTGGCCCAGCTCGAGGGCGCCCGGCGGCAAAAGGAGAGGCTTGGGAGGAAGCCCTAAACCCTGGCTTTGCTCGGGGGTGAGCAGGTTTTTGTGACCCAGGAAAGAGGCGATCCACACATCTTTAGGGCGGCTGTACAGAGCCTCGGGCGTGTCTAGCTGCACGATTTTGCCCGCCCGTATCACCGCCACCCGGTCTGCCAGCGCGAAGGCCTCGGTCTGGTCGTGAGTGACTACCAAGGTTAGGACGCTGCTCGCCCGCAGGACGCCCCGCAGCTCGAGCAGCAACTCCTCGCGCAGCTCACGGTCTAAGGCTCCTAAAGGCTCGTCCAGCAAGAGAACCTTCGGCAAGTTGGCAAGGGCTCGGGCCAGCGCAACCCGCTGCCGCTCGCCGCCGGAGAGGGCATCAGGACGCTTCCCGGCTTGCGGGGTGAGGCGGGTCAGCTCCAGTAGCTCGTTCATGCGGGCCTCGATCTGGTTTTTCTCCCACCTGGCCTCGCGCGGCCCGAAGGCGATATTCTCCCGCACACTCAGGTGCGGAAACAGCGCGTAATCCTGAAACACCATGCCCACGCCGCGTTTTTCCGGGGGTAGCAGGAGGAGGTCGGTTCCGTCGAGGGAAATGTGGGGGGCGGGGGTCCGGGGCCCGGGGTTGGGGGATTCAAGACCGGCAATCAGTCGCAGGAGGGTGCTTTTCCCGCTCCCCGATGGACCTAGCAGGGCCAAAGTCTCACCGTCTGCGACCTCGAGCCCGTCCACTTGTAGGGTGAAGCCGGGGAAGGTTTTGACGAGGGCCTCGAGGCGCAGCACGAGAGTATTGTCAAACGTCGAAGGTATGAGGTCAAATGGGAAACAAGGACGAAGGGCCAGGCAGGAGAAGAGAAAAAAGAAGGTCAAAAGCGGGCTCTGTCCTGCACGAGGAAATCTCGAGCTAAAAATCCACCTTCTGAACGTGAGGTGTTCCCGCTTTCTTCTTTCCTCCTTTCTCTATATAGTCTTTTAGATGGTGGGCAGCTACACACAAAACTTAGCTCCGCGCCCCGCCTCGGATTCCAGCCAAATCCGCCCGCCGTGGGCCTCCACGATGGCCTTGGAGATGTATAGCCCCAGCCCGGTTCCGCTCACCCCGCGCCGCTGAGCCCTTGGTGTGCGGCCATAGCGACTGGAGAGCTGGCCCTGTTCCTCCGGCGTGATGCCGGGGCCGGAGTCTTCGACCTCAACCAGAACCCGGAACCCTCGTTGGCCCGCAGCCAGACCGTGCCTCCGGGTGGACAAAACTTGAAGGCGTTGGAGAGCAGGTTTCCCACCACCTGGGCGATGCGCTCGGGGTCGGCCTGCACGGTCGGGAGTGGGTTTGGCTCTTGGACCAGCCGAATCTTCGCCAGTTGGGCCACCCCGCCGAAGCTCGCCGCGACCTCCTC
>PSMF01000252.1:0-2104 GCA_040290005.1 Meiothermus sp.
GCTCGAGCTCATTCTTGCAAACATCCCATCAGCCTCTTCCCTATTCCCTGTCTGTAGTATTCGGGGCGAACCTCGAGAGCCTGAATATACGCGCTCGAGGTTCCATCAGCTAAATCCGCGTCTTCGTGTGAAAACCTTAGCTGTACAGTTCCAATCAAAGTTTTGCCTGTAGATGCAGCCCAAATCCTGCTTCTGCCGGAGAAGTAATTGTCCATTTCTGTATGGACAATCCCTAACGCATAGTCGTCCTGACCACGCCAGGCGAGGAACTCTTCAACATCTTCAGCCTGTAGAAGGAAGATATTCATAACCGGAGTTCGTCATATTTGTGCAGCTACGCACCCCAGAACCCGCGCCGCCTGTTACACTAATAAGAAGCACTCCTGCAATATGGAGTATTTTAAGGTAGCAAGCGAATGCGTTATTCCGTCTCATCGCGCCGTAGGAAACCGAAGCGCTCCTCCACCCATACCCCCAACAAGCCGCTCGGGGCTTCGCTGGGCCGCCGCCGTGTAACTTCGGCGGGGGGGGTGGTGTTGCGCGAGGGAGAGCGGGGCTTAGAAGTCTTGCTCATCGCCATCAAGGAGGGCCGGGTTTGGAGCCTGCCGAAAGGGCAGGTCGAGCAGGGCGAGCGATATCCTCAGACCGCTGTCCGCGAAGTTCGAGAGGAGACCGGCATCGAGGCCAAGGTTTTGTCACCCCTGGGGAGCATCCGGTATCACTTTACGGTCAAGGACGACGGGATTCAGACGACGGTGACGAAAGAGGTTTATCACTTCCTGATGGGCTATGTGGCTGGGGAACCCACCCCACAGAAGGAAGAGGTGGACGGGGTGGGCTGGTTTCCAGTGGCCGAGGCGCTGCGGCGGCTCTCGCATCAGAACGAGCGGGATATGGTGAACCGGGCACTGATGAACTGGGAGATAGACTCAAGACTTGAAGTCAAAGCCTACTAACCCCTGTGTAGGACGTTGAACCCTGGCTTCGAAAGAAGCTCGTCCTACACCGTTACCTATACACTCAATCGCCGCTTCCCCTCACCCTAGGCCCAGCAGACGTGCCTCTGGGCCCGGAGGCCCACTGGCTTGCGCATCCTCTCCCACCGGGGGAGGGGATTTAATGTGGGTAGTGATTTATTTTTTCTTCTTGAATGCGTATACAAACGGGGATGTGAGCAGCAAAACAGCAACCAATACACCCAGAGCGACCAACCCGACGATGATCCATCCCCACAATGGCACTTCGGAAATCGAACTTTCCACACGGTTATCGTAGCCGGGCAGTGGCGTGGGTAACGTTTGCCTTCCCTGTTTTCGCTATAAACTCTAAAGCATGAGAGAGCGTATGTACGCCATCACTACCCCCGAAGAGGCCGACCAGTTTGTCGAACAAAACCCCACTGCCGCTATCTTTAAGGCTGGTACCTGCCACAAGACCATGCAAGGCTGGGGGAACCTGGAGCGTCTCCTGCGCGAGCGGCCCGAGGTCCCGGTGGGCATCATCAAGGTGGTCGAAGACCGCCCAGCCTCCAACCGCATCGCCGAGCGCACCGGCATCGTCCACCACTCACCCCAGGTGATCGTGTTCAAGAACGGACAACCAGTGTTTGACCTGGACAATTGGGACATCACCCTGGAGAACTTGGAGCCCCTGCTCAACGAACACTTGGGCGAAGCCCAAGCCCAGGCCACGAACGGCTCTACCTCCAACCTAGAGCCCTATAAGCGCCTGCTAGACGCATATTTAGCCGGGGCGGTGAGCGAGCAACAGTTCCGCTGGACGTATCTCAACATGTTCCGCGAGGATGCCAGCTTGCGCTCCCAGGAGGAGTTCGAGGTGCTCAACTCCCTCTTCGGCAACCCCGATGAGCACCATGTTCATCCCATGACCATCATCCAGTTTGAGCAGGCCAATCCGCAGCCCACACCGCTCTATGAGCGGGCTAAAGAGCTACGGGGGAAGCTCGAGGCGCTGTAAAAAACGACCCCCAAAGTTGGCGAGTGCCCCCTTCACCCGCCCTGACCTCCTTGCGATGCCCCCCTGCGCCCGCGTTGCACTAGGCCCGCTAGGGCCGGGCTTTGCCCGTGCGAGCACTAGGCCCGCT
>PSMF01000253.1:0-2100 GCA_040290005.1 Meiothermus sp.
TCCACCTACGCGCGTCTATCATCAACATCATCACCCCAACCGTTGCCATGTTGAGCAGAGCGAAACATCCCCCACGCGCGTCACTCACTAACACCTCTCGTAAAGGACGACGTTTTTCGGTGCTCGATAAATCGCGTACAGGAGCACATATGGGATTCTTCCCCTTCGGCAAAGCGCAGGGCTAAAGGCGCGCTCAGAAGGACATTGGTCTTTTATGGATTCGGCGACCTCGGTCTGGGACGAGCTTCTCTTACATCCAAATGCCCGTCGGTACACAAACTCCCCGCAGGCTACGGGGCCACACGGGAGGGCATTTGATGTTCAACGTTTGTCGTTCGGCGCTTACAGCTTCTCGAGCACGTCCCGCTGCTTCTCGAGCTCGATCAACAGCCTCGAGAGCATCGCCTTTTCGGCCAGAACGATCAAACCCTTGGTTCCTAAGGGGATCAGCACCACGATGGCCTGGGTCAGCGAGAGCACCGCGAGCTGGGCCGGTTGACTGGAAAGCTCGCCCGCCAGACTGCGCAGGTCGTCAAAGATTTTTTGCGCCTTGTCGTCGGCGATGGGCAGGCTGCCCCACAGCATCCGCCCGCTCTCGACCAGCGCCACCGACTCCACCCCGCGCATCTGGAACGAGGCCAGCGCGGCCTGGACTTCGGCGGGCAGGGTCACCGGGGTGGGCATGGTCATCGGCTGGGGCGCGGGCCTCGAGTCGCCGTTTTCCTTGTGAGGAAAGGGCTCACCCTGAGGGACTGAGGCCGCCGCCTTGGGCTTCTCAGGCTCGGGGGTGGGGTCTGGCGGGGGCGGCGCGGCAGGGGCATCAAACACATCGAGGAAGGAGTCTAAATCCATTCCCTGGAGCTCTTCCATCACCGACCGGGCGGCCTGGTGCTCCAGGGCCAGTTGGCCCTCTAAGCGCTCGGCTTCTTCCAGGGTGCGGCGGACCTCCAGCAGCGAGCTGGCCCCCAGCTGGAGCAGCCGCTCCGAGGCCGATTGTAGGAAGTCGCACAGCGGCTTGAGGCGGAACACCGTCTCGCCACCGACGCTCTTATGGCTCTCAAACGACTCCAGAAGGGCGTTGATGCGGCCCCCCAGCTCGGCCCGCAGGGCCTCCTGGGCGCGGCGCATCCGGCCCAGCAGGGTGTGGATTTCGCCCAGGTCGGGAAGTTCTCCGGCGGTGAGCATGGCTCTGGCCTGGGTCACCTTGGCCTCCAGGTCTTCCCCACCCAGCCCCCGCAGGCTGCGCCCGGCGATCTCGTAGCGAGAAAGTTCCTCGGCCATCGCCAGACGGCGGGCGGCCACGAACTCCTCGAGCAGCTCCTCGATAGGGGTGGGGTCGCTGAACTCACCCTTAGCCAAACCCTCTCTGGCCGCAGCCAGGGCTTTGCGGGGCTCGCCGAGCGATTCTTTGAGCGTGACCTCGAGCTGCGCGGTCCGGGCCTCGAGCGCGTCTAAGCGCGAGGTGATCAGGGCACGGGCGTGCTCGGTGAGGTTTTGCACATAGGTCTGGAGGGTGGCAAACGATTCGCGGGCTCCGGGCTGCTCCAGGCGCTGCAAAACCGCTTGCTTGCCGGTCTCCAGGGGCTCCAGGGTCGGCAGGGCTTGCACCGCGGCCCGCAGGCTCATCCGGGCCAGCCCCTCCTCCTCGCGCTCCTTGGCGAGCCCGGTGAGCAGGGTTGAAAGATGGGCTCGCGCGCGGCTCAGGGCGTCTTCCTGGGGAGGCAGGTCTTCCAGGGTGGCGAGGAACACCTCCACCTCGGTATGCTCGCGGTAGGGCAGTAGTGCGGCCTCGGCCTCGGCCCGCAGGGTCTCGAGCGAGGCTTTAAGCCGGTTCTGCCGCTCGCGCAGCTCCTTGGCAGCTTTCTCCTCGGCCTCGAGACCGCTCAGCATGCCCTCCAGTTCGCCCATCTCCCCCGGCAGCCCGCCGGTTTGTAAAGTTTGACCGGCGATGTCCAAACGGGCCGACAGCGAAGCGGTTTTCTCCGATGGCTCGAGGTGGCGCAGCCGCTCGACCTCGTTCTCCAGGCGCTGCTTCTCGCCGGGCTCCAGCCGCGCGTCGTCGATCTCCTTGAGCTGGAAGCGCAGCACGTCCAGCCGCCG
>PSMF01000045.1:0-25214 GCA_040290005.1 Meiothermus sp.
CAATGTCAGTTACCTGCCTCGAGCGAAGTGCATCCAAACGGCTGGGGCTAAGTTTCATTCATGAACCTCGAGGAAATCCAGCGCCTCTTCTCCACCGCACACTTCATCCGGCACGTCGGGATGCGCTCCTGGACGCGGGCGAGGGCTGGTACGAGACCGAGATTAAAATCGGGGAGCAGCACTTTCAGCAAGACGGCTTCATCCACGCCGGTGTTCAGGCCACGATGGCCGACCGCAGCGCCGGAACCGCCGCCGCAACGCTGATAGAGCCTGGACACTACGTGCTCACGGTGGAGTTCAAAATCAACTTTTTGCGTCCAGCAGAGGGGGACAAATTGCGCTGTGGAGCAGAGGTTTTGAAGCCGGGGAAAACCCTTACCATAGTCGAATCGTCAGTCTTCACTGAAAAGCTGATCTCTAAGGCCAGCATGACCCTGGCGGTTTTGAACAAGTAAACTACGAAAGGCATGAAAGTTCGCTTCCGTTATTTCGACACCAAAAGCGGCAACCTGCCCTTCGCCTTGTACGTCCCACAGGGCCAGCCCCCGGCGCTCGGCTGGCCGCTGGTTTTATTCCTCCACGGCTCGGGCGAGCGCGGGCAGGACGGCAAGAAGCAGGCTGCGGTGGGCATCGGCCCGGCGATCCGGGAGAACCCGCAGGACTGGCCCGCGATTGTATTGATGCCGCAGTGCCCCGAGGGGCTCTCCTGGGGGGGGACGGTGCTCGAGGCCGTCTACGCGCTGCTGAACGAGGTCCAGAGCGAGGCCAGGGCCGACAGCCGACGCATCTACCTCACCGGCCTCTCGATGGGCGGGCATGGGGCCTGGAACATGGCAATCCGCTACCCCGATAAGTTCGCGGCGCTTGCTCCGGTGTGCGGGGCCGCCGACCCCTTCGCGGTGATGTTCTCCCTGAGCGGGATGCCGGTGTGGAACTTTCACGGCGATGCCGACTCGGTGGTCCCGGTGGAGTTTAGCCGCGTGTTGGAGATGGCGCTCGAGCGCACCGGCAACGAGAACATCCACTTCACCGAGTACAAAGGCGTAGACCACAACTCCTGGGACAAGGCGTACCGGGAGCAAGAGTTTATAAAGTGGCTGTTCGCGCAGAAGAAGCAATGAGTAATGAGCGATGAGTGATGAGCTAAAAACAGGCTGAAAACTCACGTCCAAGACAGGGGTTCTCGAGTATTGATTTCACTGTCCTAGACGTGAGCTTGATTTTGGGTATGGGCTACCGGCGCTTTTGCCTTAGCTTATTGCTCATAACTCATTACTCATCACTCTTTCCCCGTTGAAAGCACCGCCAGGAAAGCCTCCTGCGGCACGTCCACCTTGCCGATGGACTTCATGCGCTTTTTGCCCTCTTTTTGCTTCTCGAGCAATTTCTTTTTACGGCTGATGTCGCCGCCGTAGCATTTCGCCAGCACGTCTTTGCGCAGGGCTTTGACCGTCGCGCGGGCGATGATCTTCCCGCCAATCGCCGCCTGAATCGGCACGGCGAACTGCTGCCGGGGAATGACATCGCCGAGCTTGTCCACGATCTCGCGCCCGACCGTGTACGCCTTCTCCTTGTGGGAGATGAAGGCCAGCGCGTCCACGCCCTCGTCGTTGACCAGGATCGTGACCTTGACGAGTTCGCCCTCCTGGTAGCCGATCTGCTCGTAGTCCATCGAGGCGTAGCCGCGTGAGATGCTCTTCAGCCGGTCGTGGAAGTCGTAGAGGATTTCGCCGAAGGGGACTTCGTAGACGAGTTCTACACGCTTGCCAATGTAGTGCATGTTGCCCATCTTGCCGCGCTTTTCTTGCAGGAGCTGCATGATCGGGCCGACGTACTCTTCCGGCGTGTACACGGTGAGCTTGACATAGGGCTCGTACACGGCCTCGATGCGGTCAGAGGTGGGGAGTTCGGAGGGGTTGTGAATCTCTATTTCCCTCCCGTCGGTCATGTGGACGCGGTAAATCACGCTGGGCGCGGTAGCAATGAGGTCCAGGTCGAACTCGCGCTCGAGCCTCTCTTGCACAATCTCCGCGTGGAGAAGCCCAAGAAAGCCGCATCTGAAGCCGAATCCTAAAGCCTCGGAAGTCTCCGGCTCGAAGGACAGGGCCGCGTCGTTGAGCTTGAGCTTCTCCAAAGCCTCCCGCAGCCGGTTATATTCCTGCGTGTCCGTCGGGTAAATCCCGGCGAAGACGACAGGTTTAGCGGGCTTGAAGCCGGGATAGGGCGCGTCGCACGGCTTATCCGCCAGCGTAATTGTGTCGCCCACCTGCGCATCGCCGATCTCGCTGATCCGGGCCGTCACCCAGCCCACATCGCCGGGGCCAAAGCTGCCTATGGGCTCGAGCTGCCCCGGTCGGAACACGCCCACGCGGTCCACGTTGAACTCCTTCTCGGTGGACCAGATGCGAATCCGGTCTCCAGGTTTAATTGAGCCGTCCATCACCCGCACGTAGGGAATCACGCCCTGGTAGGCATCGAAGATCGAGTCGAAGATGAGGGCTTGGGTGGGGTTTTCTGGCTTCCCGGCTGGAGCCGGAATCTTGGCGACGATGGTCTCCAAAATATCGTCCACGCCCTGCCCGGTCTTTCCCGAGGCGAACACGCAGTCGTCGGCGGGGATGCCCAAGACCTCTTCGACCTCGATGGCGACCTCCAAGGGCTGCGCCCCCGGCAGGTCAATCTTGTTGATGACCGGGATAATCGTGTGCTGGTGCTCCTGCGCCAGATAAAAGTTGGCGATGGTCTGCGCTTCCACGCCCTGCGAGGCATCCACCACGAGCAAAACACCTTCCACAGCCGCCAGCGCTCGACTCACCTCGTAGCCAAAATCCACGTGACCGGGCGTGTCAATCAGGTTGAAGGTGTAGGTTTGGCCGTCCTTGGCGGCATAAAACAGCCGCACCGCGCTGGCCTTGATGGTGATGCCGCGCTCGCGCTCGAGTTCCAGCGAGTCGAGGAACTGCTCGCGCATCTCGCGGTCGGAGACGGCCTTGGTCATTTGGAGAATGCGGTCGGCCAGCGTAGATTTGCCGTGGTCTACGTGCGCGATGATGGAGAAGTTGCGGATGCGGTCCTGCACAATCTCATATTGTATCCGGTGGAGGGGGAAACTCTGTAACGGATGACGAGGGTTTCTAGCTATTCATCGTTCCACCCACGCATTTCACGCACATACTTGACCGCATCTCCACCTGTTTCTTCATGCAGGGCAACGAAATCATATTCGCGCAGCGTTTGGTCGAGTACCTCGAGCATATTTGGGCGTAAAACGCGAATCTCGAGCTTGCCGTCTACCACCTTGTACTCGACCTTATCTCCCGGTTTGATGCCGAGTGCTTTACGAACGGAGACAGGCAGCGTTATTTGAAATCTTCTACCGACCCTGCCAGTTGCCATAAGCATTCTTATATTATCGTCGTATGGGCACACTCTCCGATTTCGTTGTCGCGCCCAAGTCTGCTGGCAATGAGGTCTTAAAGCTGGGTAGCGGAGCTACCAGCCACTTTCCAGGCTTCCAAAGCAACAAGTGGTCTAGTTTTGAGTTATCAGCTTTATATTCTTTGCTTGCCAATAACGCTGAGACTTTAGATGGGTGGGACGATAAAATAGAAGAGTTTGAGGAGGGGGCGATTCCTCAATCAGACGAAGATGGCCCTTGGGTATACATGTTTCCCGAAGCTTTCACTCAGGTTTTATCAGGAGCCGAGGAAGATTTGTGGCAGCAGGCCGCTAATAAATGGGTATCTATAGAAGAATTTGAATTTACCTCTCAAGAACAAACGCATGTGAAGCAGTTCGCTGAAGATTTGCGTGGTTTGGCTCACCAGGCCATCGAGTCCGACCAAGCCATCTTTTTATGGATAAGTCTCTAGTAGGATAGGAACCTATGGACACGGCAGTCGCGCAGTCGCTGCGCTATAGCCTCAAATACGCCGGGCACGCCGCCGGGGAGCAGCGCCTCACGCTCGAGCCCCGCCGCGACGGCCTGCGCCTCACTTTAGAAGCCCAAGTCGAACTCCCCCTGCCCAAAACCCGCCAGCGCTGGGAGAGCGAACTCGACTCCGAGGGGCTTCCCCGCAAATACCGCGAGCGGGTCGAGGGGGGGGGCAGCAGGCTGATGGAGGTCGAGTTCTCCAAGGAAGACGGGCTCGTTACGGTGAGCCAGGGCCGTGAGGATTTCGCCGTTCCCTACCTCACCGAGATGCACGACCCGCTCTCGCTCATCCTGGCAGTGGGGGAACTGGACTTAGAGGTCGGCGAGGTCGAGACATTCAGGATGGTCGGGGGCAGGGCCTACGCTGAGCGATTGCCCGACCAGAGCCTCAAGCTGCCTTGGGAAGAGGCCGAAAAGACCGTGCGGGTCTACCGTCTGCGCCCCGGCCTGAGCCTGCTCTACTTCGACGAGGACGATTATCCCGTGCGCTTGACACAAAAGGTCGGGGAGCACGTCTTCGAAGCCGAGCTGACCCAGGTGCAACGCGTGGACCCGAGTCAACGTCAACCTCAAGGGCGGCAGGAACGTCCACAAAACCGGCCCCGCATCGTGGCGGGCGAGCCGGGGAAGCCAAGGATGGTCTCCGGCGAACCGCCCAAGGAGCGCGAGGGGGATTCTGGGAGCCCGAATCGCCGCCGCCGCCGCCGTCGTCGGTATAGCTGAATGAAGCCCAAAAGCACCTCACGTCCAGAACTGATTTCTTAGAACCTCGATTTTATCGTTCCAGACGTGAGCCATCTTTTCGCAAGGAATCTATGATCAAGACCCCGGAAGAAGTACGACAACACTTTGCCACACGCCGTCTAACGGTGGAGTATGGCGACGCGCTCGAGACCGTGCGCGAGATTCTGGGTGCGATTGAGCGGGAGGGCGACGCGGCCCTAGACCGCATCAGCACTCAGTTGGATGGGCATCCGGTCGAGGAAATCCCCAAGCGGACGTGGCGTGAAGCCTACGAAAACCTCGATGCCGAGCTGCGCGACGGCCTCGAGACCGCCAAGGAGCGCATCGGGGCGTTTTATCGCCGGGAGCCGATGGGGGGTTTTCTCGAGGCGGGCGAGGAAGGGGTTTTGGGCCAACTGGTACGGCCTTTAGACAGGGTGGGGGTCTACGTTCCGGGCGGCAGCGCACCTTTGCTATCCACCGTTCTGATGACCGCCGTGCCCGCCAAGGTCGCGGGAGTCGGGGAAATCATCGTTGCCAGCCCGCCTGTGGTTCACCCCGGAATCCTGGCGGCGGCTTGGGTCGCGGGCGCGGACCGGCTTTTTGCGATGGGCGGGGCGCAGGCGGTGGCGGCGCTGGCTTACGGGACGGAGCGCGTCCCCCGCGTGGACAAGGTGATGGGGCCGGGAAATCGCTACGTGGTGCTCGCCAAGCGCGAGGTGTACGGCTCGGTAGGCATGGAAGGCTTGCCCGGCCCGACCGAGACGCTGATCGTGGCGGATGCCTCCGCCGACCCGCGCCTGCTCGCCGCGGACCTGTTGGCCCAGGCCGAGCACGGCCCGGACTCCGAAGCCTGGCTGCTTTCGCCGTACCGGGAGTTGCTCGAGCGCGTGGATGAGGAATTGGAGCACCAACTCTCCACCCTTCCCCGCTCCGATTCCGCCAAGAAATCCCTGTCCAGGAGCGGTTTGGTCGAGGTCGAGAGCATAAGCGAGGCGTTGGAATTGGCGAATCTCTATGCACCCGAACACCTGTGCTTATCGGTGCATGACCCGCTCGAGCACCTGGGCCAAGTCCGCAACGCGGGCGGGATTTTCCTCGGTGAGCATTCGTGTGAAGCGCTCGGGGACTATATCGCCGGGCCGAGCCACGTGATGCCCACCACGGGGACGGCACGGTTTGGCGGCGGGCTGGCCCTGCGGGATTTTCTCAAGGTGATTCCGGTGGTGGGGTTAACCCAGTCTGCGGCAGCGAAACTGTCGGTGCTGGGGGCGCGGATGGCTCGAGAAGAAGGCTTAGAAGCCCACGCCCGCGCTTTGGACCGGCGGGCCAAGTTGGATTAGCCCGCTCTCCGACGCATTTATTCGGTGGATGGTTTCTTCGTTCTACACGTGAGTCAATTTTTGTGTTGACGCGCGGCGGGCGCAAAGCCTCGCGCCCCTACGAAAACGGTTTTTTGCATTTGTCGTTCGACGTTTTTCGCGGTAAACGGTGAACGGTTAACCTTTTGTCACCCCTCGGTTCCAATCGGGGAGGTGCTTCAGAACAATCGGGATTGCCACCCCGAAGCCGAACCATAAATAGGCCATGCTTCCGCCGAGGGCGACGCTCGAGACCGGCAAAACCAGCGCCGCCAGCAGCACCGCGCGGTACAGGCTGCGGGTGAGCAAATAGGCGATGCCGAACAGCACCATAGCCGCGATGAGCAGGCTGAGTTGCACCGCCAGCAGCACACCGAACGCTGGAGCGATCCCCTTGCCGCCGCGCCCGAAAATCCATATCGAGTAACAATGCCCGACCACCGCGAGCGCGCCTGCCAGCAAGCCCCCGTTCAAGTCCCTGGCGAGGAATTCGCCCAGCGCCACCGCCATCAGCCCTTTGAGCACGTCCAGAATCAGCACCATCACGCCGGGAACCGCGCCCAGCACGCGCCAAGCGTTGACCGTGCCGATGTTGCCCGAGCCTTCCGCGAGCAGGTTTTTGTTCTGCACCAGCCCGAACCAGTAGGCGAACGGCAGGCTGCCGAGGAAATAGCCTGCCAATGCCGCGTATAACAACCCCATAGCGGTAGGTTATCAAAATGACCGAGCGTTCCAGTTGTGTTCAGCGTATATGGGTTTTCATCCATATGCGAGTTTATACATGCACGTTTCGCTTTTATACTGCCCATAGTGGAAAGTTATTCGGCATGAGGGTGCTCGAGTTTATACAATTCCCGAACACGATGCAGCTAGACATTCATGTCTAGAACACATAAAGCCATTGACCTCGAGCCTCCCCATCTGTATACTTATGCGCGTGACTTTTTATGACCTTCGGTTGTGCCCCTCCGAGTTTGGCTGTACTGTAAAGACTTGTGTGGCGATAAGGCCAACTCTAAGGAGCGCATAGATGAAAATCGTTCTCGCATACTCCGGCGGTCTCGACACCAGCATCATCCTGAAGTGGCTCATCGAGCACTACAACGCGGAAGTGATCACCTTCACCGCCGACATCGGGCAGGGCGAGGAGGTCGAGGAGGCCAGAGTTAAGGCGCTCAAGACCGGGGCGAGCAAAGCCTACGCGCTCGACCTGCGCGAGGAGTTCGTGCGCGACTTCGTGTTTCCGATGTTCCGCTCCGGCGCACTCTACGAGGGCTATTACCTGCTGGGAACCTCGATTGCCAGGCCGCTGATCGCAAAGCATCTGGTGCGCATTGCCCAGGAAGAGGGCGCGGAGGCCATCTCCCACGGCGCAACCGGCAAGGGCAACGACCAGGTGCGCTTTGAGCTGACCGCGTATGCCCTCGAGCCCGGCATCAAGGTGATTGCCCCCTGGCGCGAGTGGGATTTCGTGGGCCGCCCGGAGATGATTGAATACGCGGCCAAGCACGGGATTCCCGTCCCGGCCACCTTAGAGAAGCCCTACAGCGTGGATGCCAACCTCTTGCACAATTCCTTCGAGGGCGGAGTCCTGGAAGACCCCTGGAACGAGCCGCCCGAGGGGATGTTCCGCCTGACCGTAGACCCCGACAAAGCCCCCGATAAGTACGAGTACCTCGAGGTGGATTTCGTCGGCGGGGACGCGGTAGCCGTGAACGGCGAAAAGCTCGCCCCCGCCGCACTTCTCGCCAAGCTCAACGAAATCGGCGGCAGGAACGCGATTGGCCGAATTGATTTGGTCGAAAACCGCTTCGTGGGAATGAAGTCGCGCGGCGTGTACGAAACGCCGGGCGGGACGCTGTTGTATCACGCCCGCCGTGCCGTCGAGAGCCTGACCGTGGACCGCGAGGTGCTGCACCAGCGCGACAGTCTGGCGGCTAAGTACGCCGAACTCGTCTACAACGGCTTCTGGTTCGCCCCCGAGCGCGAGGCCCTGCAAACCTACTTCGACCACGTGGCAAAAACCGTGACCGGCACGGCGCGGCTCAAACTGTACAAGGGCAGCGTCATCACCGCCGGGCGCAAGTCGCCCTTGAGCCTCTACGACAAAAGTCTGGTCAGCTTCGACGAGAAGGGCGGGTACAACCAGGCCGATGCGGACGGGTTTATCAAGCTGAATAGTTTGCGGCTGCGGGTGCGGGCCAAGACGCAGCCGAAGGACTAGTCGAGGGTCGAGGGCAAATGCAGACCGAACTTCGCAAAATCGTCGAGGAAGCGGCTTTCAGACTGTCTTCGGTAGGTGAGGATTTGGCTTCACGTAAGCCCGCACCGAGCAAGTGGTCGGCCAAGGAAATCCTGGGCCACCTGATTGACTCGGCTTGCAACAATCACGCGCGGTTCGTGCGGGTTTCACTCGAGCCCAACCTCACGCTTCCGGACTACGTGCAGGACGAATGGGTACGGCTGCAAGCTTATCAAGAGCGGCCCTGGAATGAAGTTCTGTCGCTATGGAAGTTCTATAATTTGCACCTTGCTCACGTCATCGAGTGCCTGCCGGAGGCGAGCCTCGAGCACCGCTTCACCGTGGGAACCTCGACGGTCACGCTGAAGTTTCTCGCCGAGGACTACCTGGCCCACCTCGAGCACCACCTCAACCAAGTCTGGGAGCGGGTCGGTTGATGATTGAAATTCGCCTTGCCACACTCGCGGATGCTGAAGCCATCGCTCAACTCGTGCGCTCAGCCTGGGCGGGGAAGGTCGCGCCGGATTCCTCCGGGCATCAAGAGACGGCGGAGAGGGTCGAGCAAGACTTAGGGCGCGGTTACATCTGGGTCGCCGAGGACCAGGGAAAAATCGTCGGCTCGGTGCGCCTGACCCGGCACCCGCACGAGATTGGCGTGTGGGAAGTGAAAAAACTTGGCGTGCTGAACGAGTATCGAAAACGCGGTCTGGGACCCGAGCTGATGAATGTTTTGCTGGCAAAGGCGGTGCAGATGGGAGCGAAAGAAGTTCGCCTCGCCATCCGGCACGACCAGCCGAGGTTGCTCCCTTGGTACGCCCAGTTCGGCTTCGTCCACGACCCGCATCTGCGCTACAGCTCGCCCAATCCGCTTACGCCTTTGCCCTACGTGATGCGCAAAACCCTGGAGGTGATGTCGTGAGCGACACCGCCCAGCGCACCTGGGGCGGGCGTTTTTCCGAAGCGCCCAACGAGCTCGCGCAGCAGTTCAACGCGTCGTGGACGTTCGACCAACGCCTAGCACTCGTGGACATCGAGGGCTCGCTGGCCCACGCCGCGATGCTCGCTCAGCAAGGGATCATCAGCGCCGACGAGGAGGCCCAGATTCGCAAGGGGTTGATAGAAGTCCGCCAGGAAATCCTGGACGGGAAGTTCGTGTGGCACGAGGCCCTCGAGGATGTCCACATGAACGTGGAAACCCGACTGACCGAACTCGTCGGCCCAGTCGGGGGCAAGCTCCACACCGCGCGCAGCCGCAACGACCAGGTGGCGACGGATTTGCGGCTGTGGCTGCGCGGCGAGCTAGGCGCGATTCTGGCCGAGCTGAACGCGCTTCGCAAAGTTTTAGTGGAGCAAGCAGAGAAGTACCTCGAGCCCCCCCTCATCCTCCCCGGCTACACCCACACCCAGCGGGCCATGCCGGTGCTGCTGTCGCACTGGTTTTTGGCTTATTACGAGATGATCAGCCGCGACGCAGGTCGCCTCCAGGACGCACTAAACCGCCTCAACGAATCGCCGTTGGGGGCGGCGGCCCTGGCGGGCACGGGTTTCCCGATAGATCGGCACCTGACCGCGCAAACGTTGGGTTTCTCCCGTCCCATGCGAAACTCGCTGGACGCAGTGGGCTCGAGAGATTTTGCGCTCGAGGCCCTCGCCGCCCTCGCCATAGGTCAACTCACACTCTCGCGCCTTGCCGAAGAAATCGTGCTGTACAGCAGCTTCGAGTTCAGCTTCATCACCCTCCCAGACGCGTTTAGTACGGGCTCTTCGATCATGCCACAGAAGAAAAACGCCGACCACGCTGAGCTGATTCGTGGGAAATCGGGTCGCGTTCTTGGCAGTTTTATCACCCTGGCGACGCTGATGAAAGGCCTGCCGCTGGCGTACAACAAGGATTTGCAGGAGGACAAGGAGCCCCTATTCGATGCCTGCGACACCTACCGGGCCTCGGTGAAGCTGCTGGCGGCGATGATTCCGGGCCTCGAGTGGAAACCCGAGCCAATGGCGAAAGCGGCAGAATCGGGATTCTCGCTGGCAACGGAACTAGCGGATTATTTAGCCGAGAAAGGCGTGCCCTTCCGCGAGGCGCATCACGTGGTCGGGCGCATCGTGCGCTACTGCGGCGAGCACGGCAAGGAGTTGCGAGACCTGAGCTTGGGCGAGCTGCAAAACTTCCACCCCGCCTACGAGGCAGATGCGCTCGAGCTAACCCGGCTCGAGACCGCCATCCACCGACGACGTTCCTACGGCGGAACCGCGCCCGAGGCAGTACGAGAGGCGTTGAAAGCGGCAAAAGAAGAGGTTTTGTAGAGGAGCGAGAAATCAGATGAGCAGCGCTATCGAACTGGGAACCACCATCCTGCCGAGCGTGCGCTGGGATGCCAACGTCGAACTCCGCAAGGCCAGGATGAGCGACGTAGAGGGGATTTACACCCTCATCAAATACTGGTCGGAGCGCGGGCTGATGCTGGTGCGCAGCCACAACCATCTCTACGAAAACCTGCGCGACTTCTTCGTCTTAGAGGACGAGGACGGACATATTGTCGGTTCGGGGGCTTTGCACCTGCTGTGGCACGACATCGCCGAAGTGCGCGGGCTGGCGATTCATCCCGATCGTCAGGGGCAGGGTTTGGGGCGCTGGCTAGCACTCGCTGCCGAGCGCGAGGCTAAAGATTTAGGGGTCCCGCAAATCTTCGCCTGGACGCTCCAAGTCAAGTTTTTCACCTCGCTGGGGTACTCAGTCACGACCAGGGAAAACCTCCCGCCCAAGGTCTACCAAGAGTGCAGCGCGTGTCCTTTTTACGACAACTGCCGCGAGATCGGCGTGACCAAGGTGCTCGATGTGGAGCACGCCTTCAAGAAATCGGCGGTCTGATTCGGCTACACTTGGGGTATGGGCGCGATCACCAGCTACATCAAAGAGGCCATGCGGCTGGCCGAGTACGAGATTATCGAGGATGAAGAGCCTTATTACGGTCATATCCCCGGCCTCGAGGGGGTTTGGGCGGCGGGCAAGACCTTAGAGGCTTGCCGGGATGAACTCGAGTCGGTGCTCGAGGACTGGATACTCTTAGGTTTGCGTTTCGGGGATCAGATTCCAGTGCTGGCGGGGATTGACTTGAACGTCTCGAGGAAGCCCCTTGAAGTCTATTAATCGCAGGGAGCTGATTCGTCGGCTACAACTGTTGGGGTTTGAAGGGCCGTTCTCAGGCGGCAAGCATCAATACATGCGCAGAAACTCAGATGGCAAGCGTATTACTTTGCCTAACCCTCACAAAACCGACGTGAGCGGAAACCTGCTGGCGAAAATCCTGCGCGATGCGAACCTCACCCGCGAGGAGTGGGAACGCTCGGCGGAATAGAATCAGAGTATGGGACTCCTCAACGATTACTTAGCCGCCGTTCTCAAACAAGCACAGTATCGCCCCGGCGAGGGCGGATATTTAGAAGTTACCGTTCCAGACATCACTGGATTGCTGGTTCGGGGACGCAGCTTCGAGGAGTGCCGCGAGCGCCTCCAGGATGAACTCGAGCTCTGGCTTTCCAAAAGCCTGCTGGCCCACCAACCCTTGCCCGAGATAGGTGGGGCAGGGGCGCAGTTACAGCAACTCGCGCTCGAGACCACGCCCTCCAATAACCCCACCGAGCAAATCATCCTCAAGACAGTACGGACGATCCTCGAGGAAGTCCGCAGCCAGCGCCGTCCGGGAGGTCGCCCAGAAGAGCGTTCTCAGCCGCAACCCCAAGCCCAGCAGCCGCGCCAGGAGCCTAAGAAGCCCTCCACGCGGGTCTCGGATTACGTCAACGAGGTCGGCTTGCAGCTCCAGATCAGCCGCAACGGGGGCAACGAGGTCGAGGAGAAGACCTTGGAGCGGGTCAGCAGCTTCCTTGGCGAGCGGTTCGGAGCGCTCGAGGGCCTTTACGAGAAGCTCAAAGTGGCGGCCACCAAGGGCGGCGGCGAGTTCCAGTATTCGCTGGCTTCCTCGAGTCAGAACGACATCGGCATCGTCACCCAGTTCTGCACTGTCCTCAAAGAGACCGGGTTTCTCAAGACGTATACCTATAGCTCGAAGCAGCGCCGCGTTTACGGGCGTTTGACAGCCGAAGGGAAGATGAACAATTTCCTCACCGGGGGCTGGCTCGAGCGCTACGCCAAAAGCGTGGTGCAACTGGCACTCAGACGGCGGAATTTGCCTCATGACCTGCTCGCCAACCCGGTACTCATCTATCCCAACGGCGACCGTTTCGAGATTGACCTGATGGCCCGCACCCAGAGCAAGTTTCTCATGCTCGAGTGCAAAACCGGCAACTACGACGTGGCCCTAGAGCGCCACCAACGCATCGCCCAGGATTTGCGAATCCCAGCGAAGCAAGTTTTATACGTGCTGCTGGGCATCCCTGAGCAGGTGTTGGACGAACTCAAGAACCAGTGGGGCTTTACTTTCGCCAACGAGAAAACGCTCGAGGTCGAGCTTGAAAAACTTCTTACGTAATCTCTTACAGAATCGCGTAAGGTAGTTTCATGATTCGACTCCGGCAGCTCAAGAACGACATCCTACCCATCACGGCCTTCCGCACCCAGCTTGTCAGCATTTTGAAACGGCTAGAGGGGCACAAAACCCCTCTGGTGCTGACCCACAATGGGCGAGCGGCGGCGGTGCTGCTCAGCGTCGAAGCTTACGAGCAGATGGTGGAGAACCTCGAGGTCGCCAAGGCCACCATCCCTAGCATGATGGCGGTTATCAAGGGCGAGGTCGAGGGCATCGAAGGGGCGAAAATCAAAAAAGAGGCCAAGAAGTGACGCGTTGGATGCCGCACGCTGAGCTTCAACGGGATGCCGTTCGGCTCGAACTCCAAGGCAAGGAGTTGGAGAAGTTCGAGAAAGCTTGCGGGAAGCCCTCGAGCAGCTTGAGATGTTCCCGGAATCAGGCATCCGGCACGAATTGGGCGGCGGGCGCGAGGATTTTCGCTGGGTCGTTTTCGGGTCAGGTTATAAGCTGGTCTACGCGCTGCCGAACCCGGACGAAATCCTCGTGTTCAGCATCCTCCCGCCGGGCATCAGCCAAGCTCTCGACCAGCCGAGCCAGCTCAAGTATATAAATGCGACTTTCTCGTATACTCTGGAGTTTGGGATGAAAGAACGCGCGGTGCTCGTTTTAGAAGATGGAACGGTCTACCACGGCCACGCCTTCGGCCACCGGGGCAAGAACGTGGGCGAGGTGGTGTTTAACACCGCCCAGACCGGCTACCAGGAAATCCTCACCGACCCCAGCTATAACGGGCAAATCGTGGTGATGACCTACCCGCACCAGGGCAACTACGGGGTCAACGTCTTCGACATGGAATCCAATCGCCCCTGGGTGCGCGGTTTCGTCGCCAAGGAGTTCAGCACCTACGCGGCGGGACCGAGGGCGCAGCAGAGCCTTCAGGAGTTCATGAGCGAGTACGGGGTAGTGGGCTTAGAGGGCATAGACACCCGCGCCCTGGTGCGCAAAATCCGCCAGGGCGGGGTGATGAAGGGCGTGATCGCCCACGCCAGCGCCTTCGGCTCCGTCCAGCACCGCTTCAGCGAGGCCGACACCAAAGCTTTGCAAGAAGAAGCCCGCAAGTGGACCGACATTGACGGGCGCGACATGACCCCCGAGGTCTCCACGCCGCTGCCCTACCAGTTTCCCACCTTCAAGGGCCGTCGCCGCGTAGTGGTAATGGATTTCGGCATCAAGCACGCCCAGATGCGCTACATGGCCGAGATGGGCTTCGAGCTGATCGTGGTTCCCGGCAAAACCAATCCCGCCCAGATCATGGCCCTGGAGCCCCACGGTTTGTTCGTCAGCAACGGCCCCGGCGACCCCTCGATGCCGCGCTACTCGCACGAGACCCTGTGGAAGCTGATGGGCCTGCTGCCCACCTTCGGCATCTGCTTGGGGCATCAACTGCTGGGCCTGGCGGCAGGCGGGCGCACCTTCAAGCTCAAGTTCGGGCATCGCGGGGCGAATCACCCGGTCAAGAACCTGCTGACCGGCAAGGTCGAGATCACCAGCCAGAACCATGGTTACGCCGTAGACCCCGATTCCTTGAAGGAGTTCAAGCCCACCCACATCAACCTAAATGACGGGACCCTCGAGGGCATGGCCCACCAGCGTTACCCCGTCTTCAGCGTCCAGTACCACCCCGAAGCCTGCCCCGGCCCGCACGACTCACTCTACTTGTTCCAGCGGTTTTTGGAAGAGGTGGATGCCTTCAACGGGCTGACCGGGATGCCTGTGGAGAAGCAGCGGGCGGATAAGCTTGGAGTTTAGTACTTCAGTAAAGCGACACAACGTCATATGGCTATACAAACTTTGCAATATGCACGTGCAGAACTTGGTAAGGCTCGGGCCAGCATTGAGGAAATGCATGGCGCCAAATCCCTGAGTGAGTTTGAGGGGTCTTGGAAAGACTTTCTTCATAAACTAGAACGGGTTTGGAACAAAGCAGTGAATGTCTGCGGCAAAAATCCACGCTTCAATGGTTGGAAAGGCAAATACGAAAAGTTGAGGAGGGAAGACGAGCTTCTGGCTTATTTTACTAATGCCAGAGATGCAGAAGAGCATACTGTTGCTGAAATTACCGCTCATCAACCCGGAGGAGTAGGAATAAAACCCAGCAAGAGGTCGCGTAGTTGACGGGATGGATATAACAATCGCAAATGGGAAAGTTAATATTGCTTCGCAAACCGAACTTCGGCTAACCTTCATTCCAGCTAAAGTAACACTTCTTCCAGTGATCAATAGGGGACGAGAATATGCTGTCCCGCAACCTCACTTAGGGAAACCCATTGATTCATCAAATGTTATAGAGGTTGCAGAGCTTGGAGTTAAGTTTTACGAGAGTTTTATTGCCGATGCAGAACTCTTTCTCGGTAGGAGCAGTACGTAAATGGTTTTCCAAAAGTAGATACACCCCTGCCACGCTTAACCCAATGAGTAAGGCCCAACTACTGGAGCAAAATCGAGCCTAACGACATTTGCCCGGCTTACGCCTTCGCCGCAGCCCGTGAGCGGCGGTTGGCCTCGAGCCCTCTGCTACACTAAATCCATGACGCTCCCCCAGGTTCAAGCAGTCTTGAACCAGCACCAAGCCGAGCTGCGGGCCTTTGGGGTCTTGCAGCTATATGTTTTCGGCTCGGTGGCTCGAGGCGAGGCGAAATCAACCAGCGACATAGATTTCGTGGTGGAGCTGGAGCGCTACACCTTGCGCGATTTCGTCGGGTTGAAGCTAGCTTTGGAGGATTGGCTTGGTGCGACGGTGGACTTGACCACGTTCGGGAGCCTCAAGCCGCATCTGCGCCGGAGCCTCGAGGGAGACCTGCGGCGTGTCGCGTAAACTCGCGCTGTACTCGCAGGACATTCTCGAGGCCGCTTCTCGCATTCAGCGCTACACGAAAGGACTCACTTACGCCGAGTTCAGCCAGAATAAGCTGGTCGTAGACGCGACCATTCGCAACTTCTTGGTGATTGGCGAGGCGGTCAAACAGTTGCCCGAAGGCATCAGAGGACAAGAGCCGCAAATCCCCTGGAAGCTGATCGCGGGGATGCGGGACATTCTGGTTCACACCTACTTCTCGGCGGATGACCGTATTCTTTGGGACGTGATACAAAAGAACTCGAGCTGCTGAAGGTAGGGGTTAAGGCCATTCTGAATGGTCCTGACCTTGACGAATAAAGGCGCTGCAACCGAAAGGAGAATCTATGACCGAACGCAGAATAATCCTCGCTTCCGAGGCAGGCATCGCCATCCGTTCCGCGGCTGATATCCCCGATTTGCTCGGCGCATCATTCGGCGCGGACGGCCTGATTCTCACCGAGGGGGATTTATCGCCGGAGTTCTTCAACCTCCGCACTGGACTCGCAGGTGAGGTTTTCCAGAAGTTCACCAACTACAAAATCCCCGTGGCGCTGGTGATCCCCGATCTCAAAGCCTACGGCGAACGCTTCAACGAGCTGGCCTACGAGCACAAGACCCATCCTTTGATTCGCTTCGTCTCGTCCCTGACGGAAGCTAAAGAGTGGCTGGGGACCGCGAAAGTTTGAGGCTCGGGCCCTCGCCTATAACCTGCCTTCCCCTTCCGCATCCACTATTCTGTACCCATGGAGCAACGGCTACACCGCGCCGACCCTCTGACCGGCGCATGGTCGCGGCAGGGCTTCGAGGAGGAGCTGCACAACGTCCTGACCACCGCGAGCGTTCTGGGGCAGCCGACCTCGCTGCTGATCCTCGACCTGGACCACTTTAAGAGCATCAACGATGTCTTCGGGCACGCTCGCGGCGACGCGATTTTGCTCGAGTTGGTCGGGCGAATTAACGCTCTTATTCGCGGCTCGGACATGCTCTTCCGTTACGGCGGGGACGAGTTCGTGCTGGTGCTGCCGGGCACCAACCGGGAGCAGGCTTCCGGGCTGGCGGAGCGCTTGCTGGCAACCATCAAGGGCAAGCCCTTCGCCGGGGAGCCGCCCCTGTCGGTCTCGCTGAGCATCGGGCTGGCGGAGGCGGCACCCGGTGAAGAAAATCCACAGAGCCTGTTCGAGCAGGCCGACCTTAACCTGTACACGGCGAAACGGGCGGGCCGGGGCCGGTTGGCGGGCCTCGAGGAGCTGCCGGAGGGCGGCTCGGGCCGACTCTTGGAGCGGGAGGCCGCCAGCGAAACCGCCCACCGTTTTCTCAAAGCGCTGCCCCAGTTGCGCCGCGCGGCCCTGGTGGTGTCGGGTCCGGAGAAGGCTGGGCACAGCGGCTTTCTGCGCGAGGTCGGCCAGGTCGCCACGCTGCTGGGCTACCGGGTGGTGAGTCTGGTAGGGCGAAGTGCCTACGCCACCCATCCCTTCGGGGCGCTGCTCGACGGGCTGGGCCTCGAGGCGGGCGAGTGGGCCATCGCGGGCAAATTGCCTAAGCTTTTAGAGCACCTGGGGCAAAGCGAGGCCGGGGTGGTGTGGTGCGTGGACCGGATGGACGCCCTCGACGCGGCCAGCCTGAACACCCTGCAAACGCTGCTGGGAGCGAGCGAAGGCCCGGCGATGGGGCTGGTGCTGGCGGGGGTGGCGGAGGCCAAGGCCGAGGCCTGGCTGGGCTCGCTGCCGCGCGACCACCTCACCCTGACCCCCTTTTCGCTCGGGGCGACTAAGGTGTTCCTGCGCACCCAGTTGCGCTGGGAGGCCCCCGAAGCGTTTGTGGGCTGGCTGTGGCAGACCTCCGAAGGACTGCCGGGGCGTATCCTCGAGCAGCTCGATGCGCTGCGCCGGTCCAAAGCGCTGATCCCGGGCGGGGGCGGCTACGCCCTGATGCCCGATTATGCCGAGCGCCTACAAACCCCAGCCACCCCAGCAACGCCTGCCCTACCCCGCCCCGGCAGCAGCCTGATCGGGCGGGACCGCGAGGTGGCCGCGCTCAAGCGGCTGCTGCGCGAGCGCCGTCTGGTGAGCGTGGTCGGGCCGGGCGGGATGGGCAAGACCCATCTGGTGAGCCAGGTGGCCCTCGAGGTCGAACACCTCTACCGCGACGGGGTGGCGTTTCTCTCTTTGGCCTCGCTGCTCGAGCCCGCCGGATTGCCGCTCCGGCTGGCACAGGAGCTTGGCCTGAAGCCCAGGGGGGATGCGGTCGAGGCCCTACGGTCTTACTTTGCCGGACGGGAGACCCTGCTGGTGCTGGATAACTTGGAGCATCTGCTGGGAGGGGTGGAGTTTTTATCGCGTTTGCTGGCCGCTTTTGGCCTGACCGTCCTGACCACCTCTCGCGAGCGCCTAGGTTTACCCGAAGAGTGGGTGTACGAGCTGGGCGGGTTAGGGGCTTCGCCGGGGGTGGACCCGAGGGCTTCGGGGGCCATGCGGCTGCTCCTCCAGGCGGCCCGGCGGGTCGAGCCGAACCTCGAGCTGGGCGGCGGCGAACTCAAAGCCGCCGAGCGGATATGCCGGTTGGTCGAGGGGATGCCGCTGGGGCTGGAGCTAGCGGCGGCCTGGGTCAAGGTGCTGCCCCTGAGCGAGATCGCCCTCGAGATCGAGGCCAACCAGGGCTTCTTGAGCCTGCCCGAAGCCGACGGGGACCGGCCCCAGCGGCACCACAGCCTCTCCGCCGCCTTCGACTCCTCCTGGGCGTTTTTAGAGCCTACCCAGCAAACCCTCCTCGCCAAGCTGGCCTTGTTCCGGGGTGGGTTTGACCGCCGGGCCGCCGAGGCCGTAACCGGGGCCTCGATCTCCTCGCTGCTCTCGCTGATCAGCCTGTCACTGCTCAAGCGGGATTTGCAGCACGGGGGGCGCTATACGATGCACGAGCTGCTGCGCCAGTTCGCCCTCGCCAAGCTAGCTGATTCGCCCGACACCTACGCCGAGGCTGAGCGGGCACAAGCCGAGTTTTATCTGGGGTTTGCCGAGCGGGTGGCTCCCGAGCTAAAGGGTCCTGAGCAGGCCGAGTGGCTGGAACGGGTGGCACTGGAGTTGGATAACCTCCGCGCGGCATTCGCCACCTTCAAGCGCAGGGGCGAGGCCGAGCGCGGGGTGCGGCTGGCGGCGGCGCTGGAGTGGTTTTTCTACGTGCGGGGGCTGTTCGCCGAAGGGGTGGGGTGGCTCGAGAGCTTTCTGCACGACCCTGCGGTGCCCGAGGCGGTGCGGGCCAAAGGGCTGCGGTCGCTGGCCTCGTTGGGCAAGGAGCTGGGGAAGAGCGAAGCGAGTCGGGAGCAGTTCCAAGAGAGTCTCGAGCTGTTCCGGGCGGCGGGCGACAGGGCAGGCGTGGCCGACGCGCTGCACATGCTGGGCATCCTCGCCCGCGAGGCCGGACAACTCGAAGAAGCCTTGCGCCAGCTAGAAGAAAGCCTAGAACTGCGCCGGGCGGCGGCGGATTTATGGGGGATCGGCACCTCGCTCAACGACTTAGCCATCGTCCATGCCTATATGGGTCAGAACGGGCGGGCTAAAGAGCTGTTCGGGCAGAGCCTGGCGGTCAAGCGGGAGATCTGCGACCTTCAGGGCGTGGCCTACGCCGTCGCTAACCTGGGGCTGTTTCTCGATACCCCACAGGAGCGGATCGCCGCCCAGGAAGAGAGTTTGGTCCTCAAGCGCAGGCTCAACGACCGCCAGGGCATCGCCAACTCCCTCAGCAACCTCGGCGGGATTTATCTGGCCGAGAAGAACTACCCTCTAGCACAGGCCCGTACCCTGGAGGCCATGGCGCTGTTCTTGGAGATTGGCAACCCGCCGCGCCTGGCGAGTGTCCTGGTGGATTATGCCGGTCTGCTGGATGAGGCGGGGTATAGCCAGGAGGCCTTGAGGATTTTGGCCGCCCTCGAGATCTGGCAGACCCAACCCGGAAACCACCTATTCCCCGAGAAACGCGTCTCTTTCGAGCAGCTGAAGGAAAAGGCCGAGCTCAAGGCGAGACCGGCGGCCCGCCCATCGGCGTTGGAAGACCTGGCTCGAGAACTGATTGGCGCCTCGGGAAGACTCACCCTAACCTAAGGGCACAGCGGGGTAGACTTTGGCTATGCAAACTACCCCCCAAGTCCCGGCTTTCCTGCGCGGCAACCTCGAGGGCTGTTCGACCCTGGCTTCAGCCTGGCTGCGCGGGCTGGAATCCACCGAAGAACACGTCGCCAAGTGGGCCAGTGGCCTATCCAAAGAGGGTTTCTGGTGGTCGCCTGCTCCGGGAACCAACAGCATCGGCGGGCTCGTCAACCACATCCGGACCACCGCGCTGCGCCTCTCCCACTTTGCGCGCGGGATGGCGCTCCCACCCGAACTCGATAAGCCCCCGGCGGTACAGCTCGCATCCACCGGCGAGGAGCCCGAAGTCGTGATGGCCCGCTTTCGCTCGGCGATGGGCGAGGTGAAAAGCCTGATCCGGGCGCTAGACCCCGAAGACTTAGAAGTCCTGCGCGAGCGTCTAGGACAACGCGTACAGGCGCTGCACTTCTGGCACAAGATCGTCGAGCACAGCCACGAACACGCCGGGCAGATCATCACCCTGCGCAAGCTCTGGGATGCGAAAAACGCCTGACTCGAGCGGGCGCTGGCTATGGGTCAGCGTGGTTTCGTTCGTGCTGATGCTCTTGGCACTGTACCTGGGACAGGGTTTACCCTCGCTGCTTTATGTTGTACTGGTGCTGGGATTATTTTTGCTGGCCTTCATAGCTTTGACCGTGCATCACGTTTATGACCTGGTGGCTTTGGGCTTGCGGGTACGCCAGATAGCCATGAAAAGCAGGCTCAACGCCGCGATTGTGCTGTTGGTCGGGGTGGCCCTGGTGCTGAAGCTGTTGAAGGTTTGTTAGGTGAAGAGTTGGTCGGTTTCTCCGATTGCGGGATGACAAGACCCCCATATTTATCGCAGTCTGTCGGTGCACACTAAGTCAGCGGTAATTATGCGTCCAACCTCCGCTTGGCGACAGCATTATCTGCCCTCGGCCAGGACGCGGCTTTCTGAGAGCCTCAGGCGAAGAGGCGGATAGGCTGGAGGGGTGAGTTTTCTCGAGCCCAACCGGTCTCCACCGCCATGAGAGCAGCCTAAGAGGGCAAATATACCTTTTCCTAATTTATTTCTGCGTATATTGAAGCATGACCTCACGAACATCGCTGGTAGCTGGTTTGTTCGCCTCGTGTTTTCTAGGTTCTGCGCTGGCTTCTCCCGCACAGGACCTGTTCGACCAAGCCACGTTTCTGATTGGCTTTTACTACAACGGCCCGGCCCAGGTGAAAAACTTCCGGGAGCTGCGCAAGACCTACCAACCGCAGCTCGATCAGCTCTGCGCCGCCGACAAGGAGAAGTGCGGTTTTGACGCCGCCCGCAGGGTCATCGGCAACATCGTGCAGAGTATCAGTGCCAACGACCCCTTCACCCAGATCATGAGCGCCAACCAACTCGCCGACGAGCAGCGCTACGGGGCCGGGCTGGGACCGGCGGCCCCGCGCATCGGGGTCTGGACCCGGCAGACCCCGCAGGGACTGGTGGTGGTCGAATCCTTCCCCGGCGAACCTGCTTTCGAGGCCGGAGTCCGGCGCGGGGACGTGATCACCACCATCAACAACGCACCCGCAACGCCCCAGGTGCTGGGGGTCGCCGAGAACAGCAAGGTGGCCTTCTCCTTGAGCGTGAGCCGCCAGGGAACCCCCAGAGCCCTGAACCTCACCGCCCGCGTGGCCGACGCGACCATGCAGCCGCGGGTAGAGATCAACAGCGGCATCGCCTATATCCGCGTCTATCACTTCTACACCTCCGAGGAATATAGCACCGCCGACCGCATCTACGAGGCGGTGCGCAAGGCCACCCAAGGCGGGGCCAAGGGTATCGTGCTGGACCTGCGCGATAGTCTCACCGGCTACGACTCCGAAGCGCTTTTGGCGGCGGGCGCCTTTATCCCCAGAGGCGGCTTTATCTACGACCGGCGCTTCCAGGGGGCCGATGAGACCCACACGCTGGAGAACGGCCAACTCTTCAACCAGCCCGAGGGCCAGGAGAAAAACCCCGAGAGCCAGGCCCCGGCCCCCTTCCTGACCAACCTGCCCACGGTGGTGCTGGTTAACCGCTACACCCTTAATAGTGCCGAGATGCTGGCCTACTTCCTGCAATCGGCGCGGCGGGCCAAGGTGGTGGGGGAGCCCACCGCAGGCGCACTGGGCATCTCCGGCAACGCCGAAGGCCCCTTGATTAATGGGGAGTTTGTTGCGGTCAGCAGCCTCAAGATGAAAAACCTGGACGGCTCACCATTCCCCATGCGGGTCACCCCCGACGTGAACGTACCCGAAGACCTGAGCGCCCTCAGCAGCGGGCGCGACCCGGCGCTGGAAAAAGCCCTCGAGCTGCTCAAATAGGTGGAACCCATGCGTAGATTCTCGGTAGTCGCCTTGCTCACCCTCGCCAGCCTGGCGCTGGCTTCCCCGGCCCAGGATTTGTTCGACCAGGCCAGCTTTTATCTCCAGTTCTACTACAACGGGCCCTCCACCGCCAACCTCAAGGACCTCACCAACAAGTACCAGGGGCAGCTCGACACGACTTGCTCGGCACGGAAGGATAACTGCCCCTACGACGAGGCGGTGAAGGCCATCGAGGGCATGACCGCCGAGCTGGGCGACGGTCACACCTACTACCAGACCCCCGAAGAGCTGGGCACCTTCCAGCAGCAGCGCCAGGGCAGTGCGCCCTCCAAGGTGCTGCGCATCGGCCTGACCCACACCCCCATCCAGGGCTCGCACGAGCGGCTGGTGGTGGACGTGGTGGAGGGCGGCCCCGCCGACCAGGCCGGGTTCCTCTACGGCGACCGGATCACCGCCGTCAATGGCAAACCGCTCAATAGCCTCGCCAGCGACGACGAGGCCGCGCAGTTCCTCACCCAGCAGGTGCAAAGCGGGCAGCCGGTGCGGATCGCCATCGTGCGGGGGACCGGGCGGCAGCGGCTCGAGCTGACCCTCACCGGGCGCGAGATCAACCTGGCCCGCCTCCCCTCCTTGCGCATCCGGCCTGACAACGTAGCCGTACTCAAACTCCCCGACTTCCTGGCCGACGGCAAGGTCGGGGCCAAGGTGCACGAACTGGTCAAGCAGGCCCAGGACAAGGGGGCTAAGGCGATGATCGTGGATCTGCGCGGGGACGGCGGCGGGAGCGCGTTGGAGTCGCTGGTGACGATGGCGGCCTTCGTGGACGAGCCCTACGTGGCCTTCAACGACCGCTACAACACCGAGCGTACCGAAATCTCCATCAAAAACGGCAAGGGTACCATCCGTAACAAGGACGGCACCCAGCTCCAGACCTTTGACATTCCCGGCTACACCCTGTGGAAAGGCCCGCTGGTGGTGATGGTGGACGGGCGGAGTGCCTCGGGCGCCGAGTATCTGGCCTCGGTGATCCAGCTCTCCAAGCGCGGGGTGATCGTGGGCGAGCCCACCGTGGGCATCGGCAACACCACCACCCGCACCTTCGGCCTGATCAACGGCGGCGGGATCAACGTGGCCTACAACCGGGCTTACCTCGCCAACGGCAACAGCTACCCCACCCAGGTCAAGCCGGATATCCCCGTCTCCGACGACCTCCAGGTGCTCGCCAACACCGGGCGCGACCTGCCCTTGGAGAAGGCCCTCGAGGCCCTCGGCATCAAGTCCGCGACGAACTAACCGTACCTTTGTATCCTGTAGGGGTTTGCCGTGGCAAGCCCCTACATTTTTGTTGCTACACAAAGAAACAGCCCCCTACAACGTAGGGGGTTTGGGGTCGGTTCCGAGGTCGTTCATTCATTGATAGCTCGAGGCCAAAATATCATTCACGTTTAGGACGATGAAATTACATCTCGAGAATCCCTGTCCTAGACAAGAGGTGTAAATAACCGACCTTGGAACCAACCTCACCCTAGCCCTCTCCTACGCCGTAGGATAGGAGAATTCGCGGTTCGGCAATATAAATGGAGCTCGGCTACTGCGAAGCCGACTGTTGCTTCGCGGCTGGGACTTTGTTCCCCTCGAGGCCCAGCCCGTTCACCAACGCACCCGCGAACAAAAGCCCGGCACACAGCCACATCGCCAGGTGGAAAGCGCTTGTGGAAGCCTCTTTAGCGGCCCTGGCATTCTCTTCGCTCACACCTCGAGCGGGCTTATTCAAGGGCGCGATTTGGCTGCGGACTTCCATCGAGGGAACGTCGAGGCCCGTTCTGGAGCGCAAATCGGAATAAAAGCTGGCGGTGATGAGCACGAACACCAGTGCCCCGGCGAGCTGTGGCCCTACCCGGCTCACCGCGTTGTTGATGGCCGAACCCAATCCGGTCCGCTCCGGCGGCACCGAGGCCATCACCCCGGTGGTGATGGGGGCCACCAGCAGGGTCAGGCCGAGGGCGAAGAGGATCATCCCCGGAAAAACATCCGTCCAGTAGCCCGCCGAGGGCCATAAGCTGGCGAAACTTCCCGCTTTAGCTTGCCAAGCCGGGGAATCTGAGGGGATGCGGGCCAACCACAGCGTTCCCAGAGCCATCAGCAGCGGCCCCAGGGTGAGAAAGGGCCGTAGCCCAAACCGCCCCAGGAGCGATCCCACTCCAGCCGAAAACAGAGTCAAAAAAACGCCCACCGGCAGCCCGATAGCGCCCACCGCGAGTGCGGTGTAGCCCAGCGTCCCCTGGAAAAAGATGGCCTGGTAATAGCCGCTCACGTAGAGGGCGCCGTAGATCAGAAAGGTCGAGAGGTTGAGCACGGCGAAGTTTCTCGAGGCGAAGAGCGAGAGGGGAACCAAAGGATGGGCGGTTGTGCGCATCTGGAAGGGGAAAAACACCGCGGCCAAGAACCCCAATCCCAACGCGATAAACGCCGCCGGGTCACGCCAGTTCTGTTCCTGCCCGCGGATCGCCCCGAAGGCCAGCCCACCCACCGCGACCGCAATGGTCAGCGCTCCCCACCAATCAAACCCCGCCTTGGCAGCAGTATCCCTGCTCTCGTCCACGGGCTCGGGCGTAGCCCGGTCGCCGTGCGACTCCGCCACATGGCGCAGCGCGTACAGCGCGACGAGGACCAGCGGAACGTTGATGAGGAAGGCCACCCGCCAGCCGATTGAATCTACGAGTGCCCCGCCTACCAGCGGCCCCAGCAGCGTGGTGGCCGCCGAAGCCGCAGACCAGATGCCAAAAGCCCGGCCCTGCTCGGCTTGGGAGAAGCTCGAGCTGATGATCGCCAGCGAGCCCGGCACCAGCAAAGCCCCAGCCACCCCTTGCAGCACCCGGGCCAGAATCAAAAAATCCATGCTGGGCGAGAGCCCGCACATCACCGAGGTCAGGCCAAAACCCCACAGCCCCAAGGCATACATCCGTTTGCGCCCGTAGTAGTCCGCGAGTGCCCCGGCCAGGATCAGCAGCGCCGAGAGGGTCAGCAGGTAGCCGTTATAGACATAGGACTGGGCCTCGAGGGTGGCGAACAGGCTTGACCGAACAAGCCGCGCAAGCCCCTGCCCTCAGGCATGGGGTGAGCGG
>PSMF01000254.1:0-2077 GCA_040290005.1 Meiothermus sp.
GTTGACCAGGAGATCTTGGTCGCTCTCGTTTTTGAGAATGACTGGATAGCGGAAGCTGGCTGAGGGGGGGCCTTTCAGGGTTGGCAGGTCTGTTTGCAGGCTGAGCCGCCGGGGCAACACCTGTCCCACCGTGAGCGCGACCGGGAGTTCGGCCCGGGTGTTTTGGCCCTCGGCTACGAGCCGGAACCGATAGGTGCCAGGTTTGGTACCGGGTGGGGGTTCGAGCCGCAGGGTGAGGTTTTGTTCTCCGTCCAGCAATATATACACCGCGCTTACCCCTCGCCCTGACCCAAGCAGGCTAGCCTTCCACCCCAGGGCCGTTTCAGCTACCCGAACGTTCACGGTCTGGGGATTCACCCCGAAGCCTTTGACGGTGATCGGCAGGGTCACCGCATCCTCGGTGCCTACGCTTTGAGCAGGGTAGGGCGTATAGAGGGCCAGACCCCGGTAGCCTTGAGCACCGGCCAACAAGTTGAAAGCAAGCACCAACGCAACGTACACGCGCAGCACCTTTGCACCTCCTCAAAAACCGTTGTCCCAAGTTTGAAGCTGGTGCGTGAACATGAATTTTGAATGAAATGAAGCAGCATACTTGACAAATTAGTACTCAAGTTTTATATACTTAGACTTGGAGGCGAAAAGGCGCAGGGCTTTCGTCCTCCAGAATCGAGGGAAAGGAGGTTTCAGTCATGTTGGACATCAGCAGAAGGCAAGAAATTCAACCGGTGCCCCATCGGGGCTGGAATCTCGCCAATCTCAATGCGTTCAACACCTTCTTTAGCGAGTTTGACCGGCTGTGGGCGGAGCTGACCGGGCCTTTTACCGAATCCTCAAACTGGGCAGCGGCTTACCCAATAAACCTCTATGAGACCGGCGACAGCGTGGTGCTGGAGATGGCGGTTCCTGGGTTGCGCAGAGAGGATCTCGAGGTCAGCCTTGAGGGCAACCAGCTCACCATTCGTGGCAACTACCCAGCTCCCCCGAAGGACGAGGAGCGCCGCTACTGGGCACAGGGCATCCCCCAGGGCAGCTTTAGTCGTACGGTGAACCTACCGGCTGCGATCCAGGCGGACGGGGTTAAGGCCACGGTCAGCGACGGCCTGCTAACCCTGACCCTGCCCAAGGTGGAGGGGGCCCGGGTGCGTAAGATCGCCATTGCCAACTCATAACTTCAAACGGGTGCAACCCGGCGGGGCCGGCCCCGCCGGGTCAGGTTTGCGCTTCCGAGCTCAAACTGGGGCTATACTCCCCCGCATTTCCAACGCGGGTCGCCCCCCCGCTACGCTTGTTCCGGGCATCGCCTGAGTACCGGCCCCGCCTAGGTTACCGGCGCTGCCGGACCCCACCCCGCTGCGCGGCGAAGGAGGCGCAGCGGGCCGCCAGGGCGGCTTCACTTGGCGGCGAGAGCCGCTCAACTGGCGAAAGAAGCATCTCCACCCGGGGAAGCTCGGGAGGAGGGAACCCTTTCTGCACCCACACCCCCCGCACCCGGGGCCAGTGGACCAAGCCCACGGTGTCCGTCAGAATCTGCCGCTTCCTTCCCTTCACCTTCTGGCCTGGCTGAGCTTCAACCGGGAGTACGAGCCTCTGCCTGAAAGCCCATAAAAGCCTGGGGAGAAGGGGCGGCCTCGGCCACTCCCTGGCGTCTTCTTCCTTCCTCAGAAGGGGATGTACTCGATGACCCCCTCGAGTTCTCCTTCCTCCGCGCACTCCAGGATCAGGGCCAGAGCACGCAGGATTTCCCCGGTGCCCACCCCACGCCGGATGAGCAATAGCCCGCTCATGCGCTCCCCGGCTTCGATCCGGCGGGCGGCCCCCAGGCCCATCGTGGCCCGGTCGCGGGACACCACCACCCGGCCCTCCCGGGCGGCCCAGGCCAGTACTTTCCCATCCAGTTCTCCCGCGAGGCCCACGTCCACCGCCCGCACCGCGTCAAGCCCTGGGTAAAGACGAAGGAGGCCGCGCAGGACGGCGGCCTCCACGTTTTCGTCCAGCAGGAACTTCATCCCCTGCGTTCCTCCAGGTGCTTACGCAGGTGGGTGGAACGGTAGGCCCGGGTCTCCCTCTCAGCCTCGCG
>PSMF01000046.1:0-25053 GCA_040290005.1 Meiothermus sp.
GCTAAAACCAACAAAGCCAGAATCTTCCCCAGACGCATAGGCAGCCTCCTATTGTGTACGGGGTACTCTAAAGTACGCAGCGCTACTGAAGCGTTACCGTTTGGAAATATCGAGCAGCAGTTGCCGAGCTTCCTCAAATAAAGAAGGCTCAGAACGAAGTTTGGCAGCATCCATTAGCAGCCGGGCTTCCTCGTAAGGGTCGTCTAAGGGTTTGAGCGCGGTTCTGGCTTCGGCAAGATTGCCCTCGAGCAGTCGCACAGTGGCTAAAGTGTTGGGCGTGGCTCGGATTTCTAGCGCACTATGGGCTGCCTTCAAACTAGCCTGCAAGCGAGCCAGACGGGCCAGTGCTTCAGCTTGGCGTTCGAGATTCTGAGTTTCATCAGCAAGTTGGGCTGAACGTTCAAAGCTGGTTTGGGCTTGCTCGTGCTGACCCCGCAACACCCACATTTCGCCTTCCAACCACAACAAATCTGCTTGTAGTAGAAAGTCTTCCTTTCCCAACAACTCAAATGCACTTCGCAGATGAAACTCTACTTCATCTAATCTGCCTAACCGCAATCCGACTTCGACCATGTTGAACAAAATCATGGTTCTGTCTTTAGAGTTAGCCTCTGATTCCCTGGAGCTTAATGCCTGCAAATAAGCCTGCCGAGCAGCCCCGTATTTTCCTCGTTGAAATCGAACGATCCCTAGATTATTGGATATAAACCCACTTAAGAAATCTCCGCCTAAAGACTGATTGAGGGCCTCAGCTTTGCCAAACTCTGCTTCGGCATCGGACAAGTGGTTTTGCAGCCAATAAAACATTCCTAAATCGTTGTGTACGCGAGCCATTTGAGCGGTATAGCCTAGTTTTTGCCATATTTGCCTGGCTTCCTCCAATACAGCCAACGCCCCCGAATCCTTATTGACAGAGAGTACATTACCTAAGTTTTGCAATGAGTTCGCTAGTTTCTCCTGGTCGCCAAGGGTCCGATACAAGGCTAAAGCCTGACGGTGATTCTCCTCGGCAACAGCCAAATCGTTCTGCTTCCAAGCCGCAAGCCCCCGGTAGTTGAGGGCATTAGCCCGCTCCATCTGGGCTTCAGGAGAGTCCAGGCTGCCCAGCACCTCAGCCGCGCGTTCGGCATGGGCAGCGGTGGCCTTAGCCTCGCCCACCGAGTAGGCCAGCAACGCCCTGGCGTTCCACACGCTGGCCTTGAGCACCGGGCTAATCCCCTCGAGCATCCCCTCCGCCCGGTCCAGGCTTTCCAGCGCCTCCGCGTAGTGCAAATGCCGCTCCAACAGCCGGGCCTGCTGCACCAAAACCCGCACTTGGGCGCTGTTATCTGGGGCCACGCTCAAGGCCCGCTCGAACCACTCGCGGCCCACCGTCTGGTCGCCCCGGATGAAGAAGGCGCTGGCGGCCCCGGCAAATACGGTGGTGAGGTGCTCGAGTTCCGTCCCGGTAGCCTTGCGCCCGCCCCGTAGTGCGGCCCAGTAGTGTTTGGCTGCCGCCTCGGGCGCGAACTGAGCGGCTACGCGCCAGTGCAGCAGCGTCCGGACGGCGCCGGGAATCCCGTCCAGCACGGCTTCGTAAATCAGGTCGTGGGCGAAGGCCGAGCCGGAGAGGATTTGCGCGGCCTCGAGCTCAGCCCAGGGCTCGGCCAAGTCCAGTGGGCCGATTTCCAGCACCGCAGCAGCAATCTCGGGGCTAAAATCCACCCCGGCCACCGCCGCCACCCGCACTAATTTGAGGGCGGGCGGCGAAAGCCGCTCCAGGCGGCGGGTGATCAGGGGGCCAATCGTGCCGGGCGGAGGCAGTTGGGCACTGAAACCCTCTTCCAGGCGGCCCGACTCGAGCAGGTTTTTGAGCGTCTCGAGCACGAACATCGGGTTGCCCCCGGTGTAGCGGCTCACCGACTGGCCCAGCGGGGCCAAATCCGCGTCGGGGACGGGCAGCTCGAGCGAGCCCAGCAGGGTTTGCACCTCAGCGGCAGACAAAGGATGTAGCTCGACATGCACTACCAATCCTGCTTCCACGGCCTGCTCGAGCATCTTCTCCATCCCCCGGCTCAGCTCCCCTTCGCGGAAACAGAACACCGTGCGCAGCCCGTCCGGGTGGCCCCAGTACCGTGAGAACACGAAGCGGGCAGCCTCGGCGCTCAGGGGGTCCACAAACTGCAAATCATCCACTGCTACCACCCGCATCCCTCGCTCGAAAGCCAGGCGGTTGAGCTCGGCTTTAGCCTGGAAAAACCGCAGCTTGTCGGCCTCGGATTGGAGCGGGCCGGGCGCGTCGCCCAGCTCGGGGATCAGGCGAACCAGCTCCTGCCGCACCCACTCGGGTAATTCGACGGGGAAAGCTCCCAGCATCTCCCGGTAGGTGCGGGCGTGCGTACCGTAAGGCAGCGCGGCGTCCCCTGGGCGGCCCCGGAATAGGCTATAGGGGCCCTTGCTGGCGATGAAATCAAGCATCAGCCGGGTTTTGCCCGCCCCCGGCGGCCCCGAGATGAAGATGCCCTAACCCCGCTCCCAAGCCGCTTCTAAAGCCGCCCACTCGTGTTCCCGGCCCACCAGGCAGGGTGGGCGCAACACGCTCAGGGGAATCGCCGCGCGTTTCGGCTGGGCCGCCCCCGGCAACTCCCCACCCCGGTCAATCAGCCGGGCCAGCGCCTGGGTCTCGGCCATCGGCGCGATGCCTAGCTCGCGCTCCAAAACCTCCCGGCAGCGGTGGTAGGCCCGCAGGGCTCCGGCTCGGTCACCCAGCAGGTAGTGCAGCCGCATGGTCCAGCGGTGGGCCTCTTCGGAAACCGGTTCTTGCGCCAAGGCCCGCTCAGCCCAGCCCAGGGCCCTGCTATAATCCCCTGCCGCCTCCAACGCCTTGCCCTGGGCCTGCATCGCCTCGAGCCGTACCCCGCGCAATCGTTCGTGGCTCGCCTCGAGCCACTCGGCGAGTTCGGGGCAGTCGTCGTAGTCGTGGCCGAAGAGAAGTTCGCCTTCCAGACGGAGGGCCGGGCCGTATTCTCCGGTAAAAGCCTGGGCTTCCAAACCCACCACGTCGGTCTCGAGGTCGCCCACCAACCGCAGTATCTCCTCGGAGACCACCAAATCTTCGCCACACAGCCGCTTGAGCCGGTGCAAGCACTGCCGCAGGTTGCCCCTGGCCCGCCCCTCGTCCACCTCGGGCCACAAGAGCCCGGCGATTTTGCTGCGTGGGGTGGGGCCTTCCAGGGCCAGATAAGCGAGCAGTGCGGCAGTCTTGCGCTCCAGCGGCTCCAGGGCGATGCCGGAGGACTCGAGGTGGGCCGGGCCCAGCAAGCGCAGGCTCCAAGTGGCCTCGGAAGGCTCCGATGGCCGCTTGGAACGCGGTTGGGGCATGAGGTTATTTTATCCTGAGCCGTTTGGGACACGTAGGGGCTCCACCGATGGACGGTCCGGGCGGGAAGAATGGTTTCTTATGCAACGATGGTTCATGTATTGACCCGGTCTGAACGCACGGCGGTACGTCCCTACGAACCCATTCATAGACTTCCCGTCCAGCCCGGCAAAACCACTATTCCAGAAAACACCGTTGGAGACGCAACTATCCTCAGGGACCTCGAGCCCTTAGGCTAAAGCCATGCTGCTCTCGCTATTAAGAACACTTAACGCCCCACTGTCCCAAGCGGCCAACATCTTCTTTAGAGTCGGTGCGATATGCGAGTAGCAGCGATTTTTACTGCGTGCGTGCTGGGTCTGGCCTGGGCGCAGGTGACGCCCGAGGTCTGGCTCACCGGGAGCTTAGTCCCGCCCAGCTTCGTCCAACAGGCCGCGCAGCGGGTGCTGTACTGGAACGGTATCCAGACCAATGTCCCGGTTCAGGAGCCGCTCGAGCCCGGTCAGGGCCGCACCCTCAGCGTCGGCGGCACCGACCTCACCCTGACGCCGGTCGCCCCGCCCAATGGGCGCGTGACCCAACTGCTGCTCTCCAACGACCCCGAGAACATCTCGGCCACGCGCGGGTTGTTTCACTACAGCTTTGGTCAGGACGGCGGGGTGCGCCTGGTCTACCACCACAAGAACACCTCGGCGGGAATGCTCGAGCTGCACATCCGCCTCTCCAACCCCGGCAGCCTGGACGCCTGGGTGTGGGTCAGCGACGCCAACGCTGGACCTGTTGCTGACGAGATTTTCGTGGGGCACGTCGCCACCAAGCGCTGGCTCGAGCTGTACTGGAACCGGGCCGGGCAGCTCATCCAGATACCGCCGGGCGGCCAGCTCGAGCTGACCAAACTCACCATGCGGCCCGCCCAGGTGGTGAGCGGGCTGCTGGAGGCCGTGATCACGCAAGGTCAGAACGTCCTGCTGGACGTGTGCGCCACCGCGCCGGGGGAGGACGAGCCGCCCTTAGAGACCTACAGCAACGGCCCGGTGTACCGCTTTGGCAGCCTCGAGACCCAGGTGAGCCAGACCTACCGGGCCGGGCGTTCGCTACAACTCAGCCTGGGCGAGGGTACCTTCCAGGCCGGGAACGGCAAAAAGATTCGTGGGAGCTGGGGCCAGATTTACACCTACACCCTGAACCTAACCAACCCCACCAATCAGGCCCGCACCGTGGCCTTGCAGCTCTCCGCCGACGGCGGGGTGGCGCGGGGGGTGGTGTGGCTGGAGGGCCAGGAGGTCGAGCTGCCGCTGTTGCGCCCCGGCGAGAGCTTCGTGTTCGGGCGTTATACCCTGCCGCCGGGGGGCCAGCGCACCGTCACGCTTTCGACCCTGCCCGCCTCGGGCTCAAACTACCCGCTACGGATGCTGCTCTTTGACCCCGACGCCAGCGCCGGTCCATAACAAAAACACCCCAGGTAACCCTGGGGTGTTTCTTTGAGCTTCACATTACGGGGTGAGGGTGAAGCTGATGGGGCTGGGGACGGCGCTAAAGCTGTAGAACTGGCCGCTCAAGCCCAGACCGGTGATGTTGTCGCTCACCGAGAAATTGTTGTTCCCCGAGGGGCTGTAGGCCCCGCTGAAAGCCCACAGCGAACCCTGGTAGGTGCCTGGTTTGAGCGGGGTGTTGGGGTTGGTAGCCGCGCCTTGGGCGTTGGAGTGGGGGGTAAACTGTAGCGCCGGGCCGATGTAGTAGTCGAAGTCGAAGTTGTTGACATCGGCGGCACCGTTGCTCAGGAAGGCATAATAGACCGCCGCGTAGCTGGGGGTAGCGCTGGCGGAGTCGCTCCACTGGGCGGTAAAGCCCGCCGAGGGGCGGCTCGAGCCATTCAAGGCGGGGTCCCAGGCCACGTTGCCTACCGCGTAGGCGGTGCCGCTGCCGTCAATGCTCCCGTTGCCGTCGGCATCCACCTTGAGGGTGTAGCGGGTGCCGGGGGTGAGGGGGAGGCCGCCTTGCAGGTAGTAGCTGCCGCTGCCCTGACCGACGCTGGTGAGCTCGGCGGAGCCTCCGTTGGGGTCGCTCAAGGTGATCTTGGCCCCGTCCACCGGGGTAGGGGCGTCGAGGTCGCCGTCGGGATTGGGGATACCCTGCTCGAGGGTCACGAATACCGAGCCGCCCGAGGCCGCCCGGCGTAACCCCGCCGCACTCGCAGCGGTTCCATCGGCCATCATGATGGCCGTGACCCGGTACACCGCCTGACCGACCGGGGCCAGCTTGATCACGAAAGGGTTCCCCGGTGTGCCCAGGTTGGCCTGGGCGCTGGGGCCGGTTTTGGGCAGGCTCGAGGGGCTGATGCTTGCGCAGTCGGCCTGGTTCAAACCCGGCAGCACCACCCCGAGGTCATCGATCACGAAGTAACCGATGTCAATGATCTTGGCGGTCTTAGGTAAGTTGGATATTCGCCCGTCAGCGTTGGTGGACTCCTTGTAGGCATACATCTTGGGGTTGGGGTTCCCCTCGGCGATCCACACCGTCGCCACCCCATCGGCGTTGGTGGTGCCGTTGACACCGGGGGTCACCACCACAGTAGCGCCCTGGAGCGGTTTGCCGTTGGCGTCCACCACCTGCACCGCGCCATTGCGGCACTTTTGCCCCTCAGGCGCCCCGCCGTACCAGGAGAAGTGGCGGATGCTGGCCTTGAGCACCGGGGTCGAGCCGTCCACGCTCGAGACCTCTACCGTCCCCTCCACGAAGTCCTCCCACTGCCCGGTCTCGGGGTTATAGGAGTAGCAGTGAATCTTGTCGCCGAGCTTATACGTAGAGCGCAGATCGGGCGGAATGGGTAACTCGACGATGGCCGAGGCGCCCGGCTTGAGGTTCACTCGCTTCCCCGCCGAGTCGGTGATGCTAAACTCAGCGAAGGTTACGGGCAAGAGCGGGGTCGAGCCGGTGATGAGCTGTCCCGGCAGGGCCTGGCTCTCCTTGGTGGGGTCTAGGGGGGTGATCGAGACCTTCAGGTTGGGGTCGCTGGTGTTGAAGCTCCCCGGTTGGAAGATCACCGCGTAGGGCCCGGCCTCGGTGGTCTGATAGAGGGTCCGGGCGGTGCTGGGGTTATAGGGCTGAGCCGCGCCCTCTTTTTTCAGGGTGACCAGGGTGCTGGCCGTGTCCGTCCCGCTCACCGCGGTGGCGTAGCCCGGTGCATAGCCGGTCTTGGAAAAACTCAGCTTGACCTTGCCGCTGGGCAGGCTGCCGAGAGCGAAAGCTCCGGTTTCATCGGTGGTCGCAGTCTGATTCACTCCCACCGCTTGTACCGCGACTCCGGCGAGTTTGGCCCCGCTGCCGATGTCGGTGACGAAACCGCTCACCGTGCCGCTTCCGCCCCCGCTAGGAGGGGGGTTCGATTTGCCGCCCCCGCAAGCCGCCAGGAGCGCGCCTAATGCCATAACGAGTGCCAATCTCTTCATAACCTATTCCTTTCGCCCTAAGGCTTGGGCACCACCAAAACGTCGAAGGAGAGGCCGTCAACCGGGATGGCCCCGACAACCCGCTTCAACCCCAGATCAAAGACCAGCAGGTTGCCTTCGGTTCCACTCGAGACGATGTACGCCGTCCGCCCGCCCGGCGCGAGCGCCGCGTGGGTCGGATTCACATAGGTCCTGCCGCCAAAGGCTAGCGGCAGGGTTTCCACCGCGCCACTCCCCAAGTTCACCAGCGAGACCGCGTTGGAGTAGTAGTTGAGCGAGAGCAACTGATTTCCCGGCAGCCGCAGCATCCCCAGTGGGCCGGGGGTCACGGTGTAGACGGCACTCTTCCCGCCCACGCCAAAAGCACTCAGGGTATTGGTCTCGAAGTTCGTCACCAGCACCCGGCCCCGCTCTGGGTCAGGGAGCAGCATCGCCGGGTCACTGCCGGTCTCGGCTTCAGATTGGAACTCGAGGGTTTTCGCGTCCAGCCGCCGCACCACCGAGGGGGTGGTAGCGGGTTGGGGCGGGCGCAGCGCCACGTAGAGGCTCTCACCCATCCGGGTCACGTCGGCAGCCTCTTTTGCTAGGCCGGTGGGAGGCAGCGGCAGGGTGCGCTCGAGTTTTCCCTCCTCCCGGTTTAGAATCGCCAAGTTCCCCGCACGAATCTGGCTGACGATCAGGTTCAACCCGTCCTCAGAGAGGGTAATCCCGAAGGGCCGCGTACCGACGATGGCGGGCTTGGCCGCACCCCCACCGTGGCAGTCGTAGCAGCTGGAGTGGGCGGAGGCGTTCGCGTCGGCGTGGGCCCGAATCAGGGTGCCGTCCTCGCGCCGCTCGGGAACCGGGGCGGTGAGAAAAGTGCGTTGCAAGCTCAGGGTCTTGAGATCAATCTCTGCCACCGCCTGCGAGCCCACCAGCACCGCGTAGGCCGAGTGGGCATCGGGGCTGAGCAAAAGGCGGTGGGGCAGCATCCCCACGCTGATGCGCCTGACCACCCGCCCGGCCTGGGGGTCCACCACCGCTACGGTGCTCGAGCCCGCCTGGCTGACCAAAACCCAATGGTTAGCCGCGGTTGGCGCGGAGGAACAAGCCGCCAGCACGGTCCCCAACGTCAAGGCTGATAAAAACTTCAGATGGCTTCTCATATCCGCACGCTCTTCGGTTGGGGGATGGCCCAAAACCAATCCCCCGCTTGCCTTGTCCCTTTCTCCTCACTTTCCGCGACCTCCTCGAGCAAGGTAGCGTCCCTAGCGTGACCGCCTGTCCAAAACCGCTTTTTCTCTTTCAGCAGGGAAGGGTGGGTGTCGGCGAGAGGAGGCGGCTCTACCGACACCCCGAGTGGGCTCATTTCTGGCGGGTCGAAGCAGCGCCCGCGGCGACCAAGCTGAAGTTGATGTTGGTGGACCCAGCCTTCACCGGCAAGGCGTTGTTCTGGGCATCGCGGTAAAACCCGACTAAGCCCGACGAACTTCCCGCTACCACGCCATAATCCCCGGTGCCGATTCCGTCGATCCGGTAGCTGGCACTCGTACCCGAGCCGCTGAGGGTGGTGTATTTGCCGTTGGACTGGTCGCAGTTGTCCGCACTGAACGGGCAGGCCACCACCACCACCTGGTTGACGGTATAGCCAGCAGGCACGTTGATGGTCCCGGAGATGGAATTCCCGCCCCCAGCGCCGCCCCCACAAGCTGCCAAGAGACCAACCAGCGCCGTCAATGCGATTACCCCGAAGTTCTTCATAGGCTCCTCCTCGCCTGAGCGATGCCCAAAGGTAAGGCAGGGTGCGTCACCGGAGCGTGACCAGTGAAAGAGGCGCTGCGACAAAGCAAAAACCCCCGGCATCGCCGGGGGCCACAAGAAGGGGGGAACTACCGAAGGTTGGGGTTAGGCATTGACCTGGACCGCGATTTTGCGGGGCTGGGCGGCCTCGGTCTTGGGGAGATCAATGTAGAGCACGCCGTTCTTGAAGTTGGCCGAGACCTTGGAGAGGTCGAAAGTGTTAGGGATGGTGAAGCTGCGGATGAAGCTGCCGTAGGTACCCTCGAGGCGGTACTGGTTGGCACCCTCGGGCTTGACGAAGGGCCGCTCAGCCTTGACCGAGAGGGTGTTGTTCTCGGCGGTGAGCTCTACCTTCTCAGGCTCGATCCCGGGCAGATAAACGGCAAAATGTAATCCATCGTCGTCTTCCATCACGTCCACCAGCGGGGCGAAGGTGCGGGAATCCGAACGGGTAGGCGTGAAGCTGCGAAACAGACGCTCTTGCAGTTCTTCGATTTCCTTGAAGGGGTCATATCGGACCATAACTAACCTCCTGGATTCGAGCATAATACTTGAGCGTAATTTTGTCAAGTCTGCTTAGTTCAAAGCGACCATAAATGCTGCCAAAACCAAGGGTATGGCTCGAGGTAGGATAGGATCATGAACGTACAAACCCACGACCATGACGGTATCCGCGTCCTGACGCTGAGCGACCCCGAGCGGCGTAACCCTCTCTCCCCCGCGATGGTCACGGGATTGATCCAGGCATTGGACATTGCCGAGAAGGATGGGGCCGTCAAAGCCCTGGTGCTGACCGGCTCGGGAACGGCGTTCAGCGCGGGGGCCGACCTAGAGTTTCTTAAGACCGTTGCCACCGCTGGGGCCGAGGCCAACTACGCCCACTCCAAGGAGCTGATGCGGCTGTTCCACCGCCTCTACACCTTCCCCAAGCCCACCGTAGCCGCCATCAACGGCCCCGCGGTGGCCGGGGGCGCAGGTTTGGCGACAGCTTGTGACCTTGCAGTGATGAGCGAGCGTGCGGTGATCGGCTATACCGAGGTCAAAATCGGCTTTGTGGCCGCGCTGGTCGGGGTCATTCTGGTGCGCAACGTGGGCGAGAAGCACGCCAAAGAATTGCTCCTCACCGGCAGGCTGGTATCCGCGCCGGAGGCCTGCCGGATGGGGCTGGTGAACAAGCTGGTTCCCCGGGAAAGCGTGTTGGAGGAAGCGTTGGCGCTAGCCAGAGAGGTCGTCGGCAACGCCCCTTCTTCCTTATCGCTGACCAAGGAACTGCTCAACGCCCTGCCAGGGATGGGCCTCGAGGACGGCTTCCGCCTCGCGTCGGTAGCCAACGCCTGGGTGCGGGAAACCGGGGATTTGGCCGAAGGCATTGCAGCATTTTTCGAGAAGCGAGCACCCAGGTTCTAAGGTGAAAAGTGAGGGGCAAGGTCAACGGCAAACCCCACCTCCTGATGTTTGCAGAGAATAGCGTCTAGGACAGCAGCAGATAATCGTGTTGCCAAGAGGAGGCAAAAAGGGTTTGCCCCCTTAGGAAGGAGGGCCATCCGAGGTCGTCAGAGGTCAGGTGTTATAGCAGTAGACCTTGATGGATGAGGAGATTCTGCCGTAGCAATACTCGCAATTTGACGACCGACCCGGGTAGGAGTGTAGCGCCGCTACGCCCCTACAACCCGGCAAATGGATGAGCTGAACTCGAGCCCCGTACAATCAATCTATGCCCGACGAACCCAAACCGCCTGAGCGTCCCGCCGAAGACAAGCTCTCCGTCACCCAGCACAGCATCCGCATCGGGGCTGAGGAAATCCGCTATACCGTTACCTGCGGAACGGTGGTGCTCAAGGAGGAGACTGAGAAGGACGGGGCCAGCGAAGGCGAAAAGCCCAAGGCCACGGTGTTTTTCGTCGCCTATGCCAAGGATGATGTAGCCGATAAAAGCTTGCGCCCCATAACCTTCTCCTTCAACGGCGGGCCGGGCTCCTCTTCGGTATGGCTGCACTTAGGGTTGCTCGGCCCCAGGCGCGTGGCGATGGGCGATGTTGGAGCCCTCACCCCTCCACCTTACGGCCTTACGGAGAACGAATCTTCCCTACTGGACGTGAGCGACATCGTATTCATAGATCCGGTGAGCACGGGGTATAGCCGTGTGGTGCCCGGCGAAAAGGCCAAGGAGTTTCACGGGTTCAAGAAAGACATCGAGTCGGTGGGGGATTTTATCCGCTTGTACACCAGCCGAAATGGACGCTGGAGCAGCCCCAAATTCCTCATCGGCGAGAGCTATGGGACTACCCGTGCAGGAGGGCTTTCGGGTTACCTGCAAGAGCGGCACGGGATGTTTCTCAACGGCATCATGCTGGTTAGCTCGATTCTGGACTTTGGGACCACCGATGCCGGGCCGGGCAACGACCTGCCCTACATCCTGCACCTGCCGACCTACGCGGCGACGGCCTGGTATCACCAGAAGCTACCCACCGATTTACAGAAGAAGCCTCTACAAGCTGTCCTAGACGCGGCTGAAGCATTTGCGTTAGGCGAGTACGCTAAGGCCCTGATGATGGGCTCAGGGCTCCCGCCCACACGTCATAAAACCGTGGCCCGCAAGCTTTCGCGTCTGACGGGGTTGAGCGTGGATTACCTGGAGGGAATCAATCTGCGCCCGGAAATCATGCGCTTCACCAAGGAGTTGCTGCGCCACGAGCGCAAAACGGTGGGGCGGCTGGACAGCCGTTTCACCGGCACCGACCGCGACACGGGGGGCGAACACTTCGAGTATGACCCCAGCTACGCGGCGATTCTGGGGCCGTACACGGCGGGCTTCAACCAGTACGTGCGTGAGGAGCTGAAGTTTGAGAGCGACCTACCCTACGAAATTATCACCCCCAAGGTGCGGCCCTGGAGCTACAAGGAGTTCGAGAACGCTTATGTGAGCGTATCGGACACCTTGCGCAAGGCCATCAGCATGAACCCCTACCTGAAGGTGTACGTGGGGAGTGGTTATTTTGACCTCGCCACGCCCTACTTCGCCACCGATTACACCTGCAAGCATTTGGGCCTCGAGCCCGAGCTGCGGCCCAACGTCCAGATACACTATTACCAAGCCGGGCACATGATGTACGTCCACCTGCCGAGCCTCAGCCAGCAGGCCGCCCACCTGCGGGCTTTCATCAGGGACGCAGTTCCTCAGCCTCCTCAAAAGCCCGTGGGGAAGGGGAGTCGCAAGTCGCGCTAAGCTGATTGCAAGGCGGCGAGGCGCACCTCACGCACTTAAGGAGGTTTTTGTGCTACTTGGCCTCGACCACGTACAAATTGCCATGCCCCTTGGCGAAGAAACCAAAGCTCGAGCCTTTTACGCTGATTTGCTGGGCTTGAGCGAAATCGCCAAGCCGCCGATTTTAGCCGCCAGGGGCGGGGTTTGGTTCTCTCTCCCCGACGGCAGAGGTTTACATCTAGGGGTGGAGGAGCCCTTCGTACGCGCGAAAAAGGCCCATCTGGCCTTCGGCGCGGCGAATTTAGATATCTTGGCTGGACACTTGAGCTCGGCTGGAGTTCCAGTCTTCGTAGATGTTTGTAGGGACGCATAGCTATGCGTCCGGCGCGGGTTAAGCGTCAACTTCTCCAAAGACCCTTTTATATCCGGCAGGTCGGTTGTTGAGGTCGTAGGGGCGGGTCTGAGACCCGCTCTACACACCCCCCTCGCCAAGTCCTCGAGTCGGTAAATGGTACGACAGAACACTCACGAAAGCACCGCGTTTTTCTGCGACTCCCAGGAGGCTTTGGCCTCCCCCAGCGCCTTCGTCAATCGGGTCTCGAGGCCCCTCCTGAACTGCACTGTGGCTTTGCCACCGTCAGCCTCGAAAGCATCTAAATAGTTGAGTGTGAAAGTGATGTCTCCAACCGCCCCCAGTGCGTCCTGAAGCTCCTTGATGGCTTCGGTGTCCAGGGCTAGCCATTCCCGCGCATAGCGCAGCTTGCGCAGGGCCCGGCGCAGGGCGTGCAGGCGCTCAAAATCATCGTGCCGCTCCCACCCCTCCGCGCGTCGCCTCACCCGGTGGACAAAGCGGCCCAGCCGCCCTTCGGCCAGGGGGCGCTCGAGTGGGGGTAGACTGGATAAAGCCTGGAGCAAACCTTTCAGCCGCGCACTGTCGAGCATTGGGACGAGTTCGGTGCGAGCCTCACCCAATCGGTCTTTAGCCCAGTCTTGAAAAGCCTTGGGCAGCCTCGGGTGGCCCAGCAGCACTTCCAAATCACGCACCTTCCCGGCCCCGCGCACCAGCCAGGCCAAGTCGTCCTCGAGGATTCCCATACCGGCCAACTCGAGCCACACCCGCAACCGCCGCACCGCCACCCGCACCTGATGGACACCCTCGCGGTCTTGGCCTTCACGGGCGACCGGCAGGTGTTCGCTGAGGTGTTGGAGCCAGGGGGTGAGGGAAATCATAGCTGACGCAGGATTTTCGGGGTCAATAGGGCCAATAGCCGCATCCCGCCGGGTTTGGGGTGGCCCTCTAAATGGGCCACCCCGCCTTTTTTGAACACGAAAGCCCCAGCCTCTTCGCTGTCCCCCAGCGTCAGCAGGGCACAGAGCTGGCTCATCCAGGGTTCGTGACCGACCAGTGCAACCTGCGTTCCCTGGAGGGTTTTGAGCAGTTTCGTGCTGGGCGGCTCAGCCAAGTAGGGGGTGACTTCGCTTTCCCCCTCTAGGGCCGGCTTTAGCAAATCCGCCGTTTGTACCGCCCGCAACTTGGGGCTATGGTAGAGCCGGTCAAAGCGGATGTCCAGCCGTTTCAAGCCTTTGACCACCTCCCGAAACCGCTGTACCCCCTCTTCAGACAGGGGCCGGGTGTCATCCGGCTGGCCGGGCAAGGCTTCCTCGGCGATGGCGTGGCGCACTAGATACAGCTCCATACCGGCAATTGTGTCACGGGGAATCTCGAGGATTGTTAGTAAAAAGCTCGATATGCACAAAATTGCGGAATAGTTGGCAAGATCGGGGTTCGTCTTACCGTGCCCACTCAAGCACCAGCTCCCGCCCAAAGGCCTGCTGGAACAGCTTGCCCTGCTTGGCGGTCTCGGCGATCTCCACCCAGGGCTCCTCGTCCGAGCGCAGGCCGACCCGCACCACCTTGGGCTCGAGGCTCACCTCCAACCCCTCTACCCGCCCCGCCCGGCTGCGCTCCAAATACTCGGTTATCCGCAGCAGGGTGGTCAGGCGCAGCAGGCGCTTGTTGTCGCCGTCCTCGAGCAGAGGTTTGTACATCCCGGCCTTAGGCTCGCCCTTGCGGTGATAGCGCACCATCAGGGCGATGAGGGCTTGTTCGCGGTGGGTCAAGCCGGGGATGGCCGCGCTCATGGTCAGATATTCGCCGTGTTTGTGGTGGTCGTAATAGCCCACGCTCATGCCGATGTCGTGTAGCAAGGCGGCCTCATCCAACAAGGTTTCTTCGGCCTTGCCATAGCCATGCAGGGGCTCCAGGAGGCGGAACAACTGGCGGCACAGGTGGCGCACCCGTGCAGTGTGGCCATAGTCCTGCGGGTAGCGGGCAAAGAGGTTGCGCACCGCAAAGCCCCGCACGTCCGGGACGAGGTGGGGTTTGGGCAGAAACTCCTCGTAGAACACGCCCTCGCGCACCCCCTGGCCCGATATCCATATCCCGTCCAGCCCGCTCTCGCGCAGCACCGTGCGGTAGACCAAGGCCCCCGCCACGATCACGTCGGCACGGTCGGCTTGCAGCCCGTCCAGCTCGCGCCGCTCAGCCGTAGGGTGATCTAGGAGTTCATCCACCGCGTCCTCAAGCCCCTTCTGGCTCAGGAAATACCCGTGGATCAAGTCCACCGGGTAGTTCTCCTTCTTCTGCGCGATCTTGGCGAGGTTGCGCACGGTGCCGCCCATCGCCACCAGGGGCAAGGGCCGGGAGCGCACCTCTTCCAGCACGCCCCGCATCTCCTTGCGCACAAAGCGCTCCAGGTCTTCGATCTCACCTTTTTTGGGCGGGTCGGCCCGCAAAAACATCTCGGTGAGCCGCACCGCGCCCAGCGGATAGGCCACGCCGTAGCGGTAGCGGCGCTCCCCCATCCGCGAGAGCTGGGCGCTGCCGCCGCCCAAATCCATCACCCAGGCGTCCTCGAAGGCGAAAGAGTTGCCCACCGCCAGCACCCCATACCGCGCTTCGTCCCCGCCCGAGAGCACCCGCACGTTCAGGCCCAGGCTGCGCACTTGGCGCAAAAACTCGGGGCCGTTTTCGGCGTCGCGGGCAGCACTGGTGGCAATCACCCGGAGTTCCTCGAGCTCGGTGGCCTGGGCGAAGTCGGCGTAGAGCTTTAAGGCCGAGAGGGCCCGCTCCATCCCGGCCTCGGTCAAGCGGTTGTCGCTTGCGAGCCCCTGGCCCAGCCGTACGGCCTCACGAATCTCGTCCACCAGCCGAAAATGCTTCCCCGGCTCAAACAGGTAGACCACCAACCTCGAGGTTCCCGAGCCCAAGTCCACAATGCCGAGGCGCTGCATTTGGCCCAAGATACCAAAGTTTTCTTTCTCCGCTGACGGAACCATAATTTTAGCGATGAGCGGTGAGCAAAAGCGTCTTACGTCGTACGTCTTACGCGCTACGCCAAACCACTTCACGTCTAGGACAAGACTTCTGGTCTCTTGATTTCAATGTCCTAGAGGTGAGCTAGTTTTTTAGCCTTTAGCGTATGACGTTGGACGTAAGACATAAGACTCTTCTCATCGCTCATTGCTCAAGCCTGCGCCTTGCGTGTCAGACCGGCGTAATCTGAGTGCATGGCTAAGTCCAAACGCAAAAGCTTACATTCCCTTGACACAAGACAAAAAGACTCTAAGGGAATGCAAAAGCCGCCTGCGAAGCCCAAAAGGTCGCCTTCTCGGTCTCGCAAGCGGCCCAATGAGCCTGCGGCAGCCCCGAAATTTGGCGCCCGGTATATCAGCCAGGAGGCGAGCTGGCTGGGCTTCAACCACCGGGTGCTCGAGCAGACCCGCCGCCCGGATTTCCCGGTGCTCGAGCGGCTGCGCTTTCTGGGAATTTGGGCTTCCAACCTGGATGAGTTCTTCGCCGCTCGGGTCTCGCGGGCTTTTTTGGAAGCCAGGGGAAGTGAGGAATACCGCGCTCTGATGAACGAGGCCCACGCTCAGGCCGAGGAGGCAATCGAGCGCTACGGCGAGTTTTTGCGCGAGCTCGAGCCGCTGGGGATTCACGTGCTGGAGCCCACCCAGCTCACCAAGGCCGAGAAGCAGTATTTCGGCGCTTACTTAGCCGAGGAAGTGGCCCCCCGCACCGACCTGATCCCGCCCGAGGCCATCACCGAGCTTTCCAGCGGGGCCTTGTATTTTGCGGCGGGAGAGGGGCTGTTGCAACACTTTATCCGCCTGCCCGAGAGCGTCCCCCGGCTGCTCTCGATACCGGGGCGGGAGGGCGGCTATGTGCGGCTGGGGGCTCTGGTGCGGATGCGCAGCGACCTGTTTTTGCCCACCCGGCTGCCGCTGTACGAGTTCCGCTTGGTGCGTATCGCCCAGCTCGAGCGCAGCCGGGCCGACTGGGACGAGCTGCCCGAGGCGCTGGAAGCGCGGATGGACGGCAAGGTCAGCCACCTAGAGCTGGAAGAGGGTTTTCCCAACCACTGGGCCGAAACCCTGCGGATGGCGCTGGGTTTAGCCGGTGAGGAGGTGTTTCGCCTCGACCCGCCGCTGGACCTGCGGCTGGTGGGGACCATCGTGAGCGAAGGCCCGGCCAAAGAGCGCTTCGCCCCCATCACCCCCGAAAAGCCCAAAGGCTTTGCCAAAGACCCCTTCGGCTTTTTAGACCGGCGCGACCTGTTGCTCTACCACCCCTTCGAGGATTACAACACCGTCGAAGCCTTCGCGCTGGCCGCCGCTAGAGACCCCAAGGTGGAGGCCATGCGGGCCACGCTGTATCGCATCGGGCGTGACAACGGCATCGCCGAGGCGCTGATCGTGGCCGCCAAAGCGGGCAAAGACGTAGCGGTGCTGCTGGAGGGCCGGGCCCGGTTTGACGAGCTTTCCAACTTGGAGTGGAGTCTGCGTTTTCAAGGGGCCGGGGTGCGGGTGCTGCCCTTGCCAAGCAAGAAGGTTCACGCCAAAGCCCTGTACGTGCGGCGGAGCGGCCAGGAATACGTCCACCTGGGCACCGGGAACTATAACCCCACCAACGGACGGCTCTACACCGACCTCTCGCTGTTCACCGCCGAGCCACGGATCACCGGCGACGTGCGGCTGTTTTTTACTGCGCTCGAGAGCCGCCAAGCTCTGGCCCTGAGCGTGCTGCGCACCGCCGCTGCGATCCGCGAGGCGCTGCTGGAGGGGATTCACGGCGAAGCACACAAGAAGGGGGAGATTATCCTCAAGTTCAACCACCTCACCGACCCCGCGATTCTGGGAGCCCTGGAAGAAGCCCTGAACAAAGGGGCCAAGCTGCACCTGATCGTTCGCAGCACCCTCACCGCCTTGTGGGACGGGACCGACACCAAGAGCTTGGTGGGGCGGTTTCTCGAGCACGCCCGGGTGGCCGCCTTCAAAAACCGGGGCAAGTGGCAGGTCTGGGCCGGAAGTGCCGACGCCATGCCGCGCAACCTGGACCGCCGCTACGAGCTGTTTTTCCCTGTCCTCGACGCCAAGGCGCGGCGCAAGGTACTGGGGGTTTTGGAGAGCCAAATCGCCGACGACCGCAACACCTACGTGCTTACCCCACAGGGCCAGCAGGCGCGGTGGGGCGGGAAGCACAACGGGCAGAAGCTGTGAGCAGGGTGAAGAGTGGAAAAGCAGTAAAGGTCAAAAGTAAACTGCCCTGCCGCCCCCTAGGGGTGGTCGGGGTTTGCCGTTGACGTTGACCTTCTACGCCAGAGACGCAATCACCCGGTGGTCCTTGAGCCGGATTCCATTCAAGCCGTGCTTGGTGCTGAGCCTGTCGAGGTTTTGCTGGCGTTCGTCCTGTCTCGAGCCATAGGACATGTTCCCGCCGTGCATCGAAACCGCCACCCCCCGACCCGGAAGCTGCACCAGCGGATAACCCGCCTCGGTCACCCGCAGATACCAGTCCCAGTCCCAGTAATCCGACACCTCGGGGTCGAAACCCCCAAGTTCGTCGTGAAAGGCTTTGGGATAGGCGATGCCCGTCGCCAGGATGGTGTTGTCCTGGCGCAGCGAAGCGGGCGTGGCGCACAAGTCGAAGGGGAGGCGCCCCAGTTCCAACCCATCCCGCTCGTAAACCAGATACCCGCCCCGGTAGACCAGCGCCGGGCCCGATTTCAGCACCCGCACCACCCGGTGTAGATGGGTGGGGTCCTCCCACCAGTCGTCGTCGTCGAGCAGGGCGATAGTCTCCCCTTTCGCCGCCTGCAAGGCGGTGTTGCGGGCGTAGACCTGTCCCTTCCCCTGGTTTTTGACCCCGCGAACTCGGGCATCCCCCAAAGATTGGGCGGCCCCCATACCCGAGCCATCGCCGTCGTCCACCACCAGGGCTTCCCAATCGGGGTAAAGCTGGGCTTGTAGCGAATGCAGCGCTCGAGTCAAAAGGTGGGGCCGGTTGAAGGTCGGGATGAGCACGCTGACCACGGGATACCTCCCATCAATAAGGTATTTCTACCAAGGCGCAAAGCTGCGTCTGGGACACAAAAGGGATGACGTGAGTTAACGGGTGGGAGTTCACGGAACCACCTTTAGGCTATGCCGGTATTGTCAGTACCCCATCCTAGCCCCAATGACACCCTTATGACAAGCGAGGACTACGGTGCAGAACGTGAAGATTCTAGTTTCCAACGACGACGGCATCTATAGCCCTGGCCTGCTGGCGCTGGCCGAGGTGGCCACGGCCTACGGCTTGGTGCGCGTAGTGGCCCCCGATGTCGAGCAGAGCGCGATGGGCCACGCCATCACCATCTCTCGTCCCCTGCATTACCGCCCCACTCCGATCTCGGGTTTGGAAGCCTACCGCGTGGACGGCACCCCTGCGGATTGCGTGGTGCTCGGAACGCACCACTGGGAGAAGGTGGATTTGGTGCTCTCCGGCATCAACTTAGGCTCCAACTTGGGAAACGAGACCTGGCACTCTGGCACCGTGGCCGCCGCCAAACAGGCGGCACTCTTGGGCATTCCGGCGATTGCCTTCAGCACCCCGGTCAACGGGAAAGAGCCCAATTTCCAAGCTTTGAAACCCTGGGTGGGGAAGGTCCTCGAGACCCTCTTGCGCGAGCCCAAGCCCTTTCTGGTGAACGTCAACTTGCCGCCCAAGCCCAAAGGATTGCTGTGGACCCGCCAGTCGGTGCGGATATACGAGGGCAAAATCGTCCCCGGCGCCGACCCGATGGGCCGCCCGCACTTCTGGTTCACGGCGATGCCCGACCACGAGCCGGAAGAAGGCACCGACCGCTGGGCCGTGAATCAGGGCCTCGTTTCGTTGACCCCGCTGCGCCTCGACCTGACCGACGAAGCCCGGCTGCAACAGGCTTATCAGCTCGTCCGCTAGGCTTGGGTCCTCGAGGGCGACAAGCCCATCGCCCCTACAACGCTGATCCTTTTGGAGTAGGATTACGTTAACACGTTTGCGCCGAATTTTCAGTGGTGGATGCTCTTTGTGGGCAGTTGTGATGGGGTAATATGAGGCCCCATGAAAATCACCGATTCGCTTTATGTTCTGCCCATCAGCGCAAATCTCGGCGGTGCTCCCAACGTTCTCAACCACAGCCTCATCCTCGACAACCGGCAAGGCCCGACCTTGGTTGATGCCGGAGGTTCTATAGAAGCACTGGAAATAGCCTTGGCAGAAGCTAACGTAAAGCTCGCCGAACTGCGCCGCCTGATCCTCACCCATCAAGACCCCGACCACATCGCCAGCGCCGCCGCCCTCGTGCGGGCCAGCGGTGCCACGGTGCTGGCCCACGCTGCCGAAGCACCCTACATAGACGGCACGCGCAAATGGCTCAAGATGCCCCCTGTGGCTGTCCTCGAGACCCTCCCGCCGCAGATAGCAGATAAAGGCTTTCCTCGAGCGCGGCCCCGAGCCGGTGAAGGTGGACGAGCTGTTGCAGGGCGGGGAGGTCCTAGACCTCGCGGGCGGCGTGCGGGCGGTCGCCACGCCGGGACACACCCCCGGTCACATCAGCCTGTATTTGGAGAAAGACCAAACCCTGATTGCTGGGGATGCCGTCACCGCCGAGGACGGTCAGGTACGAGGGCCATCGGTTATAGCCACCCCGGATATGCCCGAAGCTCTGCGCTCAATAGCCAAACTCGCCGAGCTGGACATCCAAACACTCGTGGCCTATCACGGCGGGGTGGTGCAGGGCAATGTGCAATCGCAATTTCGGCGGTTGGTCCAAGCTTGATATGCTAATTTGTGCCTCGCTTAGCCTTCCGAATCACTTCTTCTAACCTTTGGAAACAAGCCCAGGCTGCCGGAGAGTTTAGAGGCGAACTCGTGCAGGAAGGCTTTATTCACCTGTCCTGGCCGCATCAAGTCACTAAGGTTGCCGACAATTTGTATCGCGGGCAAACAGATTTAGTGCTCTTGGCGGTGGACCTCGAGCCCCTAATTGAGCACGTCAAGGACGAGGACTTATACGGCTTAGGCGAGACCTATCCGCACCTATACGCTGCGTTGCCGGTTGAGGCTGTGCTCGAGGCAATCCCGTTTCCGCCCCGTCCAGACGGCACATTTGAACTGCCCGCTCAAGCCAGGGAAATCGTTACACGTTGAACAAGATATACATCACATCGCCGTCCTGCACCACGTAATCCTTGCCCTCAGTGCGCACCCAACCCCGCTCCTTGCCCTGCGCCCAGCCTCCGGCCTCGACTAATCTGCTCCACTCGATGACTTCTGCGCGGATGAAGCCTTTCTCTAAGTCAGAGTGAATCTCCCCCGCCGCTTGCGGCGCTTTGGTCCCCTGCCGCACCGTCCAGGCCCGCACTTCCTTCTCGCCTGCGGTCAGGAAGGTCTGCAAACCCAGCGTATGGTAGGCGACTTTCACCAATCGGTTTAGCCCGGATTCGCTCAGGCCCAGGCTTTGCAGATACTCGGCAGCTTCTTCCTCCGATAGCTCGGAGAGTTCGGCCTCGATTTTGGCGGAAACTACCACCACGTCGGCGTTTTCGGCGGCTGCCGCCTCACGCACCTTGGCGACGTTGGGGTTGCCTGCCCCGCCGGGCAAATCTTCCTCGGCAACGTTGCAAACGTAGATTACCGGCTTGTAGGTGAGGAGGCCCATCTCCCGTGCGCCCTGAGCCAGCGTTTCCGCATCACCAGCAGCAAAGGTGCGGGCCGGTTTCCCCTCAGACAGATGGGTCATCAGGGGCTCGAGCACGTCCAAGAGCGCCTTGTCGTCCTTGTCGGTTCTCGCGGTCTTGCGCAGCTTCTCGAGCCGCTTCTCAATCGTCTGCAAATCCGCTAAAGCCAGCTCGGTGTTGATGGTCTCGAGGTCTTCTAGCGGGTTCACCACGCCCGCCACGTGGACCACATTGGGGTCTTCAAAACAGCGCACCACGTGGGCAATCGCCGCCACCTCGCGGATGTTGGCGAGAAACTGGTTCCCCAACCCCTCGCCCTTGTGCGCCCCTTTGACCAGCCCCGCGATATCCACAAACTCCACGTAGGTCGGGACAATCGGGGGAACCCGGTCGCCCTTGACGAAGAGCTTCTGGAGGGCCTCCAGGCGCGGGTCGGGGAGCGTGACCACGCCGACGTTTTTGTCAATCGTGGCGAAGGGATAGTTGGCCGCCAGTGCGCCCGCCTTGGTGATCGCGTTGAACAGCGTGGATTTGCCCACGTTGGGAAGACCGACGATACCGACTCCTAAAGATGCCATACCAAGCGGCTATTGTACCGTGCGCTGCTCAACCCACAAACCGCCCGCGAAAGCTCGAGACGTGCTACTCTGGAACCCGTAGGTATTTTGTGACTATCCTCGCCTAACCCAAGGTTGGCCTTCGACCTTAGGCCCCAATTAAGCGCAAAGCACTTTGCGCCGAGGACCTACATGTTTAGATTGGAAACCCCCCGTTTATATCTGATTCAAACGCCGCTCGAGGTCATCCAACGGCGTCTCGAGACCGAGGAGTTCGACGCAGACCTGAAGGTTGGCGGCGAAGCCCTGCAGGTCCATTTTCCGCCCGAGTGGCCCAGCGATTCGCTGGGATTTTTCCCGGCCTGGGCGAGGTTTCTTGCCGCCCATCCAGATACCGAAGACTGGAGCAGGTCGCGGTGGGCGGAATGGGGTTCAAAAGCTTGCCGAATGAGTCGGGGACGATTGAACTCGGATACGGCGCGAATCCGGCATACCAGGGCCGAGGGTACGCCAGCGAGATAGCAAAAGCGCTCGTGGACTGGGCTTGGACCCAGCCCAATGTCCGGCGTATCCTCGCGGACTGCCGCCCGGATAACCTGGCTTCGATTTGGGTGCTCGAGAAGACCGGATTCGTCCGCACCGGAACCCGCTGGGACGAAGAAGACGGCAAGCTGATCGTCTGGGAACACCGACGTTTATCCTATAACCAGGTTTCGTAGGAACGCACCAGGGCATCGCCTGTGGCGACCGGCTGAGCCCGAAACCTGGGCTTTGCGCCCAGCCTGGACCAGCCATCAAATCCTTTTGGTAAAAACAGCCTCGCGTTCGACACCATCGTCTACGAAGATTGTAGGGCCGGGTCTGAGACCCGGCCCTACACGCACCAGCCATGACATCTATGCGCTGAGCCATCAAAGCCCCAAATGCCGCCTTGCATCCTCCGAAAACCCGGCCCAGTCCAGCAGGGCTTTTCCAAGCTCGAGATAACCCCGTGTGGTACATATCTTGCCGCGCCAACGGGCAGGCTCACTGGTGAGCTCGAGCGCCGAGCCTTCGAGGGCTTCCCTGGCGACCGGATGAGCGCTGACCTTGCCGGAAACCAATCCCGCCTCGAGCAGCAAGAGCACCCCGTTGGCCCCGGTGAACACCGCCCTAAGGCCGTCCCAGACCTCGTTCAACCAGTCCTGGTGCTCCGCATCACGTCCCAGCTTGCTCATCTGCGGCCCGCCGGGGATCACCAAAACGTCGAGTTCGGGCCGGGCGGCGAAGGTGTATTTGGGGGTCCAGACCGCGCCCGCGCTGCCCTCCAGCGCCGTCCGACCCCGAGCAAGGGTAAAACGCTCTATCTCCAACAGCCGGGCGATTTCCAGCACCAGCGCGGCTTCTACCTCCAAAAACCCCGGCGTCAGCAGCACCCCTAACCGCACGATTTACCTCGCTGATAACGCATTGTTAACTCCCTCGGGAGGCTCTTTGAGCGGCTTGGATAACCCCGGTTTGAACAGTTCCCATAACAGCGCTGCCGCCTCGCCTCGGCGCACTCTGTTGTCGTTCTCGGGAAGGGGCAAGCGCATCCCCAACTCGGTCAGAATCCGGTAGGCATCGGCCCGGTACAGGGCTTCGCGCCATTTGGGGCGGTAAAACGGTTTGGCCCTCAGGACGGCCTCGAGCTGAGGGCCGTTCGGGAGTTTGGCTTGGTAGAAATGCTCCAGGTTGATCAGGAAATCGCCGATGGCGATGGGCTCCTCGAGGTAGAGCCGTCCCTGCATAAAGTAAGGCGTGGAAAAAAGACCCCGGCGGTACAGCTCGATGGCATCGGCGTAGCCGGGGTCGGCGGTGTCCTTGCGGGGGTCGGAGGGTTCGGGCAGGAGGTTAGCCCCTTCGGCCAGCAGGCGGGTGCGCAGCGGTTCGGGATTTTGCGCGATGGTCGGAAAATCCAGCCCCTTTTCTTTAGCGAGATAGCCGGCGATCCCCGCGGCTTGTCCCAGCGCCATTTGGAGCGGCGCGACCCTGGCCGAGAAGGCCGCTACGCTGTCATACGAAGCGGCCTGCGAAACCACCAGCAGATTGGTAAACCCCTGCGGGACCATCGTGCGAAAGGGCACCCCATAAGGAGCTGGAGCCCCCTGGAGGTAAAGCGCCTCCCCCCGCCGGTACGACTGCCCGTCGAGCGGGTAGCTACCCACCGCCACCGTGTCGGGGAAATCCCGCCCGTACAGTACGTCATCGGCCTTGAGCCGATACAGGCCCTTCAGGTGGCGGCTCTCACGGATATAGAGTTGGGGCGCAGCCTCGACCAGCCGGGCGGCCCCAAAAAACAGCGGGTTGGCCCGGCGCAGATACCGGACCACCCGCTGGGCCTCGAGGATCGCCCCCCGGCGCAGCCGCTCACAACTCTGGGGGTCGGTGGCATCCACCCCGTACACCAGCAGCGCGTTCACCCAGACGCTCCCGTCGCTCTGCCGCGCCAGGTTGAGCCCGCGCAGGCGGTAGCGCCCCAGGTCGGAAGGGTCGTAACCGTCGCCGATCTTGCTAAAGCCCCAGCCCGAAGAGCCCCAGGCCCCGGCCCCGCTGCGCTCGAACAACCCCTCACGGTTGAGCGAGAGCCAGACCCCCCACCAAGGGACCCCCTCGAGCCGGAAGCCGAGCCCCGCCGCCATCTGTGCATTGTCCAGACCGGTGTCCTCGCGCCCCAGGGTGAACTGGGCCCCCGCCGCGTAGGCCAGCTCGGCGGTGTCCGAGGCATCTACCCAGAAGGGGGCCTCGAGCCGCAGCGGTTTGCCGTCTTGTACAAAGGTCGCCGCGTTGACCCGGCTCCCCTCCGCGTCCAGCCGGTCGAGTTTGGCCCCCGTCCACAGTTCGGCGCCCAACTCGGCCAACATCTTCCGTAGCGCTGCCTCGGCCTGGCGGACATCAAAGGAGGGCTGCCGCCCGATGCGCCGGTAAAACTCGGTGAATAAGCCCTCCTGGAAGGGTCGCCCCCGGTCGCCCTGCCCCAGGTCCAGCGTCGCCAGGGCCCCGTTGGTGAGCACCCCGCCGACGTGCGCGGTGGGCTCGAGCACCACCACCTTGAGCCCGGCCCTGGTCGCTGCCACCGCTGCCATCACCCCCTGTGGCGTGGCCCCGTAAATCACCAGGTCATAGGGGGCAGCCCAAGCCCAGCCCAGGAATGCCAACCCGAACAATAAAATCCGACTCGAGACCCGTTGCACAGCTAAATACCAAGTTTAGGGGTTGGGTGGATTATAGCAATGAGCGACCAGCGGCGAGCGATAAAGAACCCCGCCGCAAGCGGACGGGGTATCGCGAGCGGCTCAAGGCTCAAACAGTTTCGGCTGTTCGTTTCGATGTAGCTTCTGATACAGCTGACCCTCCCGCTTCACGTACTCCCCAATCACCCGCTGATTGCCGTATTTGCCCACCGTCATCGCGTAGCACCCATCGCTCCAGAGCTCCCCTCCCCACCACTGCTTCTTGACCTGGGGTTGGCTCTTGAATATCTCCCGCGCGATCAGGCTTTTGATCATCGTCACCCTCTTGGTCACGCTGTACGTGGGCACGGACTGCACCAGGAAATGCACGTGGTTCTTATCCGTCCCGATCTCCAGAAACTCTATCTCGTAACGTTTCTCGATCTCCAGACTCACTTCTGTGAGTTGC
>PSMF01000255.1:0-1465 GCA_040290005.1 Meiothermus sp.
TCGCGGTTGAACTGGTCTATGGTGGCCGCAATTTCGTCCTCGTTGATGTAACCTACCAAACCGCCGCGCTGCACCCCGGCCTGGTCAATCTCGACCACCCGGCCTCGCTGCTGGTCCGTCTCGTCGTGGCGGAGCTTGCAGAACACGGTCTTCTGACCGGTGAGGGCGTTCATCCCCAGGATGGATAGCTCGCATTCCAGCTCGCCAAAGCGGATTTGGTCGGCGTAAAAGGCGCGGTCTCTAGGCTTGCGGCCCTGAGCCCTGAGCAGCTTTAGTAGCTCGGGGGTGGCCTTTTCTGGCGGCTGGGTACACAGCTTCTGAATCTTGGGGCGGTTGCTGCGGGAGAAGAGCGTCTCGAGCACCCCCAAAAGCCCATCCCCGCGAAACAGCCCCCGTGCGAAGGTGAAATCTTGAGCCAACAGCATGTCCAGCGCCCCTGCGTTGTTGAGGTCGAACAACCGGCCTCCCAGCGCGTTTTGCGCGAACATGCCGGTGATGCCCCGAATCTCTACCGGCGAGTAACCCGCCGCAAGCAGCCCCGCCGGGATCGAACCTGCCGACGTACCCACCAAAACCTTGAACCGGGCAAACGTCGCCGAGTCCCACTGCTCGAGCGCCGCGATCACGCCCACGTGCGTGGCAAAGCCGATACCTCCACCGCTCATCACCAGGCCGTAGGTGTTCATTTGGGGTTAGTTTAGGCGACGGATTGTTACATCGAGGTTACATGGATGGTCAGAGATTTGCTTGTCCAGTTTTGGGTATTGGTGTGGCAAGAATCCCCCCATCTATCAAGGTCTATCGGTATAGCACGATACCTTGATGACCTCGGATGGCCCACCTTAGGAAGGAGGGGCAATAACGCCTCCCCTCGAGCATGCTATTAATCGCTCCTGTCCAGGACGTTACTATCCGCGGCATCAGGGGGGGCGCCCGTGGGTCGGAGATGCCGGTTTCGCCGCGCAGCGGGGTGGGGTTGTCTTTTACCCTAGCTCATCGCTCTCCCCGACCCTGATTCACCGGCCCATGCAACTCATCCCTTTCCTGGCAATCTTGAGGGTATATGAAAAGATTACCGATGCGTGCCCTAGTGCTGGTGGGCACGCTGATCCTAGCCTCGGCATTGGCCTTCACCAACGCGCGGATGGGCACCGACCTGACCGCGTTGCTCTCGCAAGGGCCGAGGGTCGCCGGAACCCCAGCCGGACGGGCGGCAGGCGACTACCTCGCTGCTGAGCTAAAAAAAGTGGGCTACACGGTGGAGTTTCAGCCCTTCACCTATAGCCGCACCAGGGACCAGGGCAGCAGCCTGAAACTGGATAATAAGACTGTGGGGGCCAACGCCCTATCCGGGAGCCCGGCGGGCCGCCTCGAGGGCCCTCTGGTCGCCGTTGCAGGGGTGGGCCGGGCCGAAGATTATGCGGGTCTGAACGTCCGCGGCTCGATTGTGGTGGTGCGACGGGGG
>PSMF01000255.1:1484-2034 GCA_040290005.1 Meiothermus sp.
AAAAAGCCCGCCAGGCCGCCGAACTGGGCGCGGTGGGGATCGTGGTGGTGAACAACACCTCCGGCAACGTCCGGGGGACCTTCGGGGGCATCGGGCCGATACCGGCGGTCACGGTCTCGCAGGAGGAAGGTCAGGCGTTGCTTGGTCAAACGGGTACAAGGATCGCGCTGGATGTACGCACCATAACCGAGGAGGTGCAGGCCCGCAACGTCATCGCCAAGCGCGGAAGCGGCAACCCGCAGGCGGTAGTGGGGGCGCACTACGACTCGGTGCCTGGTGCGCCGGGGGCCAACGACAACGCCTCCGGCTCGGTGACGGTGCTCGAGCTAGCCCGCGACCTCGCCAAAAGCCCGCTCTCGGGGCGCACCTGGTTCGTATGGTTCGACGGGGAGGAGGACGGACTGTGGGGCAGCCGGAAGTTTGTCGAGGCCAACCTGGAACTGGTGCGCGGCCTGCGGGCGATGCTCAATCTAGACATGGTAGGCATTGACGTGCTGGGCAAGCTCGGTTTGGGCGGCGACGACAACCTCTACCGCCTGGCGGGGCAAAG
>PSMF01000047.1:0-24881 GCA_040290005.1 Meiothermus sp.
TGGCCCAGCACTAGCCCCGCTAGGGCCGGGCTTTGCCCGTGCGAGCACTAGGCCCGCTAGGGCCAGGCTTTGCTAGCGCACACCGGGTAACGGCACAGCCGCTATCACCCAATCACTGACGTCCCTGCAAACCGTGGGGGGTCGCCCTTGACTTTAGCTCATCGCTTATTGCTTCTGCGCCACCAGATACCGCGGCTGTTCGGCCAGGTCGAAATACACATGGGCGTTTTTCCATCCCTGAGCGGTGGTCTCGTCCTCGAGTTCATAAACGTTGGAGGGGGCTAGCTCTAAGGCGATCCACCCCCCCGGTTTGAGCGCCTGCCAGGCGTGGCGCAGAAGATGACGGGCCATGTCCAGCCCGTCGTAGCCAGAATACAGCGCGTTCGGGTCTTCGTAAGCCAGTTCGGGCGGGGCTTCGTCGCGGTACTCCTCGGGGAGGTAGGGCGGGTTGGAGATCACCAAGTCGAGGTCGCGCAGGTCGGCGATGTAGGCGGCGTTCAGGAACTGCACCATCAGGTTTTGCTCGAGGGCGTTCTCATGGGCCAGCGCAATCGCCTCGGGGTTGATGTCGGTGGCCCAGATTTCCCACCCCGGACGCATGTGCTTGAGGGCCAAGGCGATGGCTCCGGTGCCGGTGCCCACGTCCACCACCCTCGCCTCACCCCGATGCCCCTGGAACAGCTCGAGGGCCCGCTCCACCAACCCCTCGGTCTCGGGCCGGGGGATCAACACCCCCTTACGAACCCTGAGCCGGAGCCCGAAAAACTCCGCATCCCCCAGCAAGAGCTGGAGCGGATACCCGGAAAGCCGCGCCCCCACCATCGCATGGGCGGCCTCGGCTACGTCGGGCAATACCTGCTGGAACAAGCTGCTGGCGAGGGTGTTGGGGTCGGCGTGGAGGGCGTGGGCCAGGATAAACCGCGCCTCCAGCCCCGGTTTACCGGCTTGCGCAAGGCGGTTTTGCAGCTCACGGAGCAGCTCGAGGCGGGTCATATGAAGTCAACCGTTGACCGACAACCGTTTACTGCAAAAGCGTAGTCTCATGTCACAAGTCAAAGGTCTCCGGCCAAAAACAAAGATTTTGACCTGATACATCTCTCGCGGTAAACGGTAAACTGCCTTACTCCTCGCCCGGCCCCTCGGGAACCGGGGGATTGTTGGGGTCTCGCGGCGAGACGATCACGTGCCGCTCCTCGCCCTCGCCTACTGAGTGGGTGGTCACCTTCTCGTGCTGTTTGAGCAATACGTGAATCATCCGCCGCTCGCTGGCCCGCATTGCCGGGAGCTCGACTTCCTGCCCGGTGACCTCCACCTGAAGCACCGCGTCCATCGCCATGCGGTGGATGCGGTCTTCGTTGCGGCGGCGGTAGCCCGCCGCGTCGAGCACGACCCGGTAGGCCGAGCCGAACTGCTTTGCCATCGCCACGTTGGCGATGAACTCCAGGCTCTGCAAGGTCTTGCCCTCGCGCCCAATCGCCCGCCCTAAGTCGCCGCCCAGAATCTCGGTGCGGAACAGGTCGCCGTCCTGGCGGATGTCCACCGAGTAGGCCGGGTCCAGGCGCATCAACAGTCCCACCATGAAATGCTCGAGGACGCTTTTGGGGTGTTCAGCGGTGGGAGCAACCACCGGGGTTTGCCCTTCCTCCTTCAGCACGACCTCGGGCGCAGCCTCGTTTTCGCCGATCCCCAGGTCGGTTAGCAAATCGTCTAGCCCACGCTTCTTATCTTCCATAGCAATCGTCCGATTATAGCTTATTGTATTTTGACCTTCCGTGCGGCTGAGAAATACGCCCTGAACATATAGGAGCGCCGCTGGCCGACCGCCTTGGCTTTGCTCCTCCCCTTTTGATGAGAAAATCCTGGGGTGGGGGCAGTCTCTAGGCGGGCTCGAGACTGCCCCCTTGTTAGGAAAGCGGAGATAGAAGAGCGCCGGGTCCGGGACCCGGCGCTAGGTTTGGAGTCGGGAGCTTAGCTCTTTGCTGGGGTCATCTTGATGCCGAGCTGCTTGTTGATGAGCCACTGCTGACCCACGCTGATGACGGTAGAAAGCACCCAGTAGAGCGTCACCCCGGCGGGGAAGCTGAAGAGCAGGAAAGCGAACACCAGGTTCATCAGGATGCCCTGCCGCAGCGCGTCGCGGTTGCCCGCGGCGGAGAGCCAGGTGGAGGCTAGGAGCACCACGATGTAGATCACCGGCAGGATATAAAGGGGGTCGGGCAGGGCCAAATCCGGCACCCAGAGGAAACCTTGCCCAAACTCGTACCCTACGATCACCCGGTAGATCAGGAACAGTACCGGCATCTGGAGCAGCAGCGGCAAGCACCCAGCGAGCGGGTTGATCTTGTGCTCCTGGTAGAGCTTCATGGTCTCTTCCTGCTGCTTCTCCTTGTTGTCCTTGTACTTCTCCTGGATTTTCTTCATCAGCGGCTGGATTTTCTGCATCTCAGCCATGCTCTTGTACTGCTGGTGCATCAGCGGCCACATCAACAGGCGCAGCAGGATGGTCACGATGACGATGGCGAGCACCCAGCTTCCCCCGGCGATCTTGTGGGATTCCTCCAAGACCCACAGCATCCCCAGCGAAATCTGGCCCCAGATGTTGGGCTGGAACAGCCCCGGCAGGTCGTAGAAGCGCTCCACGTGCAGGCGCACCAGCTCGTTGGCCCCGCCGTAAATCTTCAGGTTGGTCCCGCCCGCCGGGATGCTGATCTCGGCAATCCCGGCCCCGTTCACCACGCTCATCCTGATGTTGGTGGGGTTGGTCGGGCGGATCACCGTGGCAAAACCAGCTTTGGGCTGGGTCTGCCAGGAGACATAGGTCGCCGGGCCGGACCCTGAGGCGGCGGGCTGGTTGCCCCCTTGGGCCAGCCATTTGGTGGTGGGGTTATTGGTGTTGCTGATGCCGGTCCAGGTCAGGGTGCGGGCGGTGGGGGTTTTCACCTCCACGTCCATGGTCAGGTAGCGCGGGTGGACGGCGTAGGTGAGGGTGGTCTCCCCTTGGGTGAAGCGGGCTAGAAAGTCGGCGTTGGGGTCGTTGGGGTCGCTGCGGATGAACTCGTATTTCTCCGGCTTGAAGTCGGAGAGGGTCCCCGGCAGGGTCACACCCGGTTTGACCAGGTTGTTGGCGCGGCCATAGTTGCCCTTGAAATCCTGTGCCCGGGTGGTTTTGACGTACCACCCGACGATTTGCCCGTTGTTGTTGAAGGCGATGTCGGCGAGGTTGGTGACGGCCACCTGCTCTGCCTTGCCGTCGGCGTTCACGTCCACTTGTCGCCACTCCGGCTTGAGGGCGAAGGCAGGAGCCATAAAAACAGCTAAACTAACCAACCACAACCAACGTTTCATTCATTCCTCCGTCTGGATGTCCAAGGGGTTCCAGCGAACCCTGGGGCGGGTCTGGGGTACATAATCCAGCCCGCCAGGGTGAAAAGGGTGACACTTGAGAATCCTGCGCACTGCTAAGTAGCTACCCCACAGGGCTCCGTGGCGCTCGAGGGCTTCCAAGGCGTAGCAACTACAACTGGGGTAAAAACGACAAGTGGGCGGCTTCAGCGGCGATACGAAGCGCCTATAGAACCGTACCCCACCCATCAGCAGCCTTTTCATTCAAATTCTAGTCTCCAGAGTCCGACTCAAGGGTAGAGCAAACCGACCCGTGCTATTGTACCAGCCCACTCTTTTTCAGGGCATGGCTTAAGTCCCGGACCAATTCCGAAAAACTGGCGGTAGCGGCCTCCGGCTGAGCCACCACCACCGCCTCACAAGGGGGCAGATACATCCGGCGCAGGATTTCCCGCAGGCGGCGGCGCACCTTGTTGCGCACCACGGCCTTCCCCACCTTTTTCGAGACCACAATGCCGATGCGCACCGGGTTTTGCACCGTGGGCCGCAGCGGGAACCAGCGTACCGAAACCAGCCTGCCACGCCCCGGTTTCCCGGCCCGGATGCGCTGGAAGGCTTTTTCGCCTTTGAGGGAGGAGAAGGGCATAAAGAGAGTTCAGAGTTGAGAGTTTAGGGTTTAGAGCAAAGACTTTGATTGTGCCTCAACTCTTGACCCTAAACGTCCTTCTACAAAAATCCTCCCCTAAGCGGGGAGGAAGCTCGGCTCGCGCGGGTTATCGCTTGAGCTGGGGCTCGCTCGAGACGGTCAGCTTGGCGCGGCCCCGGATGCGGCGGCGGGCTAAGACTTTGCGGCCATCGGGGGTTTTCATGCGGGCGCGGAAGCCGTGGGTTTTGGCCCGCTTGCGCTTGTTGGGTTGCCAGGTGCGTTTCATGGTTCCTCCAAAGAAAATCTGCCCTGACTCGGGTCAGGCAACCCTAAGAGTGTAACACAGCAAAGGGCAGAGGGCAAAGAGCAGAGAGCCTTTGAGGTTCTAGCCCCTCTGCCCTCTGCTTCTGGTCGCTCACGGCTAAATCCGCTATACTACGCTCTCGGCTTGGCCCTGTAGCTCAGTGGATAGAGCACCCGCCTTCTAAGCGGAAAGTCGCAGGTTCGAATCCTGCCGGGGCCGCCATAAGATAGAAAACATGATCGCCGTGGTAGATTCCGGCACTACCCGCACCAGGGTTCGCCTCTGGGACGGCGGAAAAGTGGTTTCGAGTCAGAGCCAACAAGCTGGGGCCCGCGACACCGCGAGCGACGGGCATCCCGGCAGGGTCAAGACCGCGCTCAAAGAGATGCTGGCAGGGGTAAAGGGCCTCGGGGCCGTCCTTTGCTCAGGGATGATTACCTCGAATGTGGGGTTGAAAGAGGTTCCCCATCTGCTCGCCCCCTGCTCGCCTGAGAAAATTGCGCGGGGTATCGTCCGGCAGGAGTTCCCGGAGATTGCCGAAGCTCCTTTTTACTTCATCCCTGGCATCAAAACCGTACCGGAAGGCTTGAGCTTGGAAAACCTCGAGGGGGCCGACGTGATGCGCGGTGAGGAAGCCGAGACCGTGGGCCTGCGCGAGTTATTGGGTTTGACGGGGCCGGTGTTGCTGATGCATTACGGCTCGCACCACAAGGCGATTCGGGTGGACGGAGACGGTACAATTCTGGGCTCCAAAACCTCGATTACCGGCGAACTGTTGCAGGCGGTGATGTCGGGGACGGTGCTTCGCAGCAGTGTGGTCGGTTTGGAGGATATAAAGCCGTCTCAGGAATACTGGCGAGCCGGGCTCGAGGCCGCGCAGCAACACGGTTTGGGACGCGCTTCTTTCCTGGTCAGGATTGGGGAGCAGCTCGCAGGTTTGCCCAAACCCGAGATGACGAGTTATCTGCTCGGGGCACTCGCCAGTTTGGATTTGCCCATGCTCGAGCGCGGTGAGAACATCATTTTGTACGGTAGTGGACATTTCCCCCCGCTGATGAAGGCTTATCTAGACGAGCGGGGAATACCTGCTACCTTGGTTAGCCCGGAGGTTTCGGAAAATGCTGCGGTAATAGGCGCACTGCGACTTTTCGAGCGCTACCAGGGGGCTTAGGCCGCTAAAGGCTCCGCAACTCACCCGCTACCCAGCCTACCGGAACCGAGCCGAAGGACAAAAGCCGGTCGTGGAAGACCTTCTTCCCCCAATCAAGTTCGCGCCGCAAGTTTTTGATGGCCCGCGTTCCCAGCCAGTACATCAGCCGGGTGGCCGGGTAAATCGAGTTTCGCGTCGTCTCCGACCAGACCCGCCCCCCGCCCATCCCCACCTCGTCGCGGTAGAAGGCTCGCATCCCCTCGAGGCCCCACGTTCCCCGGTGCAGACGGAGATCGGCCAGGCACATGGCGGCATTGCGCAACTCGGCGTGTTTGAGCACCAGGCGTTCTTGGGGCGTGTAGAAACCTTCGGCTTCTCCCATCAAGTCCTGCACGTAGCAAGCCCAGCCCTCGATCATGGTGCCGCCCGAGAGCATGGCAATCCCCGAGGCGCAATCCGTCCCGGCAAGCTGTCCTAGACGCACTTCGGAGGCTCTGGCCCTGGCGTTTTGGGTGTGATGGCCGATGGAGCCGTGATGGACGACATGGGTGATCTTGATGGCGGCGAGGTTTTGCCCGCGCAGATAGCCATCAACGTCGTTTCCAGGCGGGAAAACCCAGTAGACGCTGCCCTTTGAGGCCCTGCCCGCAGGCGGCGAGCGATAGAACAGAAAATATAGATCCCCGGCGACGCTTCTGGCCCATTCGGGTAGGGTTTGAAAGCTCAAACCGTATTCTTTCGCGGGCGTGACCAATCCAGCCCCATCCGCAGCCTCGAGCGCCCGCTCGTTCCACCGCTCATACATCGGAATCACGTCCTCGAGCGCTGGATGATCATTTTCTAGCAATGACAACTGTTCGCGCCAGTCTCGAGACGCATCCAACTCGGCAGCCATCGCCTCGAGTTCGTGTTTATATCGCTCGAAGCCTTCTAGTGCGAGCTCTTCTGCTTCAGAGGGGCCGAAGGGTAGACCGTGTGCCTCGCGCATCAGGAACTCGAGGTATTCCCCGCCACACGCCGGGTTTGCGTTGGGATGGTTCTCGAGACTCGCTGAGAAGGAACGGACGGATTGAATTGCCGTTCTAATGGGCGACTCGAGCTTATCTGACCAAAAAGCATGAAGCTTCAGCCCTTGTTCCAAAAGTCGGATGATTGCGTCACACTCGAGGTTCGCTCGCTGCACCCAATCGGCTGGAATGGCCCGGTTTGCCAACCATTGCTGTCCTGAAGAGAGAAAATCCGGGATCGCCCCGAGCCGCAGCCGCAAATCGTCGGGATTCCTCGGTGGGTAGCTCGGCAGCAGCAGGGAAATCAGCCCGAAAGCGGTTTCGCCTGTGTACCAAGCAGGATTGTGGTAGCGGGGACGGTGCTCGAGTTCCTGGGTCGCCACACGAATTTGGGCGCGGAGCATCTTAGCTTCTAGACGTTGTGCACTTGAATTTCCGGGAGTGATTTTTTCCGCTTCCTGACGCAGCTCCTGAAGCGCAGAAAGTTCCTGCTCAATAGCCCCGGCATCCGCAGGCGGCAATCGCCCGTCGTGACCGTCCAGCCCCATGAAGGACGCGTCCACCGGGTGAAACTCGGCGTGCAGTTTGAGGAATTGCTCGACCAGGGCGGATAGGCTCAAGCGCGATCCTCCTACGGGTAGAGCGGCAAATCCACCCAGCGTCGCTCGAAGTGGGCCTGCACGATGGCATCTACCACTTCCTGGCTCTTGGCTCCGTCGTAGAAGGTGCATTCCTCGGGTGTGCCATCGAGAACCTCGTCCACGAAATGCCTTACTAAGTTTCGGTAATAAAGCTCGGGCCAGGGCGTGTGAAGGTCGGTTCCCGGCGGATATGCGGACGCGGGAAGCTCGACCTTTTTGAACTCCACCTCGTCCGCCGTGGCAAAATGCAGCGTCTCCGCGACCCCAAACTCGGTGACGAGCCGCGCCACCGCCGCACCTTTGGAGCCGTAGACCCGCAGTTCCACACCGGGGTAGTTGCCCACCGCGATGTACGAGGTTTGCAACATCCCGTGCGCCCCCGACGCGAACTCGGCAATCGCCACCGCGCCATCCTCGACCTCGATGCGCTTGAGGTCCTCGCCGTAACCGCGCACCACCCGCTCAGGCACGAAGTTCCGCATCGTCGAGGCCACGCTCTTGTACTCGCCCACGCACCAGCGCACTAAGTCCAGCAGGTGCGAGCCGTAGCCCACAATGCTGCTGGGAATCAGCTTGTTCCAGTCGGCCCCTTCGGGCACTTGCCGGAGCGGAAAGTAGGGGTCGAGGAACTGCGAGTTCTGCTCGAGGCCGTGCACGTGGAAAATCTGCCCCAGCGTGCCGTCCGCAATCCACCTCTGAACCTGCCGAATCGCGGGCGAGTACCGGAAGGTGAAGCCCAGCTTGGTACGCACGCCCTTTTCTTCGGCAGCTCTAGCGACGGCGAAGGCGTCCTTAGCGTCGCGGGCCAAAGGCTTCTCGCACAGCACATGCTTCCCAGCCTCTATCGCGGCATAGCTGAGCGGCAGGTGGGTGTCGGTGGGGGTACACACGTCCACCATCTCCACCTCGGGGTCGGCCAGGAGGTCGCGGTGGTCGGTGTAAACCCGCTCGATGCCAAACCTCTCGGCCATCGCCTGCGCCCGCTCGGGCACGATGTCGCAGATGGCGACGAGGCGGGCGCGGTCATAGGCCCCGTAGCCGGGTAGGTGGGCTTTCTCAGCCCAGGCGTGGGCTCCTAGCACGCCCACGCCGAGTTTTCGCTCACTCATGGCAGTTCCTTTCCGATGCTCTTGACGTACGCCTCGAGCTCGTCGTAGTTGTGAAACCCGAGTTGGCGCTCGCCGCGCTCGATTTCCAGAATCATCCCTGAGAGTTTCTCGACGAGCCGCGTGTCTGCCCCGGCTTCCTTGCCGTAGCGTATGAGGTGCGAACTCATGTCCCCGACCTCCGAGGGCCGCTTGCGGTACACGATGTCCCACCAAATCCCTGAGCCCTTCTTCTTGAACTCGTGCTGCTGCGGCTTCTGGTCCTTCTTGAGCAGCCAGATGGCGTGGTTGATGTTGTCAATCAGCTTCTGGGTATCTGCCGGGGTTTGCGGCTTGTAGTTGGCGGGGTCGAAGAAGTCGAAGGCTTCGACCGTAATTCCGTTGGCCTCGGCAATCTCGAGCGCCTCACGCACTACGGCACCGGCAGTCCGGGCGTAGCGCTCCACGCCCAAAGTCTCGTGGATGCGGGCATCGGCCAAGGCGCTAAACACGACTTGTTGCGAGTAGACTTCCTTGGCCCAAATCTGCCCCCAGATGTTGTGCGATAGCTGGACGTTGGTGAGCGACTCGAGCATCTTCGCCAGCTCCAGGAGCCTCGGGGTGAACTCACTCGTGCTCATCTCACCCAGTTGAATCGGCCCCTCGTGGACGAACTCCAAGTAGCCGGGGTCCACGAGTGCCCCGCCGTAGTTGGGAATCGAGCCTACGACTCGTTCCATACCGCCTAAACCGGCTTCGTTCAGAACTTTGGCAATCACCGGCTCGTTGAAGCCGTTCTGGAAGCTGACGATAAAGGTTTCGGGGGAAATCAGAGGCAAAATCTGCCGTAAAGCACCCTCGGTGTGCTGCGATTTAGTGGCGATCAGGACGGCCTCCAGGGGCCCGTTTTTCTCGACGTGCTCGGGCAACTGGTCGGGTGTAAGCGCCTTGACGGGAATCGTCATCTCGCCGCGTATGCCATCAATATAGAGCCCCTTGGCGTTCATCGCGTCCACGTGGGCCTTCCACTGGTCTACCAAAACTACGTCGTAGCCCGTGCGGGTCATGTGCGAGCCTGCCAGCCCACCGATGGCTCCAGAACCGAGTATCGTGACTTTCAAACGGAACCTCCAAGCTTTAGGTCGTGAACCATCTCGAACTGATTGAGAGACAAAGGGTTAAAGCCGAGTTTTACGAAGAATTCAGGAGCTAATTTTTCGGGAACGGTCTGCACGATTTGACAGCCCTTGCCGCCATAAAGGGCTACCAAAGCGCGGAGCATCCGCCGTCCCAGACCCTTCCGGCGCTGAGGTTTCCTAACCGTCAAGCCCCACAGCAGGAAACTCTCGCCCGGCGTGTCATTGGTCAGGGCGTAAGCCGCGTCCTCGAGGGCGAAAGCCCGCACCGGAGCCACCCAACCGGCGAGGGTTTCCGGGGCCAGCATCCAGGGCAAGTTTGGCTCGTATTCACGGGCGGCGACTTGGGCGTAGTGCGACGGGTCTATCTCCTCGAGACCAGCTGCTTCGCCTGGCTCGGCTGGACGGTGATAACCGAGCAGGCGACGGACCATCTGAAATCCCACCGCTCGATATAGATGGACTGCACTCGGGTTTTGCTCGAAGACCTCCAGCAGCATCTTCCGGTCGCCGCGTGAATGCGCTTCCCCCAGCGCATCCGCCAGCATCCGGCGGCCTACGCCCTGGCCTCGCATCGGCTTAGCCACGCCCATCGCGGCGACCCGGCTCGTCCAGCCCCGCCGCGCGATTAGAATCACGCCCGCGAGTTCGTCGCCCCGGAAATACACCGAGCTAGCCTGGGGGTCTAAGTGCTCCGGGCGCATTCGCCGCTCGAGGCCAGCGGCGGTGAACCGCGCGGGCGTCAGGTAATCCTCGAAGCCTGCGGTGAGGAAATCGGCGAGCTGGGCCGAAGTGAGCTCGAGGGTCGGTTTACGGGTGAGGTCTTGTGCGCTCATGCTTATAGTCTCGGGTCCAGCGCGTCGCGCAGCCCATCCCCCAAAAAGTTGACCGAGAGCACCGTGATCAGGATGAACAGCCCAGGGAAAGCCGCCAGCCAGGGTGCGGTCTCGAGCCAGTCCGCCGAGCCATTGAGGAGGTTGCCCCAGGTGGGCGTGGGCGGCTGCACCCCGAGGCCGAAAAAGGAAAGGGCCGACTCGAGCAGAATCGCCCCGCCCACCGCCAGCGTGGTGCTCACCACGATGGGGCCGACGGCGTTGGGGAGGATGTGGCGGAACATGATGCGGCTGTTGCTGCCGCCGAGGGCCCTCGAGGCTTCCACATATTCCCTCGTTCTGAGCGACAAAAACTGGCTGCGTACCAGCCGTGCGGTGCTCATCCAGCCCAGCCCGCCGATAATCAGCACCAGCAGGACCAAACTGGGCCTCAGAAACCCCGAGAGCGCGATGACCAAGGGAAGAATCGGGATCGAGAGCACCATGTCGGTGAAGCGCATCAGCACGGCATCGGTCCAGCCGCCATAAAACCCCGACAGTGCGCCAATCAGCGTACCGAGTAGGGTTGCGACCAGAGCGCTGGAAAGCCCCACCAGAAGCGAGACCCTGGCCCCGTAGAGAATCCGGGTGGCGTTGTCGCGCCCGAGCTGGTCCGTCCCCATCGGATGCTTGAGGCTCGGCGCGGTGGGCTGGCCCAGCAGCGCGGGGTCTTGCCCGTCAAAGGTGTAAGGGGTCAGGGTGGGGGCGAAGATGGCGGCCAGACCGAGCAAAATCAGCACCACCAGCCCGGCCTGGGCCAGCTTATGGCGGCGGAACCGGCGGAAAGCCCGCCCAACGAACGACTCGTCGCGGCGCGGCTTGAGGATGGGGGTCGAAACAGCTTGGCTCATAGGGTTTACTCGTAGCGGATGCGCGGGTCAATCAGGGAGTACACCAGGTCGGTGAGGACGTTGGTCACGATTAAGGCGAAGCTGCCGATCATCAAGAGCGCCATCAGCACGGGATAATCCCGCCCGTTCATGGCCTCTAAGAACAGCCGCCCCATCCCCGGCCAGGCGAAGATGGTCTCGGTGATGACCGCTCCGGAGAGAATCGCCGCGAAATCCAGCGCAATCACCGTCACCACTGGGACGAGGGCATTCCTGAGCGCGTGGCGGTACGTCACGACGCGCTCGCTCAAGCCTTTAGCCCTGGCGGTGCGGATGTAATCCAGCCCCAGTACGTCTAGCATCGAACTCCGCACGAAGCGGCCCCAACTGGCGATGTTGGCAACGGCCAGGATGCAGGCGGGCAGTATCAGGTGGCGCAGCCGGTCCACAAAACTCCCGTCCCCGATGGTCTCGAGGCCCGCCGAGGGCAACAGCCGTAGGTTGATGGCGAAGAGGGCCTGGAGCATCAGCGCTAGCCAGAAAATCGGCATGGAGATGCCCAGGAACGACAAAAAGGTGAAGATGTAGTCCGTTGCGCTATAGCGCCGTAAGGCACTCAAGATGCCCAGCGGCAACGCGACAAGTAAAGCCAGCGCAAAAGCTGTGCCTCCCAACGCTAAAGTTGGCCCTACTCGCTCAGATATATCGGCGGTGACGGGCCTACCTGAGCGGATACTGTAGCCCCACTCGCCCCGCAAGAGTGCCCCCAACCAACGCAAATATTGGATGGGCACAGGCTGGTCGAGGCCGAGTTCGCGCTCGAGGTTTTTGAGGGCCTCCGGCGATACCGAGGGATTATCGGCGTACACGTCCGTCGGCCCGCCGGGAGCCAGGTGCAGCACCCCGTAGAGAATGATCGAGACTCCCAGAAGCAGCGGAATGCTGCTCAGGACGCGGCGGGTGAGGTAAACGGAGAAGTTCATCGGTTATCTAATCGGTAACAACATATGTCCAGCTCGGGCTTTTTTGACACCCCGAAACTCCCGTTGCCCACGCAAACTTCTTCGCCCATTTACTTTTGCTCAAGCATCCTAAGCTGGGCTTTCGCGGTGCGCGGGGAGGGTCAGGGGGTGTCGGGGGCGAGAAGGAGGGGAAAAGTATCTTCCCCCTCCCTACGTCCCTGACGGCGGTTCCGCGCCCGATGAATGTCTTGGGTATCAAGGACGCAAAGCCTTGCGTCCCTACGGATGCGGAAATGAAGCTGGCGTGTGGCTCGAGCAGAATCCCCCGTCTATCACGGTCCATTGATGGAGCCTCTAACCTTTGGCGACCTCGGATGGCCCCCTTAGCAAGCGGGGCAAAGCCTTTATTTCTTCAGCCACCAGTCGCTGGTGTTGCGGAAGTTGGTCTGGTTGGTGGGGTTGGGCTTGAAGTTTTGCAGCTTCTCGGTGACGGCGATAATCGAGGGGGCTTCGAACAGCGGGAGGGTTGCCAGGTCGCTCAGCACCTGGTACTGAACGCGGGCCAAATATACCGACACCAACGAGGGGTCAAGGCTGGTGGAGGCTTTCTCCAAAGCGGTGTCCACAACGGTGTTGGAGTACCCGCTGCCGTTGTTGAAGCCCTTCGTGGAGTAGAAGGAGATGTAGGAGTCAATCGGGTCGGCAGGCGTAATCCAGCCCGAGTACCACACGTCATAGCCGCCCTTGCGCCGCGCATCGGAGAGTGCCGCACCGCTCTTGTTGTCGGGGATGAGTTCGACTCCCACGGCCTTCATCTGCGAGATGATGACCTGCTGCGAGAGCTCGTACTCGGCGCGGCCCGCCTGGGTCATGAACTTAAAGCTCAGCCGCTTGCCGTCCTTGACCATGATCCCGTCAGAACCTGGCGTAAAGCCTGCGTTCCGTAGCGCGGTCTTGGCCTTCTCGGGGTCGTATTTGTAGACTGGCACGGCGTTTGAGGCGAAGTCGAAGCTCGAGACCACGAAGGTGTTGATGGGCTTCATGTAGCCGCCCAGGGCTTTGTTGATGGCATCGCGGTCAATCCCATAGGCGAAGGCCTTGCGCACGTTCAGGTCTTTGAGGAACTCGTTTTTGAAGTTGAAGGTGAGGTGGCGAAAACCCAGGGTCTTGGCGTTGACGATTTTGAGGCCGGGTACGTTGTCCAAGCTCGGAGCCAAGGTATAGGGGATGTTGTAGGCGAACTGGAGCTCGCCCGATTTGAGCTGGGTGACGGTGGTGTTGGTGTTGGGGATGACCTTGAAGATGATCCGGTCTAGGTAGGGGAGCTGGTTTCCGTTCGCGTCCTTGCGCCAGTAGTTGGGGTTCCGCTCGACGATAACGTACTGGCCGCGTTTGAACTCCGTCACCTTGAAAGGCCCCGCCCCGAAGGGCTTCTCCCAAAAGGGATCCTTATTCAAGTCTTTGCCCTCCAAAACGTGCTTGGGCAGGATGCCGTAGCCGAACAGCGCCGACTTAAAGCCGGTAAAAATCTGCTTGTAGTAGATCACCGCCGTTTGAGGGTCGGGGGTCTCGATCTTCTCGATTTCCTCGGTGCCGTCCTTCTCGGGGCCGAGGTATTTGGGGTCCTTGATGGCCTCCCAGGTGAACTTCACGTCCGCCGATGTCACCGGTTCGCCGTCGGCCCACTTGGCCGGACGCAGCTTGTAGGTGACGATCATCTTCTTGCCGTTGTCGGTGACGCGGACGCCGCCGTTGGCCTGGGTGGGGACTTGCAGGGCCAGGGCGGGCTGGAATTTGGCGTTCTCGTCTGGGTAGACCAGGGGCTCTAAGAAAGTGGACTGGATGTCGGTGAGAAAGCCGCTGGCGTAGGGGTCGAGGGTGTCGAGGTCGTAGCCGATGGCTACGGTCAGTGTCCCCCCTTTATCCTGGGCCATGCTTATTCCGCCTAGCAGAATCAAACCCCCTAGAAGCAATTTGCCGAACCAGCCGTACCGCTTGTATCTTTCCATCGCTTCCTCCTCGCTACGGATACACCTCAACCCCGCCGTTCGCGGCTGCTCTAAGGTGGATGTGATTGCAACTCTATCGGTCTCGGCTTGGCTTGTCAATAATTATTCAAGGACCCTTGCATTCCGCTGAGCGGAATAGTATGAAATAGAAAGGTGCAATAACCAAGTGGACGGGGGCTTGAATGACTGAGATGGATAATGCCGTGAATGATGCGCGTCTGGGACGGGAACTCACCGCCTTGGCCGTCGGGATGGACCGCCTCGAGCGCCGCCTCTCGGGGGGCGAAGGAGCGCTGGATTCCGAGGGCTTAGTGCCAATTTACCTGGGGGATGGGTTGGTCTCACCGGTCGAGCTTGCGGCCTGGGGCGAGGCGTTCGAGCGGCTGGACGACCTCGAGGACAAGGTGCAGACCCGTCCCGACGGACCCCGTTACCAGTTTTTGTTGGACATGATCGATTCGTTACGGGCTGCTGCGCAGCTTTTCAGCGGGCAGGAACTGGAGTTCGCCGAGAAGCTCGAGCGCCTCGTGGGGGTTCCCGCCCAACCCGTCGCTCCAGAGCGGCTGGAGGCCATGCAGGCTGAGCTGGACGGTTTGCTGTCCAAAAGTGGATATGCTCAAGGCAGTTTGGCGGAGCGGGTATCGCGTTGGGAGGAAGAGCGGTTTGTCGAGCCGGAGCGGCTCGAGGCCATCTTTGAAAGCCTCATGGCCGAGGCCCAGCGGCGCACCGACGAGCGGGTGTTCCCCACGGGCGATTACCACATGCGGCTCAACCTGGTGCGGGGCGTGCCCTACAGTGCCCGGTGCAGCTTCAACCAGGGCCAGATGGATCTCAACGCCGATCTGCGCTTCACCCTCTCGGGGCTTAAGCATCTCGTTTGTCACGAGGTTTTCCCCGGCCACTCGACCCAATTGTTATACACCCTGGAACGGGCCAAGGAAGGTAAAAGTACGCTCGACGTGCTGCTTTGCACCGCTAATACCGTGGTGGGGGCTATCCAGGAGGGCATCGGCGACCAGGGAATTCACCTGATTGACTGGTTGGAGACTGACGATGACCGGATTCACATGGCCCTGCGCAGCCTGCGCTCTGCGGCGGCGACGAGTGCCGCCTGGTATCAGATGGGCGAGGGCTGGCCGCTGGAGAAAGTGCGCAGCTTCCTGCAACGTACGGCCTTCCCACAAGAGGTGTGGCTCGAGGGCCGTCTGCGCTTTGCCGCCCACCCCTTCCGGGGGCCCTTTATCGCCTCGTACTGGTACGGCGACGAGGCCGTGCGCGAGGTGCGGGAGCGGGCGGGGGAGGGTCGCCGCCAGGAGTTCGTGGAGTTTCTCTACGGCCAGATGAACAGCACCCAGAGCCTGCGGATGTGGACATGAAAACGGCTGTCCCCGAGGCTAAGCCCGACACCGGCTCGGTGCGGGCGGTGGAGCGTGCGCTGCAACTGGTGGAGACTTTCGCCCGCAGCCGCGGCCCCTTTTCCATCACCGAACTTTCGAGCATCCTGGGCCTGGCTCCGAGCACCGTCCACCGCCTGGTGCAAACCCTGATGAGCCTGGGTTACGTGGTGCAGTACCCCGAGTCCAAGCGCTACGGGGTGGGGCGGGGCATCGCTGAGATCAACCGGGCCATGCTGCTCAAGTACGAGTTCACCCGCTACGCCGGGCCGCACTTGGAGGCCCTGGCCCAAGCCACCGGGGAGACCGCGAGTTTGGCCGCTCTGTACGGCACTTCGGCGATTTATCTGAATCAGGTGGAGTCGGGGGCGATGGTGCGGGTCTCTAACCCGGTCGGTACGCTAGTTCCGCTGCACTGCACGGCAGTTGGCAAAGTTTTTCTGGCGGATTTTCGCCCGGAGATGCTGGAGGACACCCTTCTTCACGCCGGTCTGGAAGCCTTAACTTCACGCACCCTGACCACCCGCAAAGCCCTGGGGCGTGAACTGGGGCGCGTTCGCACTCAGGGCTACGCCCTCGACGACGAGGAGTACGCCGAGGGGGTGCGCTGCTTGGCGGTGGGGCTGCGCGGCAGCTCGGGGACGGTGGTCTCGGCGCTTAGCGTCTCCGGCCCGGTCAGTCGTCTCACCGACGAGCGCTTGCCGGAGGTTGCCCGGCTGGTGGTGGAGGCCGGGGAGCGTTTCGCCCGGCAGATGCGCAAGCCGTAAGAGGATTTTTCCATGCCTAAGGTCTTAATCTGCTCCTACTTAGAGCCCGAACACGTCGTGCGCATCCGCGCGGTGGACCCCAGGCTCGAGGTGCTCTACCACCCCGAACTCCTGCCCAAGCCCCGCTACGCCGCCGACCACGTGGGCGCTCCCTTAGAGCGAACCCCCGAGGAGCAAGCGCGGTGGGAGGCGCTGCTGGGCGAGGCGGAAATCCTCTTCGACTTCGACTATACCGGGACCAAAGAGTTGCCCGAACGCGCCAAAAAAGTGCGCTGGATTCAGGCCAGCAGCGCGGGGATCGGGCAGTTTGTACGGCGACAGAACTATGGCCGGATGAACGCGACCTTCACCACCGCCAGCGGGGTTCACGCCCGCCCCCTGGCTGAGTTCGTGCTGATGATCATGCTCGAGCAGGTCAAACAGGCTTCATTAGCCCGCAAACAGCAAGAAGAGCGCCTCTGGAAGCGCTTCGCCACCGAGGAACTCACCGGCAAAACTCTTGCCATCGTCGGGCTGGGCAACATCGGGCGCGAGATCGCCCGGCTCGCCAGAGCCTTCGAGATGCGGGTAATTGCCAATAAACGGCACCTGGACGGACAGACTGCTGAATTGTTTGGCATTGACCGGCTTTTCGCCTGGGACGAGCTGTACCCGATGCTCTCGCAGGCCGATTTCGTCTGCCTGATCACGCCCCATACTCCGGAAACCGAAGGGCTGATCAATAAAGCGGCGTTCGCGGCGATGAAACCCGGAGCGACCCTGATCAACATCGCCCGTGGGGCGGTGGTGGTCGAGGCGGATTTGCTCGAGGCCCTCGACTCGGGCCACTTGGCCCATGCCGCACTGGATGTAGCCGCCGTCGAGCCGCTGCCGCCGGAAAACCCGCTGTGGGCGCATCCCGAGGTCACCATCTACCCCCACTCCGCCAGCACCAGCGCCTTCGAGAACGCCCGGCTCACCGAGCTGTTCTGCCAGAACCTGCGGCGCTACCTGGACGGGGAACCGCTCCTCAACCAACTCGACCTCGAGAGGATGTACTAGGTGGAGCGGCTGGAAATCGGGGTGGCCGAGTATCAACAGCGGGTCACGGCGCTGCAAGGGCGCATCGAGAAGGCTGGGTTCGCCGCTATGGTGGTCTTCGGACCGGTGCGGGTCAGCTACCTGAGCGGTTTTTTCTTCGCCAAGACCGAGCGCCCGGTGGCGCTGATCGTCCCGGCGGGCGGCGAGCCAGGGGTGCTGATCCCCCACCTCGAGACCGACCATCTACGCGGTCAGTGCCCGCATATTGGGCAGGTTCGCACTTACCCCGAATATCCGGGGGGCGGTTCGGGCAAACATCCGATGCTGCATCTGGCCGATTTGCTGAACGAGCTAGGGCTCAAAGGCAAACGCCTGGTGGCCGACCACGACGGCTACGAGAACCGCTGGGGCTACCGCGGGCCGAAGCTCAGCCAAGTGCTCGGGCAGCCCGTCCCCGAGGCATTAGAGCTGATAGACGACGCGCGTATGGTCAAAAGCCCCGCGGAGATCGCCCTCATCGAGGAAGCCTGCCACTGGGGCGACCGCGCCCACCGCATCCTGCAAGCCAAAATCCGGGCCGGGGCGAGTGAGCTGATGGTCTCGCACAGCTCGAGCCTCGAGGCTACCCAGGAACTCCTTGCTGCACTCGGCCCGCGCTACGCGCCCAAATCGCGGGAAGGACTCCCTGCCAACGCCATGTTCATCCGGGGAGCCAACACCGCCAACCCGCACGGCCTACACCAGGGGGGCGGGGTTCAGCCGGGCGACGTGCTGGTGACGGGGGCTTATGCCTTGATGGGTGGTTACGAATCTGAACTCGAGCGCACCCTGTTCGTTGGTGAGCCTTCCGAGCGCTTCATAGCGTATTTCGAGGCGATGCTGGCGGCGCAGGATGTGGCTTTTAGGGCCATTCGTCCGGGCCGGACCTGCGCCGAGGTGGAGCGGGAGGTTTCCGGCTTTATCCGGGGCGAGCTGGGCATGGGCGAGCTGATGCGCCACCACACCGGGCACGGTTTCGGGCTCGAGGGGCACGAGCACCCTTTCCTCGACCTCGACGACGCTACGGAGATCAAGCCGGGCATGATTTTCTCCGCCGAGCCGGGGCTGTATGTCCCCGGTTTCGCCGGTTTCCGTCACTCAGATACGCTCGTCGTCACCAAGACCGGTTGCCGGGTGCTCTCGCAGTACCCGCGCGGCCTCGAGGCCCTGACCATCCCCATCTGAACTTCAGCCCGATTGGCAAACCCCGTCCTGGCTTCGGTAGAATCAGGCGGATTTACCCCTATGCCCCTCACCCTAACCGCCCTCAATCAAATGCCCCGCGAAGACTTCGTAAACGCCGTCGGCTGGATTTTTGAAGGCTCGCCCTGGGTCGCCGAGCAGTCCTGGGCCACTCGGCCCTGGGGCAGCGTTTCGATGCTTCACCAGGCGATGTGCGCGATGGTCGAGAAAGCTCCTATAGCAGCAAAGTTAGCGCTGATTCGGGCGCACCCAGATTTAGGAAGCCGGGCCAAAATGGCCGAGGCTTCGGTGAGCGAGCAGAAGGGGGCAGGGTTGGACTCGCTCAACCCCGACGAATACGAGCGAATTGGACGCTTGAACCAGGAATACACCACGAAATTCGGCTTCCCCTTTATCTTCGCGGTGAAGGGCAAAACCAAACACGATGTTTTCGCCGCACTGGACGCAAGATTGAACAACTCGAAAGAAGACGAACTCGAGACCGCCCTCGCGGAAATCTACAGAATCGCCGGTTTTCGCCTGCGGGACGCGGTTAAGGAGGATGAAAGAGCGTGAACCCACTGCAACAAGACCGTTTGCGCCTGGTGCGGCTGCCCTGGATTGTGGCGCTCCTGGCCCTGCTGATTTTAGGGGTGGTGATTGCCCGGCTCGGCGGGTGGGAGGCCCACGCCAGGGAGTGGTTGAACCTGGGGGTGCGGTTTTTCCACGTGCTCTACGCCATCGCCTGGATCGGGGCTAGCTTCTACTTCATCTTTTTAGAGAACTCGCTGGAGCGCCAGGGCGTGCGCGAGGAGCTTTCGGGCAATATCTGGACCATCCACGGCGGCGGGATGTACTATCTCGAGAAGTACAAAACCGCACCCAGACAGCTCCCGAAGTATCTGCACTGGTTCAAGTGGGACGCGTACTTTACCTGGATTACGGGGTTCTTGCTGCTGATTATTGTTTACTACGCTGACCCTAAGGCTGCTCTGCTGAACCCCGATAGCAGGCTCTCGAGCGCCGCCGCCGTTGCCATCGCTGTCAGTAGCCTAGTGATTGCCTGGCTGGTCTACGTCGGACTCTCGCGCACGCCACTGCTGCAAAATCCGGGGCTGTTTATGCTGGTGGGGCTGGCGCTGGTGGGGCTCACAGCCTGGGGCCTGAGCCACGTTTTCAGCGGGCGGGGGGCTTTTATCCACATCGGGGCGATGCTCGGGACCCTCATGGCGGGGAACGTCTTCTTCGTGATTATCCCTTCGCAGAAAGCCCTGGTGCGGGCCGCGCAGGAGGGCAAAACCCTGGACCCCAGCTTCGTGAGCTGGGTGCAACTGCGCTCGCGCCACAACAACTACCTAACCCTGCCGGTGCTCTTCACCATGATCTCCAATCACTTCCCCAGCACCTACGCCAGTGGCCTCAACTGGCTGATCCTGATGCTCCTCTTCGTGGCGGGGGTGGCGGTGCGGCACTTCATCAACGTCACCGAGAAGGAGCACCACACCACCGCTGAGGAGGGTGGTGCCATGCCCTACCTGCTGGTGCTGGCGGGAGCCATCGTGCTGGGCGCTTTTTACCTCACCGCGCCTAAAGCCACTGCCACAGCCACCGCCCAAACCGTATCTTTCGCGCAGGTGCAGGCGATTGTCGGCGAACGTTGCGCGACCTGTCACGCCGCCAAGCCGACTCAGGCTGGGTTTGCCTCCGCTCCAGCAGGGGTTATGCTGGACACGCCCGAGCGGATTTTGCAGCTCAAGGACAGCATCATTCAGGTCGCGGTGAACACCCAGTACATGCCCTTGGGCAACGTCACCGGGATGAAGCCCGAGGAGCGCGCGCTACTGGGGGCGTGGTACAAGGCGGGGGCCAAAGGCCCATAGGAGACGCTATGTTTGACCTATCTACCTTGCTGGCTTTGCTTGCGGCCTCAGTGGCCCTGGCGCTGCTGCCCGGCCCCAGTTCGATGCTGATTCTCTCCCGCAGCATTTCTGGGGGCCGCGTGGTGGGTCTGGCGACTTGTATGGGAAGCTTGGCGGGCTCCCTTGGCGTGGTGCTGCTGGCCGCGCTGGGGCTTTCGGCGCTGCTAATGGCTTCGGATTTAGCCTTTGGCATCGTGAAAATCGCGGGGGCGGTTTATCTCGTCTATATCGGCATCCGTACTTTGCTCGAGCGGAGCGGCCTCGAGGCCCAAACCGTCGCCCCCATCACCCCTCGCCAAGCCTTCGTCCAAGGCGTGCTGACCGACCTCCTCAACCCCAAAACTACCTTGTTCTTCACGGCTTTTCTACCGCAGTTCATCCACCAAGAGCGCGGCTTCGTCACGCTGCAATTCATCGTGCTGGGCTTTATCACCGTAGCCGTACTCGTCGTCTACGCGATGACCCTGGCGGTCTCGGCCTCGAGGGTGCGGGCTTGGCTCTTGCGCCATCCGGGGTTTGTGCGCTGGCAGTCGCGGATCGTCGGCTGCTTGTTTATCGGCCTGGGTGTGCGGCTGGCGTTTGCCCGCAGAGAATAAAGCATGGCCCGGCTTTCCACCCACGTTCTCGACCTGGCTGCGGGTAAACCCGCGACGGGGATGAGGCTCGAGCTATTCAAACTGGGCGCGCCTGGGGAACGGGTTTCGCTCAAAGCCACGACCACCAACGCCGACGGGCGTACCGACGAGCCCTTGCTCTCGGGGGATGCGATAGAGACCGGCGTGTACGAGCTGGTTTTTCAGGCTGCCGCTTATCTTCGGTCACAGGGTCATAACCTCCCTGAGTTTCCTTTTCTGGATGAGATCATCCTCCGCTTTGGAATTGCCGATCCACAGGGGCATTATCACGTCCCGCTGCTGCTTTCGCCGTTCGGGTACAGCACCTATCGAGGCAGTTGATGAGCCCTAAGGATTTGGCCGCCGAAGCGATAAGCCGCTGCAGAACCCTTTCCCAGTTTTCGGAAGAGAAGGGCAAACTCACGCGCACCTTTCTATCGCCCCCGATGCGCGAGGTGCACGCTTCGCTCGCGTCCTGGATGGGGGAGTTGGGGATGGACGTGCGGGTGGACGGGGTGGGGAACGTGATCGGGCGATACGAAGGGCAAAATCCCGAGTCCAAGACCTTCCTTATCGGCTCGCACGTGGACACCGTGCGCGACGCGGGCAAGTACGACGGGCCGCTCGGGGTGATGCTCGGCCTCGCGTTGGTGAAGGGTTTGGCGGGCCATAGATTGCCCTTTGCGCTCGAGGTCATCGCCTTCTCCGAGGAGGAGGGCGTGCGCTACGGAGTGCCTTTCTTTGGCAGCAAAGCTGTAACAGGGACCTTCGACCCCGAGTTTCTCAAACTCAAAGATTCGGACGGTGCTACCGTCGAGGGCGCGATCCGTGCCTTTGGTCTCGACCCAGCCTGGATTCCTCAAGCGGCGTATGTGGGGAACAAAGTGTTGGGATATCTGGAGTTCCACATCGAGCAAGGCCCGGTGCTGGAATCGCTGAAGTACCCGCTGGGCATCGTCGAGGCAATTGTCGGCCAGACCCGGCTGGACGTGGCGTTTCGGGGCAAGGCCGGGCACGCCGGGACCACCCCCATGAACCTGCGCCGTGACGCGCTGGCGGGGGCCGCTGAGTGGATGACGCTGGTCGAGCGTGAGGCCAGGGGCGAGGCCGGTCTGGTCGCCACGGTGGGGATGATCCAAGCGCTGCCGGGCGCGGCCAACGTGATTCCCGGCGAGGTGCGGCTCAGCCTGGACGTGCGCCACCAGTACGACGAGGTGCGCGAGCGGCTGGTGGCGTATATGGCGACCAGGGCGCAGCAGGTGGCCCAGCGGCGGGGCCTCGAGCTGGCTCTTGCCACCAAGTATGAGCAGCCCGCCGTGCCCTGCGACGAGGAGCTGAACTATCTGCTCGAGGACGCGTTGGAGGCGCTAGAGTTCCCAGTTCACCGCCTGGTTTCCGGTGCGGGTCACGACGCGATGATCCTGGCCCCCTTTTGCCCCTCCACCATGCTGTTTCTGCGCAGCCCCGAAGGGCTTTCGCATCACCCTGACGAGGCAGTCTGGCCGCAAGACGTGGAGGCGGCGGTGCGGGTGGGGCTGGAGTTCTTGCGGCGGTTGGAGGCGAAATATGGCGGGGTGTAGGGGCGTACAGCTGTGCGCCCCTACAGGACGGGAAATGTATGTTTGATCTGATTATCCGCAAGGGCCAAATCGTTCATCCTGAAGGGGTGTTTCAAGCCGACCTAGGCGTTTGGGATGACAAAATCGCGCAGATCGCGGAGGAGATTTCAGAGCCTGCCCACCAGGAAATCCAAGCCGAAGGGCTCCACATTTTCCCCGGCGTGATAGATGTCCATGTTCACTTCAATGAGCCCGGCCGCACCGATTGGGAGGGCATCGCTACCGGCAGCGCGGCGCTGGCAGCGGGCGGGGGGACGCTGTTTTTTGACATGCCCTTAAACTCGGTTCCCTGCACCCTGGACGCGGAGAACTTTGATAAAAAGGTCGCCGCGATGCGGGCCTCTTCTGTTACCGATTTCGCGCTATGGGGTGGGCTCACGCCAGCGAACTTAGGGCACCTTCCCGAACTCGCCGAGCGAGGCGTGATCGGCTTCAAAGCCTTCATGTCCAACTCGGGGTTGCCGGAGTTCTCTCACGCCGATGACGCGACGCTCTACGAGGGGATGAAAATCGCGTCCCGGCTCGGTCTTCCCGTCGCGGTTCACGCTGAGAGCGACGTGCTGACCGGGTATTTCACCCAAAAGTTGCGTTCCCAGGGCAAAACCGGTTGGCGGGATTATTTGGCCTCGAGACCCGTCTTCACCGAGCTCGAGGCCATCTCCCGCGCGCTGATCCTGGCCCGAGAAACCGGCTGCAAGCTGCACATCGTCCACATCAGTTCTGGAAGTGGGGTGGTGCTGGCGGCGGAGGCCAAGGCGAGCGGGGTGGACGTGAGCCTGGAGACCTGTCCGCACTATCTGGCTTTCACGGGCGAGGATTTGGAACGGTCGGGCGCCATCGGCAAATGCGCCCCCCCGCTCAGGAGCGAGGCCGAGCGCGACCTGCTGTGGGCCGAGGTTTTGCGCGGCGCGGTGGACATCATTGGCTCGGACCACTCGCCGAGCCCCCCCAGCATGAAACAAGGAGACGATTTTTTCGCCCTGTGGGGCGGGATTTCTGGGGTACAGTCCACCCTGGCGGTACTGCTCACGGAGGGATGGCACCGGCTCAGTTTGCCGCTCGAGGGGGTCGCGCGGATGCTCGCCGACACCCCTGCCCGACGCTTCGAGTTGAACGGTAAGGGACGGCTGGAGGTCGGCTACGACGCCGATTTTGCCCTGGTGGACCTGCACGAGAGCTTCTCTCTGAAACGCGAAGACCTGTTCTACCGCCACAAGCAAAGCCCGTACCTGGGAAAGCCTTTTACCGGGAGGGTGAAAGAAACTTGGGTGCGCGGCCAGAAGGTGTTTGGGAGCGGTAAAATCAGCCCGGTAAAGGGCCCAACACTAATTCGCCCGAGGAGTGCATCATGAGCCTGACCGGAGCCACCCGCACCCAAGTCCACCCCGACCACGCCTTGCTCACCCCCGACACTTTTGTGCGGGTGCCCTTGCCGGGCTGGACGGATACCGCTTGCATCGTGCATGTCTCGCCCGAGATGGGGGCTCGCTTCAAGATGTACACCGCCGAAATGGCGACGGGCGGCGTGGGGGAGACCGCGCCGATGAGCGTGCAGCGGTTTGCCTATGTGCTGGGGGGGGCGGTGGAACTCGAGGCGAGCGGCAAGCATTACGCCCTTGGGCCCGATGGCTATGCCTATCTTCCCCCCGATGTCCCGCACCGCTTCAGCGCGGGGTCGGACTCGAGGCTCCTGGTGATTGATAAGCCCTACCATCCGCTGATCGGGGCCGATCTGCCCGACGTGATCGTGGGCTCGGAGCCCGGACTTCCCAGCACCCCGCTGATGGGCGACGAGGCGCTTCAGGTGCGGCAGATGTTGCCCGACCACCTCTCTTTCGACATGGCGGTGAACACCATGGCTTATGCGCCGGGGGCGCATCTGCCCTTTGTCGAGACCCACGTGATGGAACACGGGCTATTGATGCTCGAGGGCGGCGGGGTTTACCGCTTGGCGGATGCGTGGTATCCGGTGCAGGCCGGGGACGTGATCTGGATGGCCTCGTATTGCCCGCAGTGGTTTGGGGCGCTGGGCAAGACGCAGGCCAAGTATTTGATTTATAAGGACGTAAACCGGCATTCGCTCGAGGTGCTGCTGTAGATGGTCGAACGCTGAACGCCAAAAGCGAACCCCACCCCGCTGCGCGGCAAATCGGGCACCTTCCCTAGTATTCGCGGATAATAGCGTTTTGTACAGGTGCAGATAATCGTGTTCCCAAGGGGAGGCGTCGTTGTCCTTCCCCCCTTAGCAAGGGAGGCTTCGAGGTCGCCATAGGTCAGATGCCTCACCGACAGACCTTGACCGACGGGGGGATTCTGCCGCGTCAATCCCCATGATTTGATGAC
>PSMF01000256.1:0-2028 GCA_040290005.1 Meiothermus sp.
ATTGGCGTGTGGTACTCACCCTTCAAACATAGCAGACTTTTACAACAGTCTCTAACATCAAGAAAGTAGTCTCTAAAGGCGTCCAATGCTCTCACTTGAAGGGCATTGAGTGCCTCAGTTATTTCCTATTTCCAACCCTGAGCCAAGCTCTCCTATCTCATCTAGTTTACGAACTTGAGCATCCAGTGGCCCAAGTTCGCCCTCATCACTCAGGATCAGCTCGTCGGCTCCAAGTGCAATCAAAGTACCAGCGCTTTTGCAGACACTTGGGACAAATAAATAGAAGCGTTTGTAACGTTCACGCAAAGTTCTAGCGATTCTAAAACCTGAGTCTCCTATACCACCATGGGTTGAAAGGATGAGATAAACGTTACCTCGCCTTTCGTGTGATGTTAGCTTTGCTAGTTGATAAAAGCCCATTTGGATCAACATTGCTACTATAGACGATAACATCAGCGTTGTACTTGAGCCCTAGTAAACGCGCTAGTCCCTAGTTTGTATTGTCCATAGCTGGTGCCCGTATTCTTACACAGTAGCTCTACAAAGCCAAGGCGTTTTGATACAGCACTGCGGAGATAACTCAAGTCCTCTGCTACACTAAATCCATGCAGTTCCATGTTCAGGCCAGTTGGGGCCCAGAAGCTGAGATTTGGGTCGCTGAGAGCGAGGATTTGCCCGGTCTCGTGGCCGAAGCCGAAACGGTTGAAGCCCTGATTGAAAAGCTCGAGACCCTTGTTCCAGAGCTAGCTGAGCTAAACTTGGGACTTGCCCATGCCCAAGGAACCTTCACCTTACTCGCCATAAAGTCGCGTCGTACAGCGAATGGCGTGCTCAAACAGGCTGGATTGCCGAAAAAATTTTGGGCTCGAGCCCCTACCCCGCAATTTCCAACCGGTTCCGCCCCGAGGCTTTAGCCCGGTACATCGCCTCATCTGCCCGGTGAACCAGGGTCTCGGCGGTGTCTCCCTCCTGCCAGCAGGCCAATCCCACGCTGACGGTGAGAGATAATCTGCCCAGGAAGGGTTCCTTCCGCACCGCTTCGCTCATGCGCTGGGCTAAATGTTCCGCTCCCTGGCGGTCGGTGTTGGCGGCTAGGACTAAGAACTCCTCCCCGCCCCAGCGGCACACCTCGTCCTCACCGCGCAAGGCTGAGGAGAGCCGCATCCCCACCTCGCGCAGCACTTGGTCGCCGGTGGCGTGCCCATGGGTGTCGTTGACCTGCTTGAAGTGGTCAATATCCACCAGCAGGATCGAGAAGCCGATTGTACTGGGGTTGCCCAACTCGCGCTCGAGCCATCCCCCCATCGAGCGGCGGTTGGGCAGGCCGGTGAGCGGGTCGGTATAGGCCATGTGGTGCACCGAGCTGTACTCGGCCTGGCTGCGAGCGTAGAGGTAAATCATCACCAGCAGGGCCAGGTGACTGAAGAAGAACTGCCCGATGGGGTTGACAACGGCGGGGTTGAGGCCGCCGTTTACATGCGCGGTCAGGATGCTCACGGCGGCAATCCCCACCCCGGTGATGTAATACCCCGCCGAGGTCAGGAGGGCCGCCCGCAGGGGCAGCAGTAAAAAGGTGAGCGGGAAAAATAAGGCGAACCAAACGGCCCCGTCGCCCAAGCCCCCGCTGGCCAGCGTTCCATTGGCGGCGCGGTAGGCGAGGTTGCTGAGCTGGTAGGCCAGCATGAGGGATAAGCCGGTGCCGCCGACCAGCGTCGTGCTCACCCAACCCCGCCACAGCGCGAGCAACAGGACGCTGAACAAGGCGATGGTAATGGACGTGGACACATGGTCCACCGAACCGACCCCCGGTGAGCGCTCGCTCATGAGCAGCGACAACAAGGAAGCCAGCAGCCCCATCCCCAGCACCCCCAGCAAGAAAATCCGCCGGAAGCGCTCGAAAGGGAAGACCGGGACGTTGGGAGGCATCTACCTAGGTTAATTTATCGCCTCGAGGGAGGGCCTTTAGTGGGATTTGGACTCATGTAAAAAAGTCGGTTGACCCTTCTATCCTCCCCACCAGGGGCCTCC
>PSMF01000048.1:0-5014 GCA_040290005.1 Meiothermus sp.
ACTAGAGCTGCCAGGTGTAATAATCCTATAAATGTCGCGCCTAACGTTCAAGGATTTAGCACAGCGTGTACGCGAGCAATCCGATGAACCGTTAACCGACGATGAAATCTAGACATTGGCCGAGCAACATGGCTACGTCGCTCAGTTGAATTCCCAAGGCTCAACCCCTTGGAGAACCCTGTCTTCAGACCTTTATACAGAGTCTCAAAAAGCAAATGGCCGTTTCGAGCGGGTTGGCGAAAAACCTGTTAGATTCCGGCTACGGCAGGGAAACCCAAGCCCCGCAATAAACGGACGCAAGGGCGAAATCAAAAGGCCGAAGGCGAGTTTTGAATACGGACCACCCATAAGCTTTCGAGGGCTTCGCCATGAGCCTATCAACGAGCAAGGTACAGTTTTCTTGTTTGGATGGTCGGGCATGAGTTAGGGTTTTCAATCGAGGCCGTCCAATCGGCATACCCAGACTGCGAAGGCAAGCGCCAAAAGCATGTTAAGAAGGGTGTTGGGAGCGCGTAAGAATTGAGTTTGAATACCGCAGCAGTCACTTTAAAACTCACGGCCAAGACACGAATGACTGCGATGTGGTCATTTGTTGGATTCACGATTGGCCTAGTTGCCCTGCGGAGGTAATCGAACTCAAAAGCGCGATCAAGCGACTCCCCAACGAACTGCCATAACGTAAAAGGCAGGCCCGAAGGCCCGCCCTCCACACAGCTTCTCGATTATGCCTTATCCGCCACCACGTTCACCTTGAGGTCAATCGGCACCTCGGGGTGGGGCTTGTAGGCCAGGGTGTACTCGCCCAAGTCCTTGATGGGCTTGTCCAGCACCAGGCGCTTGGGGTCAATAGTGATTTGGTGCTGGGCTTCCAGCGCTTGCGCCACCTCGCGGCTTGTTACCGAGCCGTAAATCTTTTGGTCCCCCGCTTTCACCCGCAGTTGCAGGATGATGGGCTCGAGCAACTCCTTCAAGCGCTCGGCCTCCGACTTGCGCTCGGCGGCCTTTTTGGCCTGGGCGCGAATCTTGGCCTCGAGGGTTTTCAGGTTGCTCTCACTCGCAACGGTGGCGAAACCGCGCGGCAGCAGGTAGTTGCGGGCGTAGCCGGGCTTGACGTTCACTACCGTACCGACATCACCGAGGTTTTCCAGGGGCTCGAGCAGAATCACTTTCATCTCATGCCCCCTATTTCCGCACCAGCTTGTCGGTGAAGGGCAAGAGGCCCATCATCCGCGCCCGCTTGATGGTGCGAGCGAGCTTCCTCTGGTTCTGGGCGTTCAGCCCGCTGCGGCGGCGGGGCAGGATTTTCCCCGTCTCCGAGAGGAAACGCTTGAGGATGTCAATGTTCTTGAAGTCGTTGAGGTCAAAAGCCCCCACGGCTGCGGCCACTTTGGGCTTGCGGCTGCGACGCATCCCGCGTTCGCCGCGCTCGCCCCGCTCACTGCGGTCTTTGCCGCCCCGGCTTTGCATCTTTTTGGTGCTCAAAACGGTAAGTCCTCCTCAGGTGGGAAATCGTCTTCCAAGCCTTCGTCAATGTTTACCTTGCCCGCACGGCCTTTCTGGGCAGCGACCGGCTGCGGTGCTGCCGCTTGGGAACTGGTTCCACCTGCGGCCCCGGTTCCACGGGCAAGTCGCTCTAAACGGCTCGCTTCCACACGGGTGGTGTAGCGGCGGGTGCCGTCCTGAGCGGTCCAGGAGTCGTTTACCAAGCGCCCGATTAGGAACGCTCCGTCCCCTTTTTTGAGTTCCGCCGCGAACTCGGCGAGGTCTCGCCAAGCTTGCGCTTCGATGTAGTGCACCTTCTCCTGCTCCTGCCCCTTGGAGACGTACTTCTCGTTCACCGCCAGCGAAAGGCGGGTCACGGCGGTCCCCTGCGGGGTGTAGCGCAGCTCGGGGTCGCGGGTCAGGTTCCCGACCAACATGGTGTGATTCAGCCCGTCGCGCAGGCGTTCTTGCCCGCGGGCATCGGTCACGGTGAGAGAACCTTTCTTGCCTTCCAAGCTCACCACCTCTACGCGGTCGGCTCTGATATCCAGGCTGCTCTTCTTCTGCCCGTCCTGTTCCCAGGAACGGTACTCCAGCCGCCCTTCGACGAACAGCGCCGTACCCGCTTTGAGGGAGTCGCCCCAATACTCTGCGCTCTTGCCCAGCAGCTTGACCCGGTGATACCAGGCCGGTTCGCGGGTCTGCCCCTGCTCGTCGGTGACGATATCGTTGCCCGCCAGGTTGAGTTCCAGCACGGCGAGCCCGCCAGGGGTATAGCGCATTTCGGGGTCTTGGGTGAGGGTGCCTACTAAAGTGACGCGGTTGAGGCCTCGAGCCATAGCGATCAGTCCTTTTCGTTACGGTCTTATCTTTGGGTTTACCGTTTACAGTTTACCGTTTACCGCAGAAATCTTGTCCTTTCGGTCAACGGTTAACGGTCAACGTCTGTCGAGTTCGTTGCGGTCTACGCTCAAACCTCTAGAACTCATGCTTGAATGGCTTACTTCTTCTTGCTCTTGGAGTTTCGCCATTCGGGACGGTCGCGGATGATGGTAACGCGACGTACGTGGTCGCGCAGGCGAAGTTCCTTCTCCAGCGCGGCGTTGCTTTCCCCACTCGCTTCAACGGTGTAGAACAGCACGTTGCCTTCCGGGTCCTTTTGGATCGGGTAGGCTAAGCGGCGGTTCCCCCAGTCGTCGGTGTTCTTGATGCTCACACCGTGACGCTCTAAAACTGCTTTAATGATCTCCTTCTCGGCTGCGGCCTGAGCCCCGTCGAGGTTGGGGTTGAGGATAACGCCAATGTCGTATTGGGCCATGTTCACCTCCTTTCGGTTGGTGGCGTAGGTCAGCAAAAAGCTGCGCCGACCCGAAGCCACGCAAGGTCTGAGTATATCAGATGGGGGTCAGGAAGACGACTGGTTTGGGCGTAACATGCCGGGTGCTCCCTTCTACCGCGTAGGCAGGCTCAAGCTCCCACCCCAACCCCTCCCTCGATATCGAGGAAGGGCGTTTGAACGAAACGGGGAGAGAGTAAGGCCTTAATCCCCCGCTTTGGGCTCCACCGCCGTCTGCGTCTCCTGCCAGGAAGCCCGCATCTTGCGCCAAACCGTAAACCATAGCAAAAAAGCCGTCCCCAACGCAGTTAGCAGGATAACCAGGGGACTCAAACCCTGTACCGCCATCGCCAGCATGTTGAGAATCAGGGTGACGATCCATAAAATCAGCGTGGTACGGCTCTGGGAGAAGCCTCGAGCCAGCAAGATGTGGTGCAGATGGTCCTTCCCCGGTGTGGACATCGGGTTCTGCCCGCGCAGCAAGCGCCCGGCGAAGACCCTGGTCACGTCGAAAATCGGCAGCAAGAGGAAAAGCGCGGTGGGAACGAGCGAGAACACCGTCGTCACCTTCAGGCTGCCTAAGAGGGCCGTTGCCGCCAGGGTGTAGCCAAAAAAATAGGCCCCGGCATCCCCCATGATGATTTTTGAGGGGTGGAAGTTGTGGCGCAGGAAGCCTAGTGCCGCCCCCGCGAGGGCCGCCAGCACCAGCGTCGCCGAGGCCCAGTAGGTGAACTGGGCCGAGACCGCCAGCAAGCACATCGCGGTGATGTAGCTGATGCCCCCAGCTAGGCCATCCACGCCGTCCATTAGGTTCACCGCGTTGGTGATACCCACGATCCACAACACGGTGAGCGTCGCGCTCAGGATGGGGTCCATCGCAGTGCCAAAGGCCGCGTGGAAGCGAATCCCCACCGCCACTAGGAGCAGCGCCACCAAAATCTGCACCGTGAAGCGGAACAAGGGCGGCAGCCCGTACTGGTCGTCAATAAAACCCACCAGCACGAGGATTGCCCCGCCCAGCAGTATCGCCAACATCTGCAGCAGCACGCTCTCGGCTACCACCGGGCGTAGCACCGCCGCGATGATCAGGGCCGCCACCACCCCGGCGAAAATGGCAAGCCCGCCCGCGTTGGGCAGGGGCTCTTTGTTGAGGCGGCGGGCATTGGGCTGGTCGGCCCAGCCCACCTTGAGGGCGAAGCTTCGCACCCTGGGAATAAACCGCCAGGTGACGGCCCAGGCCACGATAAAGGTGAAGATCACGGTGAGCCAGCCAGTTCCGCCGGGGCTCGAGATGCCCAGAGATTGTAGGAATTCGCTCATAGCTGCGCCGCCTAAGAGCCTAAGGCCGAAAGCTGAAAGCTGGAAGAGACTTTGGGCCTCCGGCCTTTAGCTTTCGACCTCGGGCCTACTTCGTCCCGTAGATTCTATCGCCGGCATCGCCCAGCCCCGGCACGATATAACCATGCGAGTTGAGCCGCTGGTCCACCGCCGCCACCACGATCTCCACGTCAGGGTGCTCGCGCTCGACCCTGGTGATCCCCTCGGGGGCGGCGATGATGCTCATCAGCTTGATCTGGCCCGCCCCCCGGTTTTTGAGCACTTGAATGGCGTGAACCGCGCTGCCCGCCGTCGCCAGCATAGGGTCGGTGAGAAAGACCCGCCGCCCCCCGATGTCGTCGGGGAGTTTGGCGTAGTATTCCACCGGGTTGAGGGTTTCGGGGTCACGGTAGAGGCCGATGTGACCGACCCTGGCCGCCGGGACCAACCGTAGGATGCCGTCCACCATGATCAGCCCCGCCCGCAGAATCGCCACCAGCGCGAGCTTTTTGCCCGAGAGCACCTTGGCCTCCATCGGGGCCACCGGGGTTTCGATGGTGATGGGATCGAGCTCTAAATCGCGCATGGCTTCATAGGCCATCAGCATGGAAACCTCGGCCATCAGCTCACGAAAGTCCTTGGAGCCGGTGTTTTTGTCGCGAATGATGCCGAGCTTGTGTTGTACCAGGGGGTGGCCTACGACGGTGACATTCATCCCGAGAATCGTATCAGGAGCAATAAGCGGTGAGCAATGAGCGATTAGGCAAAGCATGGCCGAAAGCTGAAGGCCCAAAGCCAAAAAACACAACCCCCGTCTGGAAAAGCGAAACCCGGCATTGAAAGTCCTTGTCCTGAACGTGAGGTGTTTTGGCTTTCGGC
>PSMF01000048.1:5114-23294 GCA_040290005.1 Meiothermus sp.
GGCTTTCGGCGGTTTTTAGCTCATCGCTCATGGCTAGTCGCTCACTGCTCCAAGTAACGTGCAAATTCCTCAGGGCCACCCCAAACCTCCAGCTATCCTGCAAGTCATGGCAGCTCGAGCGGTATTCTCTCTATCCCTGCAATTTCTCGTCTGTGCGGTGCTCGCCAGCGCTGGCACCACCGACTTTAAGCAGCTCCTGGTCGCGGCCACGATAGTCGGGCTGGGGCCGATGCTGGACACCCTGATCCGATAGTTTTCTGGGGGATAGGCACAAGGCCCTGCGTCCCCACAAGGCTTTTTGCGATCAGCCGTTGGCCGTCAACGGTAAACGTTCCTAACGCTCAACCTTTGACCGCTCCACCGCCCGCACCCCACGCCGCCCGAAGCGCCGGGAAAGCTCGAGTTCCCCCAGCACCAGCGCGGTGGGCCGCCCGTGCGGGCAGGCCCAGGGCAGCTCGCAGCCGGAGAGCGCGTCCAACAAGGTCTGTGCCGAAGCCTTGGAGAGCGCGTGCCCGGCGCGAATCGCCGGTAAGCAGGCCAGCCGGGCCAGCACCGCACGCCAGGCCGCCTCGAAGCTCAAGCCCCCCAAACTCCCCTTCACCACCTCGGCGACCAGCGAAGGATGCCCGGCCAGAAACGCGGGAATGCTGCGGATACGGTACTTCTGCGGCCCGAAGGCTTCCAGAACGAGGCCAGCCGCTTCCAGCTCCTCCGAGCGCTCGGCGTAGCTCATCTCCTCGCCCAAGCTCAAGGAGATCAGCTCGGGATGGGGCAGCTCGAGCGCCGTCTCTTCCCGATATCGGCGCGAAAGCTCCTCGTAGAGAATCCGCTCGTGGGCGGCGTGCTGGTCCACCACGTAGAGCTCATCGTCGGCCTCCGCTAGCAGGTAAAGCTCACGGAAACTTCCCACATAACGCAGCTTGGGAAAGCTCGTAGGCCGCGCGGGAGCAGGACCGGTCATGAAAGCGGGTTCGGGGAGGGCACGGGCCAGCGGGTGCGCCGAAAGCAGGCCCCGGACGGCGCTTCCAACGAACTCCACGATGGCCTCCGGCTCGATCAACCGAATCTTCGACTTATCCGGCGAGGTGTTGACCAGGACGCGCTCTAAGGGCAACTCGAGATTCAGCACCCCGACGGGATACTGACCGCTGGGCAAAAGCTCCTTGTAGGCCGACAAAACCGCTTGAGAAAGGTTTTCCGGCCATTCCACCGGGCGACCGTTGAGGGCCAGCAGCAGCCGGTCGCGCCGGGGACGGGATAACTCGGGGCGGGAGAGCAGACCCCTCAGCTTGAACGTGCCCTCGCCACCCTCGAGAGCCAGCAGACGGTTCGCCACCACCGGCCCCCAGATGAGCTTAACCACCTCAGCGAGGCTTCCCGACGCATAGTTGATTTTCTCCTCGCCGTCCACCACGAGCCGGAGGGCCGCATCGGGGCGGTGCAAGAGGTAGCGCGAGACGAGGGCGACGATGTGCCGTGCTTCCTGCGCGGGCGGCTCGAGCGCCTTCCTCCGCGCGGGCAAATGGGCGAACAAGGATGAGACCTCGACTTTCGTCCCGGCAGGGGCAGGATGCTCCTCCAGCCGCGTTTCATCCCCGAACGCCGTCAAGGTCGCACCCCCGAGCTGATGAGCAGGGCGCGAAGTTAGGCTCACTCGAGCCGCCTGGCGAATCGCCCACAAGCCTTCGCCGCGGAAGCCCAGCGTCGCAATCCGGGTGAGGTCCTCGAGTTTGCTGGTGGCGTGCGGTTCGAGCGCGAGGGCGAGTTCATCCTTCGGGATGCCAAAACCGTTGTCGCTCACCACGATTTTGTCGCGCCCGCCACCCCAAAGTGTGATTTGCACCCGGCTAGCCCCGGCATCGAGGGCGTTCTCCAAGAGCTCCCGCACCACGTCCACCGGGCCAGAAACCACTTCCCCGGCGGCGATCTCACGCACCAGTTCGGGAGAGAGTTTACGGATGCTCATAAGCGTTTACCGTTGACCGTTCACGGTTCACCGCAAAACCGCCTTCTGCGGTAAACAGTTGAGGGTGAACGGCTAACCTTCATCCAAGCCTATCTCAAGCGGACAAATCCACCGTGACCCTTTGCAGCTTTTCGCGCAGCTTGCCCAACAAAAGCAGGGCCTCGAGCGGAGACAATCTCGTCAAATCGGCGTTCAACAGTTCATCCAGCACCGCTTTGCCCACGTCGCCGCGCTCGGCTTCCAGCGAGTGCAACAGGGTTTGCGCCCTCGAGAGAATCGGGCGGGGAATGCCTGCTAGGCGGGCGACCTCGAGGCCATAGCTCTGGCTCGCAGGCCCTGGCAACACCTGATGGTAAAAGACCAGTCCGGCGGCCTCTTCCTTGGCAGCGACATGGAAATTCCGCGCTCCGGGAAGGTGGTTGGCAAGGGCGGTTAGTTCGAAATAATGCGTGGCGAACAGGGTGTACGCCTTCGTCACATCGTGCAGATGCTCGGAGGCGGCCCAGGCCAGCGAGAGGCCGTCATAGGTGCTGGTCCCGCGCCCGATTTCGTCGAGCAGCACCAGGCTTTTGGAGGTGGCGTGTTGCAAGATCGCGGCCAGCTCGTCCATCTCTACCATAAAGGTGCTGCGCCCGCCGGCAATGTCGTCCGAAGCGCCGATACGGGTGTAGATGCGGTCAAACAGGGGCAAAGTAGCGGATTCTGCCGGTACGAACGAGCCAATCTGAGCTAATAGGGCAATTAAGGCAGTCTGGCGCAAATAGGTGGATTTACCCGACATGTTCGGCCCGGTCAGGATAAGCAATCTCGCCGACGGGCTCATGGAAAGGTCGTTGGCGATGAAGGAAACGCTGCGTTCCACGACAGCGTGCCGTCCTCCTCGGATTTCCAAGGTTCCGTCCCGAGAAAACTGTGGCCTGCTGTAGCCAAACTCGGCGGCGGCTTCGGCGAGCGCGGCGTAGACATCGAGTTTGGCGAGCACCTGTGCCGCCTGGCGCACCTCGTCGGCGAAGAGAGCTAAAGCTTCGCGCAGCTCGAGAAAAACCGCGTACTCACGCTTGATCGCCTCACTCTCGGCCTGCAAGATTTTGCGCTCCTGCTCCTTGAGTTCGGGCGTGGTGAAGCGCATCCGGTCCTTGAGGGTTTGGACCGCACGCCAGTCCTTGGGAACCAAGTCGTAGTAGGGGCGGGTGGCCTCCAAATAGTAGCCGAATACCGCGTTATAGCCGACCTTGAGCGTGGGAATCTTGGTCGCCTCACGCCCTTCGGCCTCGAGGCCCGCAATCCAACCTCTCCCCTCTTCGGCCCGGTGGCGCAGCCCGTCCAGATCGGCATCAAACCCTTCGCGGATGAGACCTCCTTCGGTGAGCTTGAGCGGCGGGTCGGGGACGAGCGCGGCGCGGATTTTATCGGCGGCTTCGGAAAGGTTGGGCAAGCGTTCGCAGAGGCCGCCCAGCGGCGCGAAACCTTTGAGCAAAGCCGACAGCTCGGGCAGCAGCGACAGGCTGCGCTCCAAAGCGCACAAATCCCGCGCCGAGGCCCGCAAGGCCAGAAGGCGGCTCGAGAGCCGTTCCAAGTCGTGCATACGGTACAAAACTTTGCGTACCTCAGTTCGCAAAACCCCGTCCCGCACGAGCGCTTCCACCGCGTCCAGCCGCGCTTGCAGAGGGGCTTCCTCCACGAGCGGGTGGCGCAGCCAGGCCCGCAATAAACGCCGTCCCGGAGCGGTGCGCGCCAGACCCAGCACGCCCAAAAGCGTCCGCGCCTCGCTCCTATCACCTACCGAACTCGGCTCGTAGACCTCCAGAGTCCGCAGCGTGGATTCCCCGATCTGCACGAACAGGCCGGGGTCGTAACGCAGGAAATCGCGCACCTGCGGCAGCGAACCTTCCTGCGACTGCACCGCGTAGCCGATCAGGGCTCCTGCCGAGCGAACGAGCGCGGGCGCATCCAGGCCAGAGGGGATTTGACCGAACTGAGTTTGCAGTGCGGCTTGGGCGGCCTCGAGCTCAAACTTCCCCTCGGAAATCATCACCGGGAAGCGCCGCCCGAACTCGTTCAGGAACTGCTCGTTGCGGTACAGCTCGGAGGCTAACAACACCTCTGCTGGACGGTAGCGAAACAGCTCGTCGTAAACGGTGTTCTTACCGTACAAAACGGTTCCGCGAAACTCCCCCGTAGACACGTCCAGCAAAGCCAGCCCGTAGCCATCTCCCGTGCTGAGCGCAGCGAGATAGTTGGCTTCAGGCCGCAACAAGTTTTCTTGCAGAATCGTCCCCGGCGTGAGCAGTTGCGTCACCTCGCGGCGCACCAAGCCCTCGGCATCGGCGGCGAGTTCCATCTGGTCGGCCACGGCGACCCGGAAACCCAGCTTGAGGAGGCGCTCGAGATACGCATCCCCCGAGCGCACCGGAATCCCCGCCATCGGGGTAGTGAAGTCCTTGCTGGTTTTGTGCGTCAGGAAGATGCCGGTGGCCTTGGACAGCCGCTCGGCATCTTCACCGAACGTTTCGTAGAAATCGCCGACCTGGAACAGCAGCAGGTAGTCGGGGTAGGCATCGCGCAGCTCGACGTACTGCTGGAGCAAAGGGGATAGCGGGCCAGGGCCTTGGCCCTTGAGGTTCATGGGGTTATGTTACCAGCAGAACATGAAAAGGAGAAGGCTCGCGTCAGTCATTAGAGGCAAGAGTTTCCTTGCCAGCCTCAATCCTGCACCAGTTTACCAGCCCTCGAGCCAACCGGTGGAGACGTGTTCAATCGCCGTTGACTTGGCCTGTCACGCCAGCCCTTCCTTGAAGCCCTGGCGCCACGAGGGGTAGCGCAATTTCCAGCCGAGTTCCCGCTTGGCCTTGGCGTTGGAGAAGCCGCGCCCCTCGGTCATCATGATCACCGGCACGTCCCAAGCCAGCATCCGAGCCAGCCACCTAGGAACCCGCATCGGCGGCCACGCGCCCGCGCACGCGGCAAGATAGGGAAACCACTCGCGGACAGGGGCAGGCTCGTCGTCTACGATGTTGAACACGCCCCTGGCCTGCTTCTCGGCGGCCAGGACGGTGGCGCTTGCGGCGTCGTGCAGGTGCACCCACGGACATGTAGCCGTTGCCACCCCCAACGAGCGGGAACATTCCCTTGCGCACCAACTCGACCTGATCATCGCTGGCACCCGGCCCGTAGAATGCGCCGTAGCGCAGCGCAGCGCCGCCAGCCCGAACGACGGCGTCTTCGAGGTGACGAATCGCCGCCATGATCGGCTGCGCCGTCGTCCCTTCCATGAGGTCCAGCGGTTCCTCCTCGGTCTTGACCCATCCGCCCGTGGGCATACCGTAAAAGCTTCCGAAGCTCTGCGCGATAAAGATGGACACACCGGTCGCCTCGGCGGCGGCCAGCAGGTGATCTGTCCCCTCGGTGCGCAGCCGGTTGGTGGTGGCGAAGAACCGTTCAAGGTGCTTCATATCGGGCTTGCCAACGTGCATCTGGGAGAGGCCCGTCATCTGATTCACGATCACGTCCGGTTGGGAGGCGACCACCGCCTTTCTAACCGAGGCGGCGTCCAGCCCGTCCATAACGACCCCCTGAGCCCCCAGTTTCTCCAGCAAGCCTAACTTGCTCGGGCTCGTCGTGGTGGCCGTCACCTGATGCCCACGGGCTACGAGTTGCGGCACCAAATGCTGGCCCATGACCCCAGTTCCGCCTGCTGCGAACACTCGCATAAACATCTCCCTTTGGTATAAAAAGTCAATAGCTAAGGCACACCGTGCCAGTTAGCCCGCGGCCAATCGAAAGGGATAAGGTCTACTTCAGGGTTGCCGAAGGTTCTCTGCCAGCCACACCTCCCCTTGAGTCACCAGGCTCGGATGAATGGTCTTTGATAGTCGCACGGTGATGTCCGCGACCGTTTGCTGATGCAACGCCTGTTTGTAAGCCTGCTCGGCCTTGAGCATGGCGGCGTGGATGGTGCAAGTGTGCCGAAAGGCGTCTGGAGGGCACGCGAACGGCACGCGCTTGCGAATGTCAGCGCAGTGAAACGTGGGTTTACTGTCTTCCACCGCTTCGACGACCTCGAGCAGGCTCACTTTTCTCGGATCCTGTTTCATGCGGTAGCCCCCTTTGGGACCAGGAACAGATTCCAAAATACCCGCCGCTGTGAGCAGCTTGAGGTTCTTGGGCAGGTAGCTCTCGCTCACCCCGTGAAACTCCGCTAAAGATTTAACGGGCAGGGCCGCACCAGAAGGCAATACCGCGAGCATAGCGACGCAGCGCTGCGCCTACTCCACCGCATCACTCATCTTCGTACCTTAGTATCTTAAGGCTTGATCATCTACTTAAGTTCTTTTCCGCAGCAGTTAAGGATAGCAGCGGGAACACTGTTCGGGAGCTATGTTTGGGCGGTCCCAAGCAAGAAAGCGGCAGCGATGTCTGTAAATACGCGGGTCCGTTCTACAAACCGGGCACGGCCCCGCTGGGGGACTACTGTTATGGCGCTTCAGACAGCCTAATTACTATCCCGCACTCCCTAGCGGGCCACTTCCCAGGCCAGGTGTTCCAACTCCGGCGCAATCAGCTTGGTCCACGCCACCTGTACCGCATTGGGCGAGCCCGGTGTAGAAATTACCACCCGCTTGCGATAGGTTCCGGCCGTGGCCCTCGAGAGCATCGCCGCCGCGCCGACCTCGCTATACGACAGCATTCGGAACAGCTCACCGAAGCCGGGCATGGTCTTCTCGAGCTTCCTCGAGAGCACATCAAACGTAGTGTCTCGCGGCGCGATGCCCGTCCCGCCGTTGAATAAGATGATCTGGGCTCCGCTGTTCACCATTTCCTCGAGGGCTGCCGCGACCTGCTCCGGCTCGTCCTTGACGATGCGGTATCCCGCGACGGTGTGACCTAGACGCTCAATTTCGGGCTTCAGATAGTGAAAGTTGGTATCGGTCTCGGGGGTGCGGGTGTCGGAGACGGTGACGATGGCGAGGGACACCGGGCCTTTGGCGTGAGCGATTTGCTTGTGTTTGTCGGTGCTCTCGGACATAGGTCCATTGTATCGTCTGGGAGTGAAGCTGTTTTCGCCTGAAGAGACCGCCGCCCTGCTGCCGTACCCTGAGCTAGCTCAGAGCCTCGAGCGCGTCCTGCGTGACAAAACCGTCCAGGCGCCGGAACGCCTAGTCATGGGGCTGCCGGGCGGCGGAGCCCTGCTGCTAATGCCCGCCGCCGATGACGAAATCACGGTGGTCAAGCAAGTGACGGTACATCCAAACCGGCAGCCCAGCGTGCAGGCCGAGGTTTACATCATGGATACCCGAACCGGCGAGCGCAAACTGGCGCTGGACGGAAGCATCGTGACTGCTCGGCGCACTGCTGCGGTTTCGTTGCTCGCGGCGCAAAAGTTAGCACCGAATCCAGATGGGGCGCTGCTCATCGTCGGGGCGGGAACACAGGCGAAGAGCCACCTCGAGGCGTTCCAGACCAGCCTGGGCACAAAAAAGGTGTATATCGCCGCCCGAAACTTGGAGCGGGCCGCCAACCTGCAAACTTATGCTCAAGCCCTCGGCATGGAAGCCAAAATCGTCAACGCTGAAGACGTGCGGGAGGAGGTTTCGCTGGTCGTCACCGCCACCACCAGCCGAACTCCGGTGCTGCCGAGCAAGGTCCGTGACGATGTTTTCATCGCAGCCGTGGGCGCTTACCGGCCCGACATGGCGGAGATTCCGGCTGAACTCGTGCGGCGCTGCCGGGTCTTCGTGGATACGCTCGAGGGCGCAAAGGCCGAGGCTGGCGACCTGATTCAAGCGGGCGGGGATTGGGGCGAGGTGCGGCCCCTCGAGCAAGTCCTCGATTCGCCTAGACCCAGTTCTGGCCCGGTGCTGTTCAAAAGTGTGGGGCACGCCTTGTGGGACTTAGCTGCGGCGCGGCTAGCGGTAAGTAAAGCGATGAGCAGCTAGCGATGAGCAATGAGCTAGAGGCCAGCGGCTCGTGGCAAGTGGAAAAGACCGCTATAAGCCAAGAGTCCTCTTTTAGCTCATCGCTATTCACTGCAACAACTTCAATCCCAGCTTCGGCGGATCGGTGGGGTATAGATTATCCAGCGCTACCACCGCGATGCGAGCGCCGCCACGCTTGCTCGAGAGCAGCGAGGTAAAGCTGACCATCTCCTCGAAGGAAATCCCGCCCTGGGCTAGCTTCTCGGGAATCCAACCGGCCTGGCTCAGCCGCTCCTCGGCTGCTTGGCTCAGCACCTCGAGTTTGCGCCGCATCTCGCCCATGCTGGCGGGCACCACCAGGATGCCTGTCGCCAACACGTCACCCTCGGCAAAGAGCTGCTCCTTGGCGCGGTACTCCACCCGCACCTGCACCTTGCCCTCCGGGCTCACCCCGGTGGCCCTGGCGAGCAGCAGCCCCGGCTTGAGCCCGTTCAGGTTAGGGGTTTCGGCCACCTCCAGGCCCCGCAGCCCGAGGGCTCGAGCCCGGCTTTCGGCGCGGCGGAGCACCTCCTTAACGGCATCGCCCTCGAGGCCCGATTCCACCGGTCCTTCGGCCAACAGTGAGAGGCGCAGGGTTTTGTCCAGGCTGGAGATGAGCCCCCGGCCTTGGTCGCGCAGTTGCGCTAGGCTGCGGTTGGCTTCGTTCAGCTTGCTCTTGAGTTCGGCGTTCTCCTGCTGCAAGCTGGCTAGGGTCTTGCCGTTGTTATCGGAATCCTTGGCGCTGACCAACACCGAGACATCGCCCTCCAGGGTGCGTTTGTCGGCCTCGAGTTTAGCGATGCGCCCATTGAGTTCCTTCATCCGCGACTGGAGGGTATTGAACTGCTCGAGGGCGTTTTTGCTGGCAGCCTCGAGCTTTTTCAGCTCGACTTGGGCTTGGCTCGCCTTCTGCCACAGCCCTTCACGGCTGGCTTGGAGTTCGGCCTTCTCCGATAGAAGCCGGGTTTTCTCAGCTACGAGCGCATCTTTCTCGGCTTGGAGCTTCTGACGGCTGGCCTCTAGCCCCGCCAAGGCCTGCCGCTGCACCTCGCTGGCGGCGGTGAGCTGGTCCACCTCCTGTTGCAGCTTTTCCCGCTCAACCAACACCTTTTCCAAGTCCTGGCGGGTCTGCCGCTGGAGGTCGGCGTTGGCCTCGAGCTGCCGCGCCAGCAGGTCGTTGTTCTTCTCGAACTCGTCACGGTCGGTCTTGAGCTGCTCGTTCTCGGCAAAAGCCTGCGCCGCACGGTTTTCCAGCCGCCCTACCTCGACCCGCAGCCGATCACGCTCCTGGCGCACCGTCTCGGCCTGGAGGATGGTCTCCCTAGCGTCCCGGACCAGCAGAAAGAAGGCGGCAAAAGCCCCTAACGCGATCAGCATCCCGGTCCCGATGGCGACCAAGGTCCCGGTGGTGCGGGGCCGCAAGCCCATAAACCGCCAGTGCCGCTTCCCCACCCGCTTGGCTACCGCATCCCCCGCGTAAGCCACCAGACCGGCGACCAGCACGAGGAGGGCGAGGATGGACCAGAACGTCATAAATGGCTGAAAGCTGAAGGCCGAAGGCTGAAGGCCAAACCCGACCAGGCTTTCGGCTTTTGGCTTTCAGCTTTCGGCTTATTCATAGCTCGTACTCTTCGCCCAGGTAATGCGTGCGCACCCCGGAGTCTCTGGCGAACTCCTCGCGTGTGCCCTGGAAGGCCATCTGGCCGTCGTACATCAAGTAGATGCGGTCGGCAATCGCCAGGGTCTCCCTGACCGAGTGGTCGGTGATGAAGATGCCCACCCCGCGCCGCTCTCTAAGCTCGGAGATGAGCTTTTGGATGTCGTGGACGTTTTTGGGGTCTACTCCGGTGAAGGGCTCGTCCAGGAGGATAAAATCGGGATTGGTGCATAGTGCACGGGCGATCTCAAGGCGGCGGCGCTCCCCACCCGAGAGGGTGTAAGCATATTTATCTTGTAGGTGGATGATGCCCAGCTCGTCCAATAGGGCCTTGGCCCGGTCCATCCGCTCGTTTTTGGAGATGGGCTGGAACTCTAAAACCGCCAGCAGGTTTTCGATGGCCGTCATCCGCCGGAACGCCGAGGGCTCCTGCGGCAAGTAGCCCAGCCCCAGCCGCGCCCGCTTGTACATCGGCAGCTTGGTGACGTCCTGCCCGCCCAGGCTGATCTGCCCGGCATTGGGCTGGATGAACCCCACCAGCATGTAGAAGGTGGTGGTCTTCCCTGCTCCGTTGGGGCCGAACAGCGCCACGATCTCGCCGCGCTGTAGCCCCAGACTCACCCCCTTCACCACCTCACGCCGCCCGTAGCGCTTGACCAGGCTGGCCGCCTCGAGCCTGGTCACCGGTCCGACCCGCGACCCTTTGCTTTCCTGAATTGCCGCTTCCATTGCTCATTAGCGTATCATTAGCGGTTGAGCCACCTGTGAGAGATGGACGAAGGCAGCGGCGAGCAACTAGCAATGAGCGATGAGCAAAGGCAAAAAACGCCGATCGCTCATAGCCCATAGCCGAAAACGCACTCCCAGCTGGGACGAGAAAACCTAAACTCGAGAATCCCCATCCTGGACGTAAAGTCTTTGACCATCAGCTATGAGCATCTTTTGGCTCATTGCTTATCACTCATTGCTCATTGCTAAACTAACGCTTATGGTTGTCACCCGCATCGCCCCCTCCCCCACCGGCGACCCACACGTGGGGACCGCGTATCAGGCCCTGTTCAACTACGTGTTTGCCAAGCAGCAGGGGGGGAAGTTTATCGTCCGCTTAGAGGACACCGATCGCACCCGCTACAACCCCGAGAGCGAGCGGCGCATCCTCGAGATGCTCGAGTGGATCGGGCTTTCTCCCGATGAGTCACCCACCAAGGGCGGCCCCAACGCGCCCTATATCCAGTCCCAGCGAGTAGAGATTCATCGCGAGCACGCCTTTCGGCTGTTGGAACTTGGCGCGGCCTACCGGGCGTTCGAGACCCCAGAGGAGTTGGCCGCAGACCGCAAAGCGGCAGAAGCCGCAGGCTCCAATTATCGTGGCTACAACAGGCGGTATCGGGATTATCCCAAAGAGGAGTCCGATCGCCGCGCGGCAGCCGGTGAGCCTTTTGCGATTCGGCTGAAGGTGCCCTTGGAAGGCAAAACCATCGTCCACGACCTGCTACGGGGCCCGGTGGAGTTCGATAATGCCGAGCTGGACGACAAGATTCTGCTCAAAACCGATGGCTTCCCGGTCTACCACCTCGCTGCGATGGTGGACGACCACCTGATGGGCGTGACCCACGTTATCCGTGCTGAGGAATGGCTCACCAGCACCCCGTTTCACATCCATATCCTGAAGGCCTTTGGCTGGGAGGAGCCGGTGTGGTGCCACACGCCCCTGCTGCGCAACCCCGATAAATCCAAACTCTCCAAGCGCAAGATGGACACCAGCGTGGACAGCTACCGGGCTCAAGGCATCCTGGCCGAAGCCCTGCTCAACTACCTGGGCACGATGGGCTGGAGTATGCCCGATGAGCGCGAGATCTTCAGCGTGCAAGACATGATCCAGCACTTTGACCTATCCCGCATCAGCCTGGGCGGGCCGGTGTTCGGGCTGGACAAGCTCAAGTGGTACAACGGCAAGTACATCCGCGAGGTGCTGAGCCTGGACGAGCTGGCCGAGCGGGTCAAGCCATTTGTGGAGAAGGCCGATTACAACTACGTATCAGACACCTATTTAAAGCAGGTGATTGAGGCGCTCCGTGCCCGGTTCGAAACCCTACAAGAGTTTGTGGATAAATCGGTCTATTTCTTCCGCGACGACTATCCCACTTCAGATAAAGCCCTCGCCAAGTTGAGGGAAGGGGCCGGGTTCCTCCCCGAGCTGCGGGAGTTGCTCGGCCAGCTTCCCGACTTCCTCCCCGAGACCACCGAGCCCGCCCTCAAACAGTTTGCCGAGGCTAAGGGCGTGAAAGCCGGGGCAGTGATGCAACCGTTGCGGGCCGCGCTCACCGGGAGCTTAGAGACACCGGGGATGTTTGATATACTGATGCTCTTGGGCAAGGAGCGGGTACTGGAGCGCCTCGAGCGCGCCTCAACCCTCTAAAGCCCAGCCTGGGCTCAAAGGGCCGAGTATAATCTGGGCAGTCCGGTTCAGCCTCTGGAGAGACCCTTATGCGTACACGCAACATCGTTTTAGTGGTTATCTTCGCCCTGATGGCGATCTTCGCCTGGCGCAACTGGGCCGTTTTCGTCGAGGAGCGCCCGCTCTCGCTGATCTTCACCCAGGTCCAGGCCCCCTTCGGCATCGTGATGCTGGTGATTCTCGCGGTGCTGGTGATCGTCTACTTCCTCTACACCGTGGCCCTGGAGACCGCCGCGCTGCTGGAGGTCAAGCGCTACGCACGCGAGCTGCTCCAGACCCGCAAGCTCGCCGACGACGCCGAGACCAGCCGCTTCGCCGAGCTGAAGAAATGGCTCGAGGCGGAGCTGGCGGGGGTGAAATCGGTGCAACCGGCGGGGCTCGAGGCCAAGCTGCAAGAGGTAGTGGCCCGCATAGACCGGGCCGAGACCGAGTTGCGCGACGACATCGAGAAGGCCGGGAACACCATCGCGGCCTACATCGGCGAGTTGGAAGACCAAATCACCGGGCAAGACACCCACAAGCCGCCCCTGCGTTGAGGGAATGGCGCGAAACCGCTACACTATGAGGGCTTTAGGGGCCGTTAGCTCAGCCGGTTAGAGCGAGCGACTCATAATCGCCAGGTCGCGGGTTCAAGTCCTGCACGGCCCACCACACAGTCGAAGCCGGGGTTTTCAGGCCCCGGCTTTTGAACACCCATTGCTTCGTCGGCGAGCCAGCATCAAAGAACGTCTGGTTGGGTAAAAGTAAGAGCAAATAAACTTCAAGCAGGTGATGCCAGGTTGTTCTACAGAGATAAATATTACAAACTTCAGCATTGACAAAGCAGCGATAGGCGACTTCTCAGTCACCCTTTACTTCAAAAGTAGGCCCATAGAGCAAGTAAAAGCAGATTCCTTCATTGATCTAGAGCGAAGGGCTCGAGTAAGCCACTAACAAAGTAGCGATATGCTTTTCAAGTGTTGAGGGTCATAGCAAAGCCGGGCAAGAACAAAAAGATACGCAACTTCTATCCAGGGCTCTTCGCGGACGAGCTTCAGTCTGTCCCCGACGCGCCGGGCATCACCCGAGTTTTCTCCTCTGAAAATCAGCTCCTGGGTGTGGGGTATTACGACCCCAAAAGCCGCGTAGCGGTGCGGGTATACCGCTTCGAGGACGGAGCACTCGACAAGAAGTTCTTTCTCCATCGCTTCGCCAGGGCCAAGGAAAAGCGGGCCAACCTCGGCGAGTTCTACCGCCTGGTCCACGCCGAAGCCGACGGATTACCGGGGCTCGTGGTAGACCGCTTCGGCTCGGTGCTGGTGATCCAGGTCCGAAACCGGGCGATGGAGGCGCTGCGCGAGGTCTGGCTGCCTGCGCTCATTGAGACCTTAAGGCCGGGCGGAATCTACGAGCGCTCGGACATGGAGGCTCGGCGGCAGGAAGGGCTGAGCGAGCGGGTCGGGGTGGTGTACGGGGAGGTTTCCAACACTCTCGAGGTCGTCGAGGACGGTTTGCTCTTCCCCATCCCGCTCGCGCTGGCTCAGAAAACCGGCTATTATCTCGACCAGCACGAGAACCGACGACTTTTGGAGAGCATGGTTCGGCCCGGCGAGCGGGTGCTGGACGTATACAGCTACGTAGGCGGCTTCGCCTTGCGGGCGGCCCGTAAAGGGGCCTACGCGCTGGCGGTGGACAAAGACTTGGACGCCCTGGCAGTGCTGGACCGCGCCGCCACACGGGACAAACTGCGGGTAGACATCCGCCAGGGCGAGGCTTTGAGCGTCCTGGAAAGCCTACTCGGCAAAACCCCGCCTTTTGATCACATCCTCCTCGATCCCCCGACCCTGGTGAAGCGTCCTGACGAGCTGCCCCGGATGAAGCGGCATCTGGTGGATTTGCTGCGGCCCGCGCTGCGGCTTTTGGCAAAAGACGGTTGGCTGTGGCTCTCGAGCTGCTCGTACCACATCGGCACCGAGGAGTTGCTCGAGGTCACCCGCCGCGCAGCCTCCGACGAGGGCCGCAGGTTGCGGGTCCATGCCATCACCTACAACCCCTCTGACCACCCTTGGAGCCTGCACGTGCCGGAGTCGTTGTATCTCAAGACGGTGATTTTGCAGGACGATACCCTATAAGCTAAGAGGGTCAGGTGTCAAGGAAAGGGGGAGAGCAAAGCGCAGAGTGCCGAGCGCTGGAAGGGCAAAAGCGCTCTGCCCTCAACCCTCCGCGCTTTTCCTACCCCTATCTGTTCACACTCGCCCCGTTGTTCAGCGCCCGCATGATCCCGCTGGCGATGGACTGGGCGATGGTGTCGCGGTAATCGGCGGTCGCCAGTTTACGGCCCTCGCTGGGGTGGTTGGCGAAACCGATTTCCACCAGGATGGCCGGGATGCGGGCGTAGCGGATGACATAAAAGGGGGCCGATTGGATGCCCCGGTTTACCGCGCCGGTGGAGTCCAGCAGGGCGTTTTGCACGTACTGAGCCAGGCGGCGGGAGTACATCAGGTTGGCTTTGCCCACCAAGTCGCTGTTGAGGCTATCCGCCACGCTCTGGGCCTCTTTGGTGAGCTGTTGACCGAGCGCCCCACCGCCGTTCTCGCGGAGCACCTGGGCCAGCAGGCGCGGATCAATGGTGTTGCCGAAGTAGTAGGTTTCGATGCCCTGCGACGGGGTGGGCGAGGAGTTGACGTGGATGGAGACAAACAGGCTGCGTTTGGAGTTCGCCATGTTGGCCCGCATCCCTAAGTCGGTGCGCTTGTCGGTGGAAAGCTGGGTGTCGGTGGTGCGGGTCATCACCACCTGAATGCCCTGGTCTTGCAGCAGCTTCCTCACCCGAAGCGCCACATCAAGGGTAACGGCCTTCTCGGTTACGTAGCCCCCTGCGCCAGGGTCTATGCCGCCGTGGCCGGGGTCTAAGACAACGGTTTTCTTGGTTTCGGGGTCGGTCTGCACCGAGGCTTTGGGGGCGGATTTGGGTTTGCTCGAGGCCGGGGTAATCGCCTCGGGCTTGCTGGCGTTGGCGCTAACCAAATCCACCACCAGCCGCCGCATCCCGCCGTCTTTCATCAGCGAGGTCTTGACGTCCACTTTGGGCTTTAGGCGAACATAAACCGTGGCACTGTCCTTCCCCGTCACCACCTGATACGAGGCCACCTGGGGTGAGTCCACGTCGGCGTCATCGGCTTCGGGGACCATCCCCTGAAACCGAAGGGTGAGCGTCCCGTCGCCTTCGGTAGCCTGATAGGTGGCATCCTTCTCTAAGTCGAACACCAGCCGCGTGTAGCCTTCATGCACCCCCAGACGGGGGAAGGCAAAGGCCGTCGCCAGAACCACCGTGAGAAAGGCAAGAAACCGCATTTGCGGTCAGTATAGCCCATCTGGGAGCGATTATTTGTTCATGAATTACTCAGGAAAGCGACCATGAAGGGAAAGCGATGCGGTAAAGCAAGCTCAAGGCCGAAAGCTGAAAGCCAAAGCTTTACGTCCAGAACAGTGATTTTCGAGGACCCAATCTTAACCTCTCAGACCGAAACCGCGTATTTGGCTTCGAGCGTTCGGGCACGGAGCAAACTACGCTCGGAAACCAGCATCTCCGGCTTTAGGCTCATCGCTCAGGGCTAGTTGCTCATAGCTCTACTTATCCCTTCGCTCATCCCGCTCAAACCCCCGTCCGAGAGAATCATGGGCATGAAGCGACTCTTCCTCGTCTTCGCTCTGCTTTCTTTAGCATTGGCGGCCCGCTTCGCCGGGTTTGAGGTCAAGCCCAACGGCAACTCCGAACTCGACGCCACCACCGGGATTTACACCCTCGCCACCGGTGGGACCATCACCGACAACAAAAGCGGCCTCTCGCTGGTCGCCAAATACATCCAGTACAAGGACGGGGAGTTCATCCGGGCCAGGGAGGCCAACTTAGAGTCCAAGGACGGCAAGTTCGAGGCGGCAAGCCTGGACTACCAGCAAAAACCCGACACCCTGAAGATGGATACCGTGCGCTACAGTTCGGGCGACCTCAAAGGGCTCACCGCCAAACAGGGGCTGCTGCTGGGCGAGGACGTGTTGGTGCTCAAGGGCCAGGTGCGCTCCGGTTCGCCCAGCCTCGAGGCCGAGACGGTGGTGGTGGACACCGCCAAGAACCAGGCGCTGGTGCTCGGCAACTTTACCTACAAGGACGGGGCCGCCACCCTGCGCGGGCAGAAGACCGATAGCGCCCTGCTGCTCTCCTACGGCGACGGCAAAACCCGTGCCAGCACCAAGGTTCCCGCCGAGTTGTTGAACCGGATGCGCAGTTATGCCGATAAACTATAGCTCGTGCTGAATCGGCGAGGGGCAAAGGGCAAAAGGCAGGGGGCTAAAAATAAGCTTAGGCTCTGTGCTTCCCGCCTCCCACTCTTCATCCTATTCACCCTCTTCACCAGCCTAGCCTTCGCCCAAGGCGGCTGCGCGGATAAACCGTATACGCTCGAGACCCCGCAGGGGATCGCGGGCGGGGGAAACCTGGACTATGACGGCGACACCGCGGTTTTCACCGACGGGGCTTGCCTGGACACCAAGGGTCTGAAGCTCACCGCACCCGAGCTGCGCTTTGACCAGGCCGGAGGGGTTTTACAGGTGCAGGATATGGAGGTGCAAAGCTCGCGCTATCACTTCTGGGCTGAGAAAGGCACCGTGCGGGACAAGATTCTGCTGGCCGAGGGGGTACGCATCACTACCTGCCGCTGCGGCGACGATCTGCGACTGCTCTCAGCCACCATGCGCTTCGACACCGAGACTGGCGAGGCGGTGTTGGAGCGCACCCAGCTCCAGTTTCACGAGTTCGGGCTGGCCCGGTTCCAGGAACTGCGGGTAAACCCTCAGCAGTCCCTGAGCAAAAGCTTCGGTCTGCCCAGCAAAGGCGGCGGCGAAAGCAACGATCTGGTAGCCTCCTTACCGGTTCGCGCCGACTTCGACCAGGGCTTCAATTTTGGCCTACAAGATTTTCCCGTCCCAGAGGGAGGACGCTTTAGCACCACTTCCCGCTTCACGCTGCTGGCTCTCAACCTAGGCAGCCCCGACCCCGGCTTAGGCCTGGGGATGTCGGCACAGGAGGGCGACCGACAGGGGCGCATCAACTTCGAGGTCCGGCATAGCGGGGTCAAGAGCAGCAGCTTGATCACCGACGGCCCGGTGCTCTTCACCCACAGCACCGAGGACGGCCACTACGGCTTCCGGTTACAAAACCCGTGGAAGTTCGATAATTTCACCCTCACCACCTATGGACAGATCGCCAGGGACGAGAACAACCAGAACAAGGCGCTGGGGCCGCAACAGGGGCTAGGGCTTGGCGCGGAGTTGGGCTACCGCTATTTCGCTCAGGACGGCCCGGTCTCGGTGGATTTTCAGCCTTTTGCGGGCCTGACTTTTTACGAGCAGTTTCCCAACTACTTTGTGGTGGGCGGGAGCTTGGAGGGCCGCTACAACGCCAACTTCAACTTCAGCCTGCGCTACGACTGGAGCGTGGAAAACCGCCCCGGAAGATTCTGGCTCGAGCGCCACCCGGCCACCCAGCGGGTCTCCTCCACCTTCGACTACCGCAGCTTTAGCGCCCGCGCTAGCAGCGACCTAATTAATAACCAGGTGACCGGTTCCTTCCGCTACGGCTGGCGGCAATATTTCGGCGAAATATGGGCACAGTACGACTTTTGTGCAGGCTGTGGAGGCAAAATTGCCCGCACCGACGGCGTACCGGATGTCGAGCGCCGGGAGCTACAGCTCGGTTTCATCCCCAACCCGCTCAGTTGCACCGATACGGTGAGCGTTGGCCCCAGCATCGGCTATGACTTTTTGCGCCAGGGATTCAGCCGGGCAGGACTGGAGTTTCGCTACGCCGACTGCTGCTTTATCTGGAAAATCGGCTACCAGTACATCTTCATCCCGCAAACCCCGGACGAGAAGACGACGGGTAAGTTTATCTTCGGGCTCGAGCTGAGGTGAGATGTAGCGATGAGCAATGAGCACCTAGCAATGAGCAGAAAGGCTGTTGAAGGTCGAGAGTCAGGGGTCGAGAGCAAAAGCTTTGTTTTGGCCCTAAACCCTCGACTCTCGACCCCTGACGTTTTTAGCTCATCGCTTATCCCTCATCCCTCATCGCCTTCGTGGAGCCCGCTGACCCCCGACGCCCGACCCCCCA
>PSMF01000048.1:23470-24607 GCA_040290005.1 Meiothermus sp.
GCTGATGATCCCGGCGGCAGTCTCGCTGGCGCTCCCCACCGCGATTCTGCTGGCGGTACTCCTCACCTACGGGCGGCTCAGCCGCGAGAACGAACTGCTGGTGATGCAGGCCGGGGGCATCTCGGTGCTCCGCACCGCGCGGACCTTCTTGCTGGGCGGGGTGCTGCTCTCGGTGCTCTCGCTGGTGCTGGCCCAGTGGGTGATCCCCTGGGCCAACCGGGCTTCGGTGCTGGTCTACTGGAACGCGCTGGTTCCCGAGCGCAACGCGCTGTTCCGGCTGGCGGGGCAGGACTTGGCGGTGGGGCCGTACCGGCTGCGCTTTGGTAGTTATGACCCGGCCTCGCGGGCGGTGACGGGCGTGCGGCTGGAAACCTGGCAAGACCGCACGCTCACGGTGATTCTGGCGCAGAGCGCCCGGTTCGAGGGGAACCGCCTGATCTTCAAGGACTACCAGACCTACACCCTCGACTTTGCCCAGTTGCCGCTGCCCGATTTCAATACGCTGGATGAAGCGCAAACGCGGTTCCAGAGCTTCATCAAGGCCCAGAACATCGGCCCACCGGGGGCCGAGCTGAGCATCCGGCTCTCGCAGAGTCAGCAGGACCTAGAGGCCCAGTACGCCGGGGGCGGCTTCGAGTCGGCGGTCCCGCTCTCGGTGTGGTGGGAGAAGCTCAGAAGCAGTGCGACCCCACCGAGAGAGCGGCTCGAGGCCAGAGCGCAGTGGCATACCGGCGTGGCCCTCAGCCTCGCCAACCTGATGGTGCTGTTTTTAGCCCTTCCCGTCGCGGTTCGCCGCGCGACGAGCATCGGGACCGCGCTGGCGACCGCCCTCACCCTGACCATCGCCTACTACGTGGTCTTCACCACCGGGAAAACCCTGGCCCTGACCGGAGCGGTCGCGCCGGAAATCGCCTCCTGGATGGCGAACATCCTGGCCCTGGGGCTTGGCTGGTGGCTGGGTAAGGGGGTTTATCGGTGAGAGGAACGTTGACCGTTCACCGCGAAAAACGTCGCAAGTCTCGGGTCCTAGGTCAGGGAGCTCTGCTCGCTGTTGGTCGGGGAGCTCTGCTCGCTGTTGGTCGGGGAGCTCTGCTCGCTGTTGGTCTCAGGTCAAAACCTCGCTATTGATTCTAGACA
>PSMF01000049.1:0-8619 GCA_040290005.1 Meiothermus sp.
TTGGTACGACTTGGCCTTGATGGGGCGCGAAAGCCCGCCGCTCCCGCCCACCAGCCGCAGTTTCCATAGATTGTGGTCTTCCTCGGCAGCCAGCACCGACATGATGAACTCGGGGCCGTACTCGATGTCCAGGACAACAGGATTACCTGGATTCAGCGCTAAGGTTTTGCTGCCCGGCTCGAGCCAGACCTCGGCCACCGGGCGACCGATGCGCGGGAGCACCAATTTACCCTTGGCGGCAGGGGAATAGTTGACCAGGAGGCTCGAGAGGGTCGAGCCGGACAAGCCAGGCAGGGTCGCAGCCAACTTACATGCATCCTTACTCACCGGAGGTGCATAAATCAATCCCTGAAGCGTTAACTCAGAGCTTACCTTCCGTTTCATAAAATAGGTCTGCGTCCCGAACGAGATTGTATTGAGAACCAGAAATAGACCCCTAGAGGGGGTATCGTTTGCAGTGTCATTTTGAGCAGCAGTGAAGAATCTGGTGCGCTGAAAAGCCCTATACATGATGGGCGCGGTAGCGCATGAAATTCTTCGGCGCACTACGCCTCAGCAGGATAACGGGCTTGGTTTTGTAGCTTTCGGTTTTGGACGTTTAGCGTTTAGCGTTCGGCATCCAAGCCGTTGACCTACTCAGAGTCCCAGGCGTACCATAATCCCGCAACACCTTTAAGTCCGGCCCCGTGAGGCCGGGAAGGGAGGAAGAATGAAGCATTTTACAGCGACAATAAGAGACTCGAGCGTGCCCAGTGGGCGCGTTTTTTTGCGGAGGGCCGGTGGAGGCTAATCTGACCTTCAAGTCGAAGCTGATGGGGACCGACGAGGTGCGCCGCGCCCTGACCCGCATCGCCCACGAGGTGGTGGAGAAAAACAAGGGCACCGACGGGTTGTGCTTTGTGGGCATCCACACGCGGGGCATCACGCTGGCGCGGCGGCTGGTGGAGATGATCGGGAGCTTTGAGGGCGTAACGCCCCCGATGGGCATCCTGGACATCACCCTCTACCGCGACGACTTGAGCGAGATCGGCCTCCAGCCCAAAGTCCGCGAGACCCGCATAGGGTTCGACCTGCACGGCAAGGCGGTGGTGCTGGTGGACGACGTGCTCTTCACCGGGCGCACCGCTCGAGCCGCACTGGATGCCTTGATTGACCAGGGCCGTCCCAGCCGGATTTATCTAGCGGTGCTGGTAGACCGAGGCCACCGTGAGCTGCCCATCCGCGCCGACTTCGTGGGGAAGAACCTGCCGACTTCCAAAAGCGAAGTGGTGAAGGTGCACACCCTCGAGGACGACGGCGAGGACGGCGTGGAGCTGTGGGAACAGTGACGAAAACGATGAAGGATAAAGGCCAGACAGTTAAGACGCTGTGTTGTTGACCAGCCTTTGCCTTCATCTATCATCCTTTATCGCTTTAGGAGAAACCATGACCGCAACACAAGAACCCTCCGCTGCCACCGCCCAGCCCCCGCGCAGCTTGCTGGATTTTCGGGGGTGGAGCCGGGTGCAGCTCGAGAGCATCTTCGAGACCAGCAAGATGATGCAGGAAGTGCTGGCGAGGCCGGTGAAGAAGGTCCCCGCGCTCACCGGGTTCACCGTCGCCACGGTGTTTTTCGAGGCCAGCACCCGCACCCGGCTCTCCTTTGAACTCGCCGCGCGGCGGATGAGCGCCGATGTGCTGTCTTTTGCGGCCTCAACGAGCAGCGCCCTCAAGGGCGAAACCTACAAGGACACCCTGCTCACCCTCGACGCGATGGGGCTCGATGCCTACGTGATCCGGGTGGATGCCGCCGGGGTCTGTCACCAGGCCGAGCGGTGGCTGGGAAAGCCGATTATCAATGCAGGGGACGGCTGGCGGGCGCACCCGACCCAGGCCCTGCTCGATGCCTTCACGCTGACGGAGAAACTGGGAACCTTAGAGAACAAGAAAATCGCCATCGTGGGTGACATTCAACACTCGAGGGTGGCCCGCTCCAACGCCGAACTCCTGCCGATGCTGGGCGCGAAAGTCGTGGCCTGCGGCCCGGCCACGCTGCTGCCGGGAAACCTGCCCGGTGTCGAACTCACCACCGACCTGAAATCGGCACTGACCGATGCCGACGCGGTGATGGCCCTGCGGCTGCAAAACGAGCGGATGGACAAGGGTTTGCTGCCCTCGCTGCCCGAATATGTCGCCGGTTATCAGATTACGCAAGAGCGGTTAGGATGGGCCAAACCCGATGCACCTTTACTCCATCCTGGACCGATGAACCGGGACGTGGAGCTCGAGGGAACCCTCGCTGACTCTTCCCGCAGCCTGGTCGAGCGCCAAGTCGCCAACGGGCAAGCGGTGCGGATGGCGGTGCTGTATCACTTGCTGGTCGGGAAAAAGAGCTGATAACGGATAGCTTATAGCCGATAGCCAAAAACAGGGTTCTGTTTGGGACGATGAAAACAAAAACTAAGAAACCCTGTTCTAGACATGAAGTCTTTTGCTATAAGCCATTAGCTATCAGTGTGCGACAAAGGAGCCCACATGAAAGGCGAATTGCTCATCACGAACGTCCGCCTGCTGGATAGTCGGGGTGAACACGGAAAGACCGACGTGCTGGTCGGCGAGGGGCGGATTCTTTCGCTCGAGGGCGGCGATGCGGAACGGGTTCTAGACGCTGCAGGCCATGTCCTCTCCCCCGGCTTTTGTGACCCCCACGCCCACCTGCGCGAGCCAGGGCAGGAGGTCAAGGAAGACCTGACGAGCGGCCTCACGGCGGCGGCGAAAGGCGGCTACACCGACATCGTTTCGATGCCCAACACCACGCCACCCGTGGACAAGGCGGAAATCGTCTCGGCGCTGAAGAAAAAGGCCCTGCTCATCGCTCAGGCGCGGCTTCACCCGGCGGCGGCGCTGACGCAGGGGCAAGAAGGCAAGCTGCTCACCGAGGCCAAACTTTTAGCTGAGGCGGGCGCGGTGATGCTCACCGACGACGGCAAGACCAACGAGGATGCCGGGGTTTTGGCCTTGGGGATGCAGTACGCGGCCTGCTGGGGCTTGGTCGTGAGCGTCCACGCCGAGGACGCCGGGCTGCGCCGGGGCGGGGTGATGAACGAGGGTGAGGTTTCGTTCCGGCTGGGGCTGCCGGGGAATACGGGGTACGCGGAGGCGGCGCGAATCGCGCGGGACTTGGAGATCGTTCGCTACGTTTTAGCCAAGGTCGAAGGTCAAAGGTCGAAGGTCAAGACCTTACTCCACATCCAACATCTGTCGACGGCTCGAGGTTTGCAACTTCTTCGCCAAGCCAAGGCCGACAAACTTCCCGTCACCACCGAGGTCGGGCCGCATCACCTGACGCTCACCGATGAGGTGTTCGAGACCCTCGACCCCATCTACAAGGTCGCACCGCCCTTGCGTACAGCAGCGGATTCTGAAGCGCTGATAAATGGTCTCCTGGACGGGACAGTTGACTGTATCGGTTCGGACCACGCACCGCACACCCAGGACGAGAAGGAACTCGACATGCTGCGGGCACCCTTCGGCATCGCCAACATCGAGGTCTGCTGGCCGCTGCTCTACACCGAACTCGTGCTGAAGCGGGGTTTCCCGCTCTCGACGCTGCTTGAGCGCTTCACCGACGGGGCCCGGCGGGCGCTGGGGTTCGAGGCGGTTCGGCTCGAGGAAGGCGCGGAAGCCAGCCTGGTGCTGTGGAACCCCGACGAAGAACGCGCCGTCAACCCGCAAACTTTCGCGTCCAAGGCCAAGTTTAGCCCGTGGGCGGGCTGGAAACTCAAAGGCTGGCCGGTGATGACGCTGGTGGAAGGGCGCGTCGTCTACGACGGAATACGGCAGCTCGCATAACGTCGCGGGGACTGTAGGAGCACAATGCATTGCGCCCCTACGCGCGTCCTACGCATCCAACTCGATCAGACGGGCCTCGAGCCTCCCCTCCGCCAGTAAAATCTCCGCCACGCTCACCGGCAGCCGAAACCGTCGCGGCCCCGCGCTCCCAGGGTTCAGGTATAGAACGCCATTCTCCTCGCGGATGTATGGCTGATGCGAGTGCCCGCTGATGACGGCGGCGAACCCGGCGGCACTCGGCTCGAGGTCAAACTCGCTCAGGTCGTGCAGGATGTAGAAGAGGCTCTGGGCCACCTCGACAATCTCGGTCAGCAGCAAACGGTTTGCCCACTCGCCCCGGTCTACGTTCCCGCGCACGGCATAAACCGGTGCCAGCTCCCGTAGAGCATCCAAAATCTCCGGCTTTCCCACGTCCCCAGCGTGGATAATCAGGTCCGAGCCACGCAGGGCCTCGACAGCTTCGGGCCGCAACAGCCCGTGCGTATCGGAAATCGCGCCCACCCTCATCGTTTCCAATCGTACAATCGCGCTATGTTCGAGAGCCTCGAGGGCGAAGTCATGCAAGCTCATGCTGCCAGCATTCACGGGGCGGTTTTCTACGACATCATCTTGCAAACCGCCGAGGGGCTCCGGCGATTGCGTTTCCAGGACACGTTTTTGAACCCTGCTCCCACAGTCGGTGAGCGTTTGAAGATTGATTTGCTGCTGGGCAACGTCAACGGGGTCGAGCGGGTGGGCTCGAGGTGAATGATTTTCGGGGGGACGTATAGCCATACAGCCATACGTCCCCCACGCGCGTCACTCACCAAAGCCTCTCGTACAGGACGACGTTTTTCGGTGCTCGATAAATCGCGTACAGGAGCACATATCGGATTCTTCCCCTTCGGCAAAGCGCAGGGCTAAAGGCGCGCTCAGAAGGACAGCGGTTTGGCAAGATGATCGGATGGTGGACGCGCACCGGACGTACAGAAGACGGGTTTTGCGTTAGGCGTTCGCCGTTCGACGTTGGACAGATTACCCTTGCCTGACAACACTCCCGAACAAAACTTTACCCATCTAACATCCAGGCTATAAGCCGTGTGCGTAATGTGGAAAAGGAAAGTGAACCTTGATAGCGGTTCGGAAGTTAAAGTAATCTTGAGTCAGATGGACTCAAGTACCCTAAGTGTGGGATTTGACCCTTTCTTCATCCCCCCACCCTGTAGAATCAACCTTAGATCGTTCCCGCCTCCGCCGACGGAACGACGACCCACAGGCGGATTTGGAGGAAAACACAGATGCGTTTAGAACTGCCGGTCATCCCGTTGCGAAACACGGTGATCCTCCCCCACACCACCACCCCGGTGGATGTGGGCCGCGCGAAGAGCAAGCGCGCGGTCGAGGAGGCCATGGGTGCAGACCGGCTCATCTTCCTGGTGGCCCAGCGCGACCCGGAAGTGGACGATCCCACCCAAGCTGATCTGTACGCCTGGGGCGTCCAGGCCGTAGTCAAACAAGCCATGCGGCTGCCCGATGGCACGCTGCAAGTGATGGTCGAGGCCAGGGCTCGGGCTCTGGTGGACGACTATATTCCCGGCGCCTTCCTGCGTGCTCGGGGCGAAGTGGTGACGGAAGAGCTGCCCGCCGACGACTCGGTGGTGCGTGTGCTGGTCGAGGAGCTGAAGGACAGCTTCGAGAAGTACGTGGCCAACCACAAGTCGCTGCGCTTAGACCGCTACCAGCTCGAGGCCGTCAAGACCGCCACCGACCCGGCGGTGCTCGCCGACACCATCGCCTACCACGCCACCTGGAGCGTCGCCGAGAAGCAGGACATTTTAGAGCTCACCGACATCGAGGCCCGGCTCAAGAAGGTGCTGGGGCTGCTCAGCCGTGACTTGGAGCGCTTCGACATGGACAAGAAGGTGTCCCAGCGGGTCAAGGACCAGATGGACACCAACCAGCGCGAGTACTACCTGCGCGAGCAGATGAAGGCCATACAAAAGGAGCTGGGCGGCGAGGACGGCGGGGGCGACCTCGACCAGCTGCGCGAGCGCATCGAGAACGCCGGGATGCCCGAGGCCGTCAAGACTAAGGCCCTCAAGGAGCTGGATCGGCTCGAGCGGATGCAGCAGGGCAGCCCCGAAGCCACCGTCGCCCGGACCTACCTCGACTGGCTGGTGGACGTGCCCTGGACCCAGGCCGACCCGGAAACCCTGGATATCGCCCACACCCGCAAGATCCTTGACGAGGACCACTACGGGCTGCAAGACGTCAAGGAGCGCATCCTGGAGTACCTCGCGGTGCGCCAGATGACCCAGAACCTGGAGGTCCGCAACAAGGCCCCTATCCTGGTTCTGGTCGGGCCTCCCGGGGTCGGTAAGACGAGCCTGGGGCGCAGCATCGCCCGAAGCATGAACCGCAAGTTCCACCGCATCAGCTTAGGAGGCGTGCGCGACGAGGCCGAGATCCGCGGCCACCGCCGCACGTACATCGGAGCCATGCCCGGCAAGTTGATCCATGCGATGAAACAGGTCGGGGTGACGAACCCGGTGATCCTCCTCGACGAGATTGACAAAATGAGCGCCGACTGGCGCGGCGACCCTGCCAGCGCAATGCTCGAGGTGCTCGATCCCGAGCAGAACAACACCTTCACCGACCACTACTTAGATGTTCCCTACGACCTTTCTAAGGTCTTCTTCATCACCACCGCCAACTCGCTCCAGACCATCCCACGCCCGCTCTTAGACCGCATGGAGGTCATCGAGATCCCCGGCTACACTAACCTCGAGAAGAGCCACATCGCGCGGGGCTACCTCTGGCCCAAACAGGTCAAGGAGGCCGGGATGGAGGGCAAGGTCGAGGTGACCGACGCGGCCATCGCCCGGGTCGCCAACGAGTACACCCGCGAGGCTGGGGTGAGGAACCTTGAGCGCGAGCTGGGCAAGGTGGCCCGCAAGGCTGCTAAGTTCTGGCTCGAGGGGGCGTGGGAGGGTGTCCGCACCGTGGACGCCCCGGAGATTCCCATCTACCTGGGCATTCCCAAGTTCCGCCCCGATCGGGCTGAGAACGAGCCTCAGGTGGGTGCTGCTCAGGGCTTGGCTTGGACCCCGGTGGGCGGTACGCTCCTCACCATCGAGGTTGCGGCGGTGCCCGGCAAGGGCGGGCTCTCACTCACCGGCCAGCTCGGCGACGTGATGAAGGAGTCAGCCCAAGCCGCCCTGACCTACCTCCGGGCCCACGCTCAGGAGTGGGGCTTGCCTGAAGACTTCCACACCAAATACGATGTCCACGTGCACGTGCCCGAAGGCGGCACCCCCAAGGACGGCCCCAGCGCCGGGATCACCATGGCTACGGCCATCGCCTCAGCGCTCACCCACCGCCCAGCCAGGATGGATATCGCCATGACCGGTGAGGTTACCCTGCGCGGCAAGGTGCTGCCCATCGGCGGGGTCAAGGAAAAGCTCCTGGCCGCGCACCAGGCCGGTATCCGCAAGATCGTGCTGCCCAAGGACAACGAGCCCCAGCTCGAGGACCTTCCCAAGGATGTGCTCGAGGGTCTGAACATCAAGCTGGTGGAGAACGTCGGCGAGGTGCTGCGCTACCTGCTGTTGCCCGAGCCGGTGATGCCGCCGGTGCAGCCGGGCGGGGAGAACCGTCCGCAGCCGGGGGCGTAAGGCTCAAAGCATTATTTGGGGGCGACTTCAAGTCGCCCCCACTTTTTTCAGTTTGCTAAAAGAGTGCTGGTTGCTCAGCTAATGGCGATTCTTGGCCTTGCAGCTTTTCATAGACTTTACGGCTGTGGGTTGCAACAAACAAAAACTCGTGGTTTTCAGTATGGGAAATTTGACCCACTTTTTCCCCTTGAGGATTATAGATACCTATTCTTGCGCCCACATATCTTTGATGCTGGCGAGTCAAGCGGCTAACATAGCCCCAATCTTTTAGCATCTCCTCGATTTCCTCTGCGGCAAAGAAGCCTTCATTATTGAATGAAACTACAAGATGGCGTGCTTTGATTTTTGAAAAAAGGCTAAGCATCGCTTGCTTGGCTTCACGCTTCGAGTTGAAAGGGCTTTTGCGGTCACGAACGTCTATACGCTTCTGTGCAATGCCATAAGTCTCTGGATTATCCCACCGGACCAATGTCTCCCAAACATGGTAGTTTCCTAAATAAGAGTGCTGATTATAGGGTGGGTCAAGATAAAACAAGTCAGCAGATATCGCTTGTGAAGTTTCTAGAGCATCCCCTTGTATAACTTTACCCTTACCAGGCAAGACAGATGGGTACTCCAATCGCAAATCATTATAGGCTCTAGGAGCCCAATCCTTTAGATATGCCATTTGTACGCCCGTTGTTGAATCTACTTTGTCCATAGCAAGAATCAAACTGGTTAGCAGTATCGCCCTAAGCAGCGGGTCGCTTGAATAATCACGTTCTATAACCTCGCGTATTGATTCAGCTCGCGCACCGTTTTTAGGTTGAAAGTATCGAGCATCTTCGCAGTTAGCCTTGGTAAACCAACCTGCCTTGGGCTCGAGGCTCATGAGCTTCGCAAGAATAGGCTCAACTCGAGCAGGACTGTACTCGCGGGCATCGGCTTCAACCAACGCCTGAGCTAAAACGTAAGCATAGGTATTGATGTCGTTAGCTGTTACCTCAAAACCTTTTGCTTTCAATGCGTGACCCACACGGGAGCTTCCAGAAAACAAATCCACCACAGTACTAAAGTTTTCTGCCGAACGCATCTGCTCAACTGTTCCGACAATCCAGGGAAGTAGGGCTCGTTTTGAACCGATGTACTTAATCAT
>PSMF01000049.1:8719-24056 GCA_040290005.1 Meiothermus sp.
TCATGGGCATTTCCATCTATCTGGGTCTTCTTGGATGACTTTGCGGATTTACATTCGACCAATACTTTTCTTCTGATGACCCTATCCTCTACAAAAGTATGGTTCCATCAAACTCGATGGTCAGGTCTTTATGTATGTTTGGATAGTTATCGCCAGCATATTTCCCTTCGTCTGGGAGCTAGCCTTTGACACTCATCTCCGTCAATCTAGAGTTGTACCATTCGTCAACCTTAAACCTTCTCCTGAGCAATTCCTCTTTGAACACCACTGGAGCGCTTGTTGGGGCGATATGCAGATTTGGAAGCCTGAAAACCATTACTCTGTCACCCACGCTCAAAGCGGATAATCCATCACTTGTGGGTATTCTGTAAGGAGTTAGGTCATCTCCAAAAACTTCATGGGTCGAAACATTAGGTATGTCAGCAAACTCTTTAGCCAAAAGAGCTATTGCATTCGTTACAAGTACCTCAAAAGAAGCACCGCCTATTGCTGAACCTGTAGCCCGACCTGCTTTACTGGGTTGATCTTCATAACTTGCAATCGTTAGAGCGATCTCCCGAAGATTGTCCGCCACGAACAAAAGTATAACTTGTGCTTGGTCTAAAAACCCCGCGATAAATCTGCGGCAGTGTCAGCACACCGTCCAAGCAAGGCAGCGGAATATCGCCGTCCCCGGTCAAATCCTGCTGCTGCCAATGCCATTCCCTATCGCCCCAGAAGTGCCGCACGAACAGCGTCTCCACGTCCACACTTTGTCGTTCTGAGCCCGGTTTTGGCGATGAATCTGACGCGCTGCCGACCCCCAAAATGTCCTCCGCAAAATCCCACCACCTCGAGTTGAAGTCCCGAATCAGCTCGAGTTTCTTCACTCTAGTCCAGCCTTTGATGCGTTTTTCGCGTTCGATAGCCGCATTCACATCGTTGGTTTCTTCGTAATAGACCAGTTTGGTTGACGTTGTAGCGCTTCGTGAATCCTTCGATGAGCTTATGTCGGTGCTCGTAAATTCGACGCTCGAGGTTATTGGTCATCCCCACATACAAGGTGCGTTTATGGCTGGCAAGGATGTAGACCCAATACTGTTTCATACATTTTAGAACAGTGGAGCGCATCAGATTTTTCGCCAAAGGCGGGCTCAGAATGACATCCGCGTTAATTTGTTGGGTAATTACGCCACTGTTTAAACCAGCTCGAGCCGCAGCCGCGGAAATATAGTGCTGTACCAGTTGTCGGCTGTAACCAAACGGTCTGCCTGATATAGCGCGTGCGCCCCGATGAAGAAGTCCACCAAGATACGGCGAGGTTGGTCTCCACCGCCGCGTTTTCTACGCACCGCGTAATCAGCAAAAACCAAACCGGCTTCCACCCAAGAAACCTCCTCGACGTTCCAATCAATCTCGATACCCACATCGTTCAGAAAGTCATCTATCCATTTGCGGGTTCTGCCAGAGGCGAGAAGTTCGGTATACACAGGTGGGCAGATAACCAGCGGCCCCTGAGCGCGAGACTTCTCAAGGACTGTTCGCGCAGGCTCGTTAGCCTTTCTCGACCATAGACTGACAATCACGTTGGTGTCGAGCGCGGTAATCACTCGTCGCGGCCTCGCAGTTCCAAAAGCCAGCGCTGGATATCCTCTTTGGTATCGAGGCCGTCCACACCAACCCCCTGGTACTTGGCAAACGGGCTTTCCCCACGGTCAGGGCGCACCAGCACCTCACCCGTCTCGTTCACGTCGAAGACCACGCTGTCGCCCTCTTTGACCCCTAGTAGGCGGCGAACCTTGATGGGCAAAGTAATCTGGCCCTTGGAAGTGATTTTGCTTTTTTCTCGTAGCATAATCAAAGCGTATCACTTTCCTTACTCGAGCAAAGCAGATTCCTTACCTATCGCTTCTTCAACCGCAAACTGTCCCAGCTTCCGTCACCCGCCCAACCGCCGTCCACACTCAAACAGTGTCCGTTGACGAAAGCGCTCTGCCTACCATCCGCCAGAAATGCGACCGCCTGAGCAATATCATCGGGCGTGGCGAACCGGCCCATCGGCACGCGGTTTTCGATGTCCCTATCGGTGTAGGCCCCGCTTCCCATATCCTTTTCGTCCATCTCAGTCTTGACCCAGCCCGGACACACCGCGTTCACCCGCACGCCCCGTCCGCCCCACTCCGCCGCTAGGGTGCGCGTGAGACCGATCAGCCCGTGCTTGCTAGCGTTGTAGGCCGCGCGGTCTCCGACCCCTAGCAGACCAGCGACGCTAGCAATGTTGATGATGCTGCCCCTGCCAGCCCCCAGCATCATCTTCCCGAACTCCCGGCACAGCAGAAACGGGCCAAACAGGTTCACGTCCATCACCCGCTTCCACTCAGCGCTTTCGATCAGCTCGGCAGGCTTGATAAAGCTGATGCCCGCGTTGTTGACCAGCACGTCTAAACGACCAAAACGTTCCTTGACTTGTACAACCATTTGTAAGACTTGAGCCTCATCAGACACGTCGGCGAGGGCCTCGAGCACCTCCACCTTCCCGCCCAAACTCGCCGCCGTCTCGGCAGGACTGCGCAAATCGTTCAACACCAAATCAAAGCCGCGCTCGGCCAAGACTTGCGCGGCGCGCCTGCCGATGCCTTGGGCCGCGCCGGTGACGAGGGCAACTTTGTTCATGCCGTGCATCATACGTGACCCACCGCACCGTCCATTCTTTGCAGACCGTCGCTACAAGAAGGTAAAACGCACATTATAGGCATGACATTTGGTATGAAATTCCGGATTTTACCGCCGGGTGTGGTAGTCTATCGGTGCGAGTGCCAGTGTTTTCATAACCAAATAACTTGGAGTGAAAGGCGCTGACCGATTCGGAGGTAGCCAATGCGGGAAGTAAAGGATATAACTAGTGCCAGCAACGTTATGAACGAAATCTTTGCCAGCGACACCCTGAGCTTAGAGGAACTCCGCCACCGCCTTTCCAAGCCCGCTTTTAAGTCGCTCCAGGCCACCATAGAAAAAGGCGAGGCCATAGACCCGGCCATCGCTGATACCGTGGCCCTGGCGATGAAAACCTGGGCCATCGAGAAGGGGGCCACCCACTACACCCACTGGTTCCAGCCGCTCACCGGCCTCACCGCCGAGAAGCACGACAGTTTCCTCACCCCCACCTCGGATGGCTCGGCCATCGCCCAGTTCGGCGGCAAGGACTTGATTCAGGCCGAGCCGGACGCCTCTTCGTTCCCCTCGGGGGGCATCCGGGCGACGTTTGAGGCGAGGGGTTACACCGCCTGGGACCCGACTTCTCCGGCTTTCATCATGCGCCACTCCAACGGGGCGACGCTTTGCATACCCACCGCTTTCGCGTCCTGGACGGGGGAAGCCCTCGACCTGAAAATCCCCCTGCTGCGCTCGATTGAGGCCCTCAACAAGGCTGCCCAGAAGGTGTTGCCGCACTTCGGCCTCGAGGCCAACAAGGTCTCCTCCACCCTCGGCGCGGAGCAGGAATACTTCCTCATAGACGAGGATTTCTACTTGGCAAGACCCGACCTGGTGATGACCGGGCGCACCCTCTTTGGGGCCAAGCCGCCGCGCGGGCAGGAACTCGAGGACCACTACTTTGGCAGCATCCCTGACCGGGTGCTCAGCTTCATGACCGATGCCGAGCACCAGATGTACGCGCTGGGCATCCCGGTGAAAACCCGCCACAACGAGGTCGCGCCGGGGCAGTACGAGATTGCCCCCATCTTCGAGCCCTCAAACGTTGCCGCTGACCACCAGCAGCTCATCATGCAGATTCTGAGGAACACCGCCCGCAAACACGGGATGGTAGCCTTGCTGCACGAGAAGCCTTTTGCGGGCATCAACGGCTCGGGGAAGCACTGCAACTGGAGCATCGGCACCGACACCGGGATTAATCTGCTCGAGCCCGGCGATGACCCACACACCAACCTCTCCTTCTTGTTTTTCTGCGCCGCGGTGATTCGCGCGGTGGACGTGCACCAAGACCTGCTGCGGATCAGCGTAGCCTCGGCCTCTAACGACCACCGTCTGGGCGCCAACGAGGCCCCACCCACCATCCTCTCGATCTTCCTAGGCAGCGAGCTGACCGGGGTGTTCGAGCGGATCGTAAGCGGGAAGGGCACGGGGAACAAGCCGGGCTTGCTCAAGCTGGGCACGCCCGTGCTGCCGCACCTGCCGATGCACGCCGGGGACCGCAACCGCACCTCGCCCTTTGCCTTCACGGGGAACAAGTTCGAGTTCCGCGCGGTGGGCTCTAGCCAGAGCATCTCGATGCCGATTACCGTGCTGAACACCATCGTGGCCGAGAGCATTGAGGTGCTGGGGGCACAGCTCGAGGCCGGGATGAAGAAGGGCAAGAGCCTGGAAGACGCCCTGCTGGACGTGCTCAAGGACACCTACAAAAAGCACAGCCGGATCATCTTCAACGGCGACGGCTACAGCGAGGCCTGGCACAAGGAGGCCGAGCGGCGCGGCCTCTTGAACCTGCGCACCGCCCTGGATGCCATCGAGCTGCTCACGTCGAAGAAAAACACCGAACTCTTCGCTAAATATGAGGTGCTGAACGCCAGGGAGCTCGAGGCCCGCCAGGAGATCATGTATGACATCTACTTTAAGTCGGTGAACATCGAGGGCGAGACCACCGAATGGATCGCGCAGACCCAGATTTTGCCCGGTGCGCTGGGGTACTTGTCGGACTTAGAGGGTGTCACAAAGAGCAAAGCCGCCGCCCGCACTGCCGAGCAGGTCGGTAAGGCCACCGACGCGCTCTCGGACGCGCTCGAGAAGCTCAAGAAGCAAAACGCCGCCTTGGGCGGGGAATCGGTCCACGAGAAGGCCCACCACGTGCGCGACCACGTGCTGCCCGCGATGGCCGAGGTGCGGAGGGCGGCGGATACCTTGGAGAAGATCGTCGCCGCCGACCACTGGCCGCTGCCGAGCTACCGCGACATGCTCTTTATCAAATAAGGTCTAGAGTCGAAGGCTAAAGGCAATCCCCGGTCTCAGAGCCGGGGATTGTCGTTTACCGTTTTGTGGGGCGAAAGTCAAATCATTCAAGGTAAGAAAAGGCCGTACTTCACCGCAAACTACGTGCTCAATCGCCACATCCCCTCACCTAACGAAAGGAATGGAACGCTTCGCGCCATCTCCTACCAAGGGAGATGGGCTACCTTAGCAGCTCGAGCAATCTCGTCGCATACAGCGGTGCGTAGAAAAATGCTGCCGAGCCGAAGCCGGTGAGCGCGAAGCCGCCGGGGATTTCTTTGAGGTAATCCTTGTCGAGTCGGTAGCGCACTCCAGCCCAACTCGAGACCCTAGGTGCAAGCTTAGGGGCAATTTCGGCGGTCGATAAGCTGAATAAAGAGGTCTGGTCTTCGCTCGAGACCACCTCAGGCCGATAACCAAGGAGTTTTTCGCCGCCCCCGAGCAGCCATTCGACCTCGCAATCTTGAGTTTGATGCGGGACGTAGGTGCTCGAGTGCGGCAGATAGCTTCCGCCCAAGCTATTCCCGGCGACGTAAACACCGTAGGATTTCGCTATCTCGAAGCGCTCCTTGGTCGCCAGCACCGAGCCCGGCGTGAAGCGCCCGCCAAGGCCGACCAGATATGCTCCACTTGCTCCACCCGCGTAGACAATGCGTCTGCCAAAAATCCCTTTCCCATCATCCGTACGAAGCTCAGTCCCCGTCAGGGAGACGATTTTGGCACGTTGAATGTTCAAACCTTCGGCCAACGAGGAAAGCAGCGAGTTGGTCTCTAACCAACCCGCGTTCTCCAAATACAAACCTTCTTCCCTCCAATGATGCGGAAGTCTCCGCTCGAGAAGCTTTCCCTTCCATTCGTCGCGGTCTCGAGCGGGAACTGGGCGAAGAATTCCGGTGTGAATCTCCGTAAAGCGAGGATAGAAGTCCCAGAGGGCCTCGAGCGCCTCTTCCGCCTCGGGCACGACCGTCCCGCGCTTGCCCCGCACCGGGTTCAGCAGCGCGACTGGGACTGTGCTGGCCTCGCCCAACCGCTCGGTGACGACCAAAACATTACATCCGGCATCCTGGAGAACCCGAGCCGCCGTCAGCCCGGCGATTCCCGCGCCGAGGACGACGATTTCCGCGTCAGGCTGGCTCACAAACTGGATTTGGAGGCGTGCAGCATGGCCCAGTCGTCCAAAATCCGCTCGGCGTTCAGGATGAAGCCTCGAGTTGCCACCGCATGCGCCGCAGCACGAGGAACTTCCTTATTACGGAAATGGCCCGCGCCGACGCGCAAGTGCTCGGCGGCCAGCTCGAGCGCCTCCGCTGCGTTCTCGAACTCTTGGGCTTGAGAGTCAAATACATTTTCCATAGGGCCGTAGTCTAGGCGAAATCAGTGTATGAAAAAGTACGTCGCTGTCTGGCTTTCAAACCCCTTTGGCCTTAGGATAAAAGGTGAAGGTTTCCCCATTCTTCTGGCATAAACCGCGTTCGGAAAGGGCTTCCAGTGTTTCCTTCGCTTGAGCAACTGGCATCCCCACGAGGCTCTCGAGCTGTTCCGCCGTGATCTTCCCGCCCTTGCGCCACGCGGTCTGCATGGCGACCCGCTCTCGTGCGGCGGGGCCGATGCCCCCAGAGTCCAGGCGTAAGTTCCAGCGATAAGCAAGCCAGCCCGAAAGCGCGCCCAAGACGGCAGAAATCACGAAGCTAGGAAGGTTCCATTTGAAGCTCGCTAAGCTCAGGGCGAATACGACTCCGGCCACCGTGATGGCGATAATGGTGCGCGGCATCATAAGCGTATTATCGGCCTGGAAGAGCAAAAACTTTGTCACCTACGCGGCTCAAGCCATCAGCAGCGGAATCGTGGCGGCTTCTACCGCACCTGCCACTTCGCCGAACAACATGTGCGGCGTGGCCTGCTTGATTTCGACCTGGTACAGCCCCGGACGCGGGGCCTGCGAGGCTGGAACCAGCACCGGATGATTCCCCCGGCTGTGGCCCTCGGCATACCCCTCGTCCTTGGCGACCCCGCGCACCAGCACCTCCACGGTCTTGCCTAGCCATCGCCCGTTCTGCTTCAAACTCCAAACCTTCTGCCGCTCGATCAGCCGTTGCAGCCGCTCAACTTTGACCTCCCTGGGCAAGTCCTGAAAGTGCTTGTAGCTCGGGGTTCCGGGACGCGGGGAGTAGATAAACATATAGGCGCTGTCGTAACCCACTTCGTCGTATAGGGACAGCGTTTCCTGGAAGTCCTCCTCGGTCTCGCCGGGGAAACCCACGATGATGTCGGTGGAAAGCACCACCTCGGGCATGGCCTCACGGATGGCCCGGATACGGTCTAGATACCACTCGCGGCGATACTCCCTTGCCATCCTTCGCAAGACTTTGTTCGACCCCGACTGTACCGGCAGGTGGATGTAACCGCAGACCTGCGGGGTCTCCGCCATCGCCGCGACCACTTCATCGGTGAAGTTAACCGGGTGCGAGGTAGTGAACTTGATTCTGGGAATGCCGATTTGGCCGACCTTACGCAACAAATCGCCGAACTTAGGAAAGCCGGGCTGGTCGTTGCCGTAGGAGTTCACGTTCTGGCCGAGCAGGGTGACTTCGACCACGCCTGCGTCCTTGAGCGCTTGAACCTCCTGCAAGATAAGGTCGGGGTGGCGCGAAACCTCCGGCCCGCGGGTGGTGGGGACGATGCAGTAGGTGCAGTGGTGGTTGCAGCCGCGAATGATGCTGACGAAGGCCGAGAGCGCTCCTTGCGGCGCGGGCGGCAGGTGGTGGGTGAGTTCCTCGCGGAAGGAGAGGTCCCAGAAGCGGTTCTTGGCCTCCAGCGCTTTTCCAATCTCGGTAAGCGCGCCGGGGCCTAAAAGCACATCCACCTCGAACTTCCGGGCGATCTGCTGGCCTTCCTCGAGCTGGGCTAAGCAGCCCATCATCCCCACCATCAGCTCGCGTTTGCCCTTTTCCTTGCGCAGTTCCCCGAGCAGGGTGCGGACTTTCTCTACCGGCTTGCCACGCACCGCGCAAGTGTTGACAAGAACAAAATCCGCGTCGTTGACTGTATCTACAAACTGTGCGCCGATGCTGGCTAGCTCCGACTTGACCAGATGCGTGTCGTACTCGTTCATCTGGCAGCCGTATGTGATGATGTGTGTTTTCATGTGTACCTCAGGGCTTACCGGAGGGATTCCGGGGCCTTGCAAACAGGGACCAGTGTACCAGACGAGCGAAAGAGTGGATTATCAGGCTTTGCGGTAGCGGTCAGGTTTTGCGGTAGCGGCTGAGAAAGGTCTGAATAAGTTCTTTTTTGAGGGTGTCAGCCGTGCTTGGGTCGAAGCAACCCGATAAGGCTGGATAGTTAAACGCACCCTCGATCATGGCATAAAACACTTGCGTCGCCAGCGCAGGATTGGGCACCTCGAGCTTTCCCGCCGCAGCGGCTTCGCGCAGCCATCGCTCTAAGCCGTCCTGGGCAGGCGCGAGCTCCGTACGGGCGGCTGCGGCCTGCTGAGGATTTTGGATGAACCGGGTCGCTAGGACTCTCGAGAGCCCCAGCCGGGTGGGGGTGTTCACCAAAAAAATCTGCGAGTCGGCGAAGTCGGAGAGTTGGCTCTCCAAGCTGCGTTTCGGGTCGTAGCGGATTTGCTTGAGGGCTTGCTGCTCGCGCACGAATTTCTCGAGCACCGCCACAAAAAGCTCCTCCTTGCTGGGGAAATGGTTGTAGACGGTGCGTTTAGAGGCATTGGCTCGCTCAGCGATTCGGTCCATGCTGGCGCTGTCAAACCCCTCTTCACTGAACACTTGTAACGCTGCCGACAGGATTTCTTCGCGTTTGCGGCGGGTGTCCCTGGGGCCGCTTTTCTCAGGCGATGTGACCATAACAGGTATCCCGGCTTGACAGGGTAAACTGCACCGTGTAGTGTACATCCAAGCCTATTTACACTCGTCAGTGTAACTAAAAGGTCAGCGGCAGACAATAGACGCCAAAGAAAGGGTCGAGATGAATCTTGGACATCGCGCAAACCCCGTTCAGCACCGCAGCAAACCGGACTGGCCCATCATCGTACCGCTTATCCTGCTCAGCCTGGTTCCGATGCTGGCGGGCACGGCGCGGCTAGTAGGGCTCGCCAGTGGTGCTACCATCACCCCGGAAAATGCCCGCTTTTATGCCACGCCGCTGCCCGTGGTCGTTCATATCCTTAGTGCTACTCCCTTTTGTATCTTGGGCGTGTTTCAGTTTGCGCCCGGTTTTCGCCGCCGTCGTCCCACCCTGCATCGCAGGATGGGGCGGTGGTTGATGGTCGCTGGGGTTGCCGCGGGGTTATCGGGTCTGTACATGACCCTGTTTTACCCGCTTTCTCCGCAGCTTCAAGGCCCTGTGTTGTTGGGGTTCAGGTTGTTCGTAGGGCTGGGGATGGTGGTTTCTATCGTCCTGGCTTGGCGCGCTATTCGGGAGCGCGACATCGCTCAGCACCGTGCTTGGATGATGCGGGCCTATGCCTTGGGCCAAGGGGCAGGCACTCAGGTGATCGTCTTTTTGCCCTGGACTTTGCTGCTGGGCAAACCGGAGGCACTGACCCGGGACCTGCTGATGAGCCTGGCTTGGGTGATTAATATCGTGGTAGCCGAATGGATCATCAGCAAACAAGCGGCAAAATCCGCCACCGTACGCAGTGAGCAGTTGGATACAAACCACGCGCAAATCTAGCTTCCGGTGCGGTGCAAACTCTGGGTGATAAGGCCCATCAAAACCGCTTTTTCTTCCTCGATGCCCTCACGCAGCCGGGCCGCGGCCACGATGGGCATCCAAGTCTCGAGCTGTCGCTCGACCTCCAGCCCCCACCCTTGCTGGTAGTGCTCTAAATACTCCTGGAAAAACCGCTCGCGGTTCTGCAGGATTTGGTCTCGAGCCGGAAGATCATCGGGCAAAACGCTGTGGAGGATTAACAGCGCACTTCGCGCCACGTCGGCAACGGGGTTTCCACAGGTGGCGTTGGGCCAGTCAATCACCTGGATGCCCCGCTCGTTGACCAGCACGTTTTCGGGATGGAAATCGCCGTGGCACAGCGAGGTCCCATCGGGCAGCGCCGCCAAGTGGGCCAGCAGCAGCTCTTTCTCGGGCTCGGAAAGCGGGCTGGTCTCGAGGCTGCGCACCAGTTTCTGCCGCTGTGAGGGAAGTTGTGCGGCGGGACGGGCATGAATCTGCCGGTGCAGCACGCCCAGCATCTGCGCGGCAAAGTGCATCCGGGTGAGGTCGCTTTCGATGTACTGGGTGAGGGGGATGCCTTCCACCCGCTCCAGCACGATGCCCCAGCGCCCATCGGTCTCTAAAACGTCCTCCACCTTGGGGCTGGGCAGGCCCATCAGCCATATCTGCTGAATCAACCCCGCTTCCCAGTCCGCATCGGCCTTGGAAAACTCCGGCCAGAACAGCTTTAGCACGTGGCCTTCGCCCCAGGCGAACACCTCGGCCTCGCGCCCCTGCCCCAGCCGGGTGAGCAGCATATGCTCTAGACTATCCGATGGGCGGGAATATTTTGGTCTGACCGTGCAGATCAAAGGCCAATCCCCCTTGATGTGCTCGAGGCCCAAGGAAGCTTTGTATCTTTACCCCCTTACCCAGGGGGGCCGTCCGAGGTCGCCAGAGGTTAGGTGCTCCAACCATAGACCGTGATGGATGGGGGGATTCTGCCGCACCAAGCCCGATGATTGGACGACCAGCGCGCGTAGGGACGACGGGCCGGTCGTGCCTACATCGCGGCAAATGGAGCAAGGGGGATCGGGGAATATAAGCCCTCGAGCCCTCGTCCAACCCACCCTCGGGGCGTGACCCGCGTTTTACAACCCGAACCAGGTGAAGGGGTAATACGACTCGAGTTCGCTCTTGAAGGGCTGCACCAGCTTGACGTTGACGGGCGGGGCATCGGGTTTTTGCAGGGTGACTTGGGGGTTGAAATCCCTCGAGTTGATCTGCCGCAGGATTTCCGAGGGGTTGAGGTTGGTCACCCCCAGGCCCAAAGCGGCATACACCTGTCGGCGCACCCAGGCATACTCCTCGGCGGAAAAACCCTGCTGGTTCAGGGCTTCGACTTGGACGCGCTTGGCATCCACTACCAGGCTGCCGGAGTCGCGGAACAGGTCCAGGGCGCTGCGGTAATCGAGGTTCAGCGAGCCTACCTGGGACTGGGCAAGCTGGTTGAAGCGGGACTCGATCCTCGACCAGCGCTCCCCAAGCTGGCCCTTCACCGCCCGCTGCACCCTTAAGAAGCGCTGCACCTGGGTTTGGGTCAGTTGACCGCCTGCGGGTGCGGCGTAGGCGTTTCGCCGCTCTACTCCCCGGTCCAGACTGATGACCTGGCGAAAGTCATTTAGCAGCGCCTGGGCCGGGCGGACGATCCAGGTGTAAGCCGCCCAGCCCCCGATTGCCAGAAGCACCAAAAATCCCAAACAGCCTATTGTGAGCCAGCGGGCCATACTTCTAAAATGGCATAATCTGGTAGGCAAGACCGTAAGATCCCCTGCAAGGATTCACCCGAATGAACTCCACCCTTCAAGACATCGAGTCCCGCATCCAAGAAGCTAAGGCTGCCCTCGGGGCAGCCCAATCCGGCGGCGATCCGGCCCTCCTGGCGGCGGCACACAACAGTCTGGCCCACCTGCAAGCCCTGCACGGGGAGTTCACCCCGGCGCTGGGAAACTATCTGGCTGGCCTCGAGGCCAGCCGACAGGCCGGGCGGAAAAACCTCGAGTGCGAGGCGATCAAGGGTGTGGCGACACTCCAGCACAACTTGGGCAACTACCAGGAGGCGGCCAAATATTTTCTGCGGGCCCTGACGCTAGAGCGCGAGCTGGGCGACCTTGCCGGGGAAGCCGGGGTGCTGGGCAGCTTAGGCCAGGTTTACCTCGAGATGGGCGACTACGCCGGGGCCGCCCAGCTCCACCGCGACGCACTCACCATCGCCCGGGAAACCGATGACCGGGAGGGCCAAGCCCGCACCCTCAGCCACCTGGGGGCGGCCTACCGGCGGCTGGGCCGCACCGTGGAGGCCATCGCCTTTCACCAACAGGCTCTGGAGATCGTGAGCGAGCTGGGCCAGCGCCAGACCCAAGCGACCGTTTTAGAAAACCTCGGCTACGCCTACGTGGCGCAGGGAAACCTGGCCGAAGCGCTCAAGCTGCACGCCCAGGCCCTCGAGCTGCAACGCGCCCTAGGCAACCGCCCCGGTGAGGCCAGCGCCTTGCTACACGTTGGGGCCGCACACCTAGCACTTGGGCAGACCGAGGCCGCGCTCAAAGCGCTGTATGCCGCCCTCACCATCGCCGAGGACCTAGGCACCAAGCGCATTCTGCTCGAGACCCACCAGACCCTCTCCACCGCCCTCGAGGCGGGCGGCGACCCGCAGCGGGCCCTCCAGCACCTGAAAATCGCCAGCGAGCTCGAGCGCGGCCTGTTCCAAGAGCAGCAGGCCCAGAAAACCGCCGCCCTCCTGGCCGGGTTCCAGATGGAGAAAGTGCGTCAGGAAGCCGAGATCGAGCGGATCAAAAATACCGAGCTGGCCGAGGCCCTCCAGGCTGCGCAGCAGGCCGAGGCGGAGAAATCCCGGCTCCTGGAGCGCACCCGCCAGCAGGCCGAGGAGTTAGAACGCCTGGCCCGGCAAGACCCCCTAACCCGGCTGCACAACCGGCGCTACTTGGAGGAAAACCTGGAGCGAGAGTTTGCCGCCTCCCGACGCTACAACTTCGCCCTCGCCGTAGCCCTCTTAGACATAGACAACTTCAAAACCATCAACGACACCTTCTCGCACCAGATCGGCGACGACGTGTTGCGGCTCCTGGCCCAGATTCTGGAGAACACCCGCCGCGAGACCGACTTCGTGGCGCGATACGGCGGCGAGGAGTTCGCCCTGGTCTTTCCCCAGACCGACCTAGACGGAGCCCTCATCGCCTGCGAGCGGCTGCGCACAAAAATCGAGCGCTTCGAGTGGAGGAGCGTCCACCCCAACCTGCGGGTCACGGTGAGTATTGGGGTGAGCGACGACCCCCTGGCGCCCAACCACGAAAAGCTGCTGGCCCAGGCCGATGAGCAGCTCTACGCGGCTAAGCGCTCGGGGAAGAACCGGGTGAGGCCGGAATAGGGCGATGAGCTAAAATACGCCGATAGCAGATAGCACACAGCAAACACCTCTCGACCAGGACGAGAAATCTCGTGCCTGATTTTTGTTGTCCTAGACACGACCCTGTTTTTAGCTATCGGCTATGGGCTATCCGCTGCTTTCGCTTTAGCTCATTACCCATGGCTACTCACTCATACCCCAACTCCCGTAGCGCCTCCTGGTCCTTGCGCCAGTTGGGATAGACCTTGACCTGAAGCTCTAGGTAGACCTTTTTCGCCAGGAAGACCTCGAGCTGTTTCCGCGCCGCCGCGCCGATTTCCTTGAGCATCCGCCCGCCTGAGCCGATGAGGATGGGGCGGTGGCCCTCGCGCTCGACGTAGATGAAAACCAGGATGTAAAACACCCCGTTGTCGCGGAGTTCGAACTCTTCGGTTTTGGTGGCGATGGCGTAGGGCACCTCTTCCTTGAGGCGCTTCATGGCCTCCTCACGCACGATCTCAGCGGCCCACTCCTCGGCCGTTTGGTCGGCACGGGCGTAATCCTCGGGGAAGAAAAACGGCCCTTCGGGGAGCAGCGCCTGGATTTCTTCGCGCAGGTCGGCGGCGTCGCGCTCATCCTGGGCACTCAGGGTGCGGGTTTCTAATCCGGGCAGCAGCTCGCTATAGGCTTCCATCGCGGCCTCGGGGCGCTTGGCGGCATCGCTCTTGTTGCCTACCAGCAGGATTGGAACGCGGTCCTTGAGGGGCTTGAGGGCTCTCGCTACCAGCTCGTCCTCTTTGGTGGGCGGATGGCGCAGGTCCACCACCCACAGCACGATGTTCACGTCGGCGAGGGCCTCGGTGATCTGGCGAATCATGTACTCGCTCATCGCGTCCTGGGCCTCGTGCCAGCCGGGGGTATCCACGAAGACGATCTGCCGATCCCCTTCGGTGAACACCCCGCGCAGCCGCTTGCGGGTGGTTTGGGGTTTGGGGCTGATGGGGGCGGCCTTTACGCCCAGCATGGCGTTGAGCAGGGTGGATTTGCCCACGTTGGGTTTGCCCACTAGGGCCACAAAGCCGGAATAGGTGACTCGTTCGCTCACGGACATAGTATAGAGGCGGGTTGGATTTGGAGTTTTGGGGACCCTTACGATGCTAAAGTCAGACCCGGTTGGCCCTATGTTCGACCCTTTGGCTTTAGCCCTTACCCCGCAAATCGGCCCCAAACGCCTGCAAAAAGCGCTCGCCAGCGACGGCGGCGTGGACGGCGTGGCCGAAGTGCTCGGCAATGAAATTGCCCTCGCCTACGCCAAAATCCTCAAGGAGCGAAAGGCTGATCAAGAGCGGGAAAATGCCGATAAACTTGGGGTTAGGATCATCGGCCTGTGGGAAGAGGCTTATCCTGAAGTCTTGCGCCAACTCGATAGCCCGCCGTCCGTGCTGTGGCTCAAAGGCGAACTGCCACCACAGACCGCCCATGTCGGCATCGTGGGAACCCGCAGGGTGAGTGCATGGGCTGCGCTTTGGACGCATAAAGTCGCGCAGGCACTGGCGGAGGCGGGGGTCGGGGTGATTTCGGGGCTGGCTCGAGGGATAGACACCGAGGCCCACAAGGGCGCCTTGGAAGGCGGCGGCTACACCCTGGGCGTGCTGGGGAGCGCGGTGGATAAGCTCTACCCTGCCGAAAACCGTGCCCTGGCCGAACGGATGAGTGTCTTGAGCGAGTTCCCCTTGGGCACATCCCCCAAAGCCGAGCTGTTCCCCCGACGGAACCGCATCATTGCAGCCTTTGCCAAAGCCGTCCTGGTGGTGGAAGCGGGCGAGACGAGCGGGGCCTTGATTACATCAAAGTTTGCCCTCGAGCTGGGCCGCGACGTGCTGGCGGTGCCCGGGCGGCCTGGCGACGCGCAGTCGGTAGGGACCAACAGGCTTATTCAGGATGGAGCCGGGTTGGTTTTATCGGCGGAAGACGTGCTCGGGGCGTTAGGGGTGAGCGCCACCAAGCGGGAGAAGCCCGCGCTGGAAGGCGCGGAGGCCAAGGTATATAGGGCGCTGCTCGAGCTTTCCGAGGCCTTGCCCGACGACCTCGCGGGCTCTACCGAACTGCCGGTGAGCGAGGTTTTATCGCTCCTGACGATTCTGGAACTCAAAGGCTTGGCCCAACCCCTCCCTGGAGGCCGCTACAGCGCAGGATAGAGCCAAGGTCGAAGGTCGAACGCCAAAAGCGAACCCCGCCCCGCCGCGCGGCGAAACCGGCATCTCCGCCCTACGGGCACCT
>PSMF01000050.1:0-3114 GCA_040290005.1 Meiothermus sp.
CGTTCTCGCCAGTCCAACATTCGTACCTGTCCTGCTAACACCGCCCCTTGGGTTTGCAACCCTGGAGGCAGAGGAACTTCGGTGGGATAGCCCTTGACCTAGCTGGTGATGGGGCACGCGACAAGCGGTCCGGTGAGTTCGTTGTACCGGGAGTTAGATAGAACCAGCACGGACCTGCGCCCGGCCTGCTTGTGCCTAAGTTGAGGGTTCAGGCTGGTCCAACTGATGTCTCCCAGCTCGGGTGCAGTCAAACGCGCTCCTGTACTGTGTCCTCACCCCAATCCATCTCACCGTGTGGGTCCCGGCCCACGCTCTCGAGCCGCTACAGCAGCGTTTGCAAGCAAGCTTTTTTGTCGGGGCTCACGGTAAGCTGACCGCCTTTTACCTCGAGCCGCACCTGGCTCCCTTCGGCGATTCCTAAGGTCTTGAGCACATCCTTAGGAATACACAAGGAATACACAGCGCCAAGCTGTTTCCCCATCGTTTGACCTCGCCATTCATGCTTTTCCCGTATATACGTAATACAAACTTATCTGAGAACCTCCACCTCGAGCTTCACGTTTCCCCGTTTGGTCTGCCCGACGACTCGCTTAACCCGCAAGCTGCCCAAGCCCTCGGCCATCAGCGTGTCCCCCTCGGCAATCTCATCTTTGGCCGAGGCGGTTTTGCCGCGCAGCTTGACCTTCCCGGCCTTCACACCGCCCGCAAAGTAATTCCTCGAGACCCCGAAGCCCTTGGCCCCCACCACGTCCACCCGCAAACTTGGGACCACAACGCCACGAGTTCGTTCTCTGGATTTCGGTAACTCTTCCGGCAAGGCTTCGTGGGCGTCCAGACCGGCATCCTGCAAGGTTTTGAGCCCCTTAGGCAGCGTTGCCAGTAAGAACCCTTCCTTGGCCTCCTCTAAGTCGCCCATCATTCCGGGCTCCAAAAGCCCGCGCAAGCGGTCCTCAAGCCCTTCGATATCGCCATCGAAACGGATAAACACGACTTTGGTAGGATCGGAGACCGCCGGGATATTCTCGGGGAAGAGCACCGCCACCTGCCGCTCGGCCATCGGTAGGCCACCGAAGGGCTCGAGGCCAAGATTTTCGAGTTTGGCGGCCCGGCGCAGTTCGTCTAGGTCGTCGGCTTCCAGAAAAGGGGTTTGCACCACGCGGCCCCCTCGAGCTTTCTTCAAATATTCCTGCATAAGCTCTATCGTCCAATGTTGGGAGCAGAACGTCAAATGGGGAGAGGCGGTGAGCAGCGAGCCAAGCCAGGCTTGTGCTGCGTAGAGGTCTTTCCACAAGCCACCTGTCTTCGTAGCTCATCGCTACCCCGCGTTCCACAGCTCGGCATACAGCCCTTCGTGCAGCAGCAAGTCCGTGTGGCTGCCGACTTCTACCACCCGTCCGGCCTCCATCACCACGATCTGATCGGCGTGGCGAATGGTAGAAAGGCGGTGGGCCACGACAATCACCGTGCGTCCAGGGCGGACGGCCTCGAGGCTTGCCACCACCTGGGCCTCGCTGCTGCGGTCCAAGGCACTGGTGATCTCGTCGAGCAGGAGGACTCTCGCATCCCGCAGCAGGGCCGCGGCAATCGCCAAGCGCTGACGCTGCCCCACCGAGAGCCCCCCGCCGTCCTCGTTCATCACGGTGGAGAGGCTGATTTCCCTGTCCAGACCGACTCGAGCCAGGGCTCCTAGCATCCCCTTCTCGTCAGCATGCGGAGCTAGGGCCCGCAGGTTCTCCCCTACCGTCCCGCCAAACAGCAACGGCTCCTGCGGCACCCAGGCGATTTTGTGGCGTAGCCATTCGCCGTTATAGTCGGAAAGCGGCTTTCCATCAAGCAAAATCTTACCTGACTGCGGTGGGTAAAGCCCCAGCAATAGGCGAAGCAGGGTGCTTTTCCCCGAGCCCGAAGGCCCCACCAACGCGGTGAAAGAACCGGGGTTCACGCTGAAACTCACGCCGCGCAGGGTCTCCTCGCCGCTGTAAGCAAAGCCAACCGTCTGTAGCTCTATCTTCCCCTCCAGACGGTCTTTTCTGAATGCACCGGATTTACGTGCAGGAGGGATGTCTAAGAGTTCTTGTACGCGCCTCGCCGCACCCTCGCCCTGCGCGTAGATGACCCCCGCGCGGCTCAGCGTCTGAATCGGGGTCACGGCCAGCGCCAACAGCGTCAGGAACGCGGTGAGGTCGCCGGTGGACAGCGCCCCGCTCTGCACCTGTCGGACGCCCAAAACCAGCAATAATCCCAGCAGCAGCGTGGTTGAAAGCTGTCCCAGGGGGAAGCCGAGCGCTCCCAGCAAAGCCCGTGCACGGCCCAAGCGATATCCCCTCTCGTTCGCCTCGGAAAAGCGCCTCCGGGCAAAGCTTTCCAGGTGTAAGGCGCGGATCAGCTCGAGCCGAGCGAGCCCCTCAGCCATCCGACCCGCGAGGCGCTCCAAGGCGGCTTGGGTGCGCGCGCTGTAACCCGTCACCAGCCGCCCTACCCAGCCCAAAACCAGCGCCAGCAGGGGCAAAGCCAGAAGCAGATAAAGGGTGAGCTCGGTGTAGCGCAGGAAAAGTTGCACCAGCAAAGCGATCAGCGTGACCCCTTGAAAAAGCATCGTCCCTAGGCCGTAGAAAACGAAGTTCTCGAGTTCCCGCAAATCCGAAAGCACCCGCCCTGAAAGCCCGGCGGACGAGCCGGGAACCGCGGCCAAATCCGCCGCCAACAAACTGTCAAACACCTTTCCCCGCAAGGTTGCGGGAATCTTCACCGACAGATACCCCATAAACGCCTCGTGGGCGTATCCGCCAACCAAAAGCAGCAGCAAAAGCCAGGCTCCATCCCACAAAATCGCTCCTAACCGCCCATACTGTCCGGCTAAGACTTGGTCAAATAGCGGCTTGACCACCGTCCCCGGCAGCCAGGCTTGAGCAGCGGCAGGCAGCAGTGAGAGCCCTAAGGCCAGAAGGATTTGCGTCCAGAACGGACGGAGCAGGTGGAGGAGGTTCATAGGAGTTGACCGTTCACCGTCAACCGCTGACCAAAAAGGCGTTGTCTCAGGTCGGCGAGCTCTGCTTGCTGTTGGTCAGCGAGCTCTGCTTGCTGTTGGTCAGCGAGCTCTGCTTGCTGTTGGTC
>PSMF01000050.1:3214-23629 GCA_040290005.1 Meiothermus sp.
GTCGAAACCCCTGTTTTTGACCTGCGACTTGAGACTTGCGACAGTGCTCGCGGTAAACCATAAACGGTCAACGGTTGACGTTTTCCAGCACATACCTCACCAAATTATCCGCTCCGGGCGTGGCCCCTAGCCCCTTCAGCTTGGCCTTGACCTCGGCTTGCCGCTGTGGGCGCAGTAAATCGAGCGCAGCTTGCGCAACCTGCTCCGGCCCGAAAACCCCGCGCAGCTCGGGGAAGACCCGCTCGTTCAGCCATAAATTCGGGAGGGCCAAGTGCGAAACGGTGGGCTCGAGCCTGCGAACGAAGCTCTGTTTGAGGTATTTGCCGCCGGGGAACATGAAAAGCCAATGCCAGAACCCCTCGAGCGGGATCAGTTCCGGCTTGTGCAGGGGCAGCAGAATGACTGAGGGCAGCCCGGCGAGGGCCAGCTCGAGGGTGTTCGTCCCCGGAATGGTGAGCGCCACTTTGGCCTGGCGCATAGCGGCATAGCGCTGAGATTCGTCCAGAACAGCAATCATGAGGCCATTCTCGCTCACCAACTCTTGCCCATCCCACTTAGCGCCAACCCCGCCAATTTCTCGAGCCCAGCGCCCAGAAACCGCCTCCTCAATCACTGCATCCGAAAGCAGACCGCTTTTGACCCAGGCAAATCTCAGTCCAGGGTTGGTCTTTGCCATCGTCTCCGCCGCCGCCAGCATGAATCCCAGCAAGTACCTCGCCGCAAACGGGCGGCTACTCGGAAACAACAAGACATCCACGCCCTCCCGACCCCCGACCCCCGACCAACAGCGAGCAGAGCTCCCTGACCCCCGATCCCCTTCCTCTAGCGCGTCCACCACGAGATTACCGACCACGTGAACCCTGGCCTGCTCCGCACCCCTTGCCACCGCCTTCACCCTCGTCCGCTCAGAGTCCACCAAAAAGGCTTTCAAGCCTGGATACCAAGCCTTGGGGTCGAAGCTGTACGAGAATGCCGGATACCCCGTGGATTTCCCCAGCCCGACGGCATCTCTGGGCGCACCGCCGAGCATCAGCACGACCCCACGTTTGGCGGATTTCCGCTGCGCCATCCGAGTGAACATTCCGGCCCGTCCAGAAACCCCGTCCAAGGCCAGCTCTTTAGCCTTGGCGGTCTCGGTCCCGGCGGCGAACTGGTCGCGGATCAAAAATAGCTCGATTCTCGCCTCGGGAACCGCGTTTCGCAGCCGCGACAGTACCGGGGGAACCCAGGTCGAAAGCTCGCCGGGGCCGTTGGTCAGGAGCAAAATCTCGTCGAGCTTGCTCATCCTTCAAAACTGGCGTCGCCGCGCACGAACCCCGAGAGGTAGCGCTTGGAGGGGGACTCGAGAAAAGCCCGCAGCGCCCGCAGTTCCTCAGTGTCGGGAAGGCCATCCAGCGCCTCACCCTCGCGCAACCGGCGGAAGGCCGTCTCGAGCACCTTGTACCGTTCCCCCACGATCCCCGCCCGGCGCAGCCCGATGGTATTGAGCCGGTAATGCACCGCCGGATTGCCGTCGGCCAGCGTAAACGGCAAAACGTCGTGGCTGACCTTGCTGGCCCCACCGACCATGGCCCGTGTCCCCACCCGCACGAACTGGTGCAGCCCGGCCTGCCCGCCGATGATGGCGTGGTCGCCCACCTGGCAGTGCCCGGAAAGCCCCACGCTCTGGGTGAGGATCACCCCGTCCCCTACCTGGCAGTCGTGCCCGACGTGGGCGTAGCCCATCAGATAGCAGTCCGCGCCGATGCGGGTGGGCCGTTCCTCCTTCGTCGCACGGTGCAGGGTCACGCCTTCCCGCAGGACGGTGCGGGGTCCGACCTCGAGCCAGGTCTCCTCTCCTTTGAACCCCAAGTCCTGCGGCTCCCCGCCGAGGGCGCAAAACGGGCCGATCTTCACCCCCTCGCCCAATCGCACGTAGGGCAAAATCACCGCGTGCGGGCCGATCTCCACCCCCGCACCGATAAAGCATGGGCCCTCGATCACCGCGTAAGGACCGATTTTGGCATCGGGGGCGATTTCGGCCTGGGGAGAAACCACCGCCGCCGGGTGGATGGCGAGTTTGCTCATGCGGCCCCGGCGGTTTCCCCGCGCAGCACGAAGGTCAGACTGGCCTCGGCCCGCAGCTCGCTGTCCACCTTGGCCTCGACCTTAACCTTGCCCACCCCCCGGCGGTAGTTGAGGAGTTCGCCCTCCAAAATCAGCGTGTCGCCGGGGAGCACCGGCTTTTTGAACCTTGCGTCTTCCACCCCGACGAGGAACACCAGCCCCCCCGGCGTGGCCTCGGGCTGCTTAATCACAACCGCGACGGAAGCTTGGGCCATCGCCTCCAAGATCAATACCCCCGGCATGATCGGGTAGCCGGGAAAATGCCCCTGAAAATGGGGTTCGTTTACCGTCACGTTTTTGAGCGCTCGAAACCGTTTTTCATCGGCAGAAAGCACCCGATCTATCAGCAAAAAAGGGTAGCGGTGGGGGAGGAATTTGAGGATTTCGTAGATGTCCACAGCCCAATACTACGCGATGAGGCTACGGCGAAGCCCCTTCCTTCCCGGAGCATTCGCGCGGGGCCAACCCCCACGCCAGGACGGCATTTTTGGCAGATGAAGAAGTGCCCTCCTGGACGCAAGGCTTCCGTAAACCTGGCGGTACTTGCACACAGCAAGTTTGTGGGTCTGCTGTAGTCTGATAGAAATGGCCCGCCCGCAGATCAAACCAGACGCCTCGCTGCCGACTCGAGTGCTCTCGAGCGTGGTGGCAGGGCTGATTTTGTTGGGCGTGGTGTTCGAGGGGCGCATTCTATTTTTTCTGGCTCTGGTCGCCATCCTGGTGATCGGCTCGCTCGAGCTGCGCGGGATGCTCCGCAACCGAGGCATCGAGCTGAACATGGGCTTTCTGCTGGTGGGCGGGGTGGTGATGCTCCTCTTCTCGCTGCCGCAGCTCCACGACATCTACCCCGGCGTGCCCTGGCGGGAGATCGCGCTGGGGCTGGTGCTGATCGGGGCCTTCAGCAACGAGCTAATTGCTGGGGCTAATATCGAACGCTTCGCCTACAGCTTGATGTCCTTTCTCTACCTGCCCTGGACGCTCGGTTTCTTCCTGCTGCTGCGCCACCAACCCAACAGCGACATCGGGCTGTGGGTGCTGACCCTGCCGCTGCTGTGCAGCTTCGCCAACGATGTCGGGGCGTACTTTGTGGGCCGCCTTTTCGGACGGCACAAGCTGGCCCCCAACATCAGCCCCGGCAAGACCGTAGAAGGTTCAATCGGCGGTATCGCGGTCAGCTTTCTGGTGCTGTGGGGCTACACCAACATCATGGCAAACGCCTATCCGGGCTCGCCCTTCGCATTGCTGGACCCGCTGTATTTGAGCATCATCAACCTGCTGCTCTCCTTCGCCGCGCAGCTCGGCGATCTCACCGAATCCATGCTCAAGCGCTACTGCGGGGTGAAGGATTCAGGCTCGCTGCTCCCCGGCCACGGTGGCCTCCTCGACCGGCTGGACTCGCATTTGTTCACCGTGCCGCTGACTTACTATCTACTATCGCTATTCCTCCGGTGAGGGCGGGGTAGACTGCACCTCGATGAGCGATGAATCACTAACCAAACGCATCGTGGTGCTAGGCTCCACCGGGAGCATCGGCACCCAAACCCTGGAGGTGTGCCGCTGGCGCGGTTACCGGGCAGTAGGGCTCGTGGCGGGGAAGAATCTGGAGCTTCTTGCTGCACAGATCGCCGAGTTTCAACCCGAGGTGGTCGCCACCGATGAAACCCTACACCTCGAGCTGAGGCGTCGTTTCCCCACACTCAAACTCGCCAGCGCCGAAGAGGTCGCCGCCCACCCCGCCCAGGTGGTGGTGGCCGCAATTCCGGGCCTCGCCGGTTTACCGGGCGTGCGGGCGGCGGTCAGGGCGGGCCGCAGGATCGGCCTCGCCAACAAGGAAAGCATGGTGGCTGCGGGGCCGCTGCTGTGGGAGGAAGCTCAGCAAAGCGGGGCGGAGATCATCCCGGTGGACTCCGAGCACTCCGCACTGTTCCAGTCGCTCATCGGCGAGCCTTTTAGCGATGTCGCCGAGCTGATTTTGACCGCCACCGGCGGGCCGTTCCTGCGCGAGCCCGCCGACCTCTCGGGCGTCACCCCCGCTCAAGCCCTCAACCACCCCAGATGGAAGATGGGGCCGAAGGTGACGATAGACTCCTCCACGCTGTTCAACAAGGGATTGGAGGTGCTCGAGGCGGTCCAGCTTTTCAAGCTGCCCATCGAAAGGGTCAGGGTGACGATTCACCCGCAGGCTTATGTGCATTCATTGGTGCGCTTCCAGGACGGCAATCTCAAGGCCCAGCTCGGCCCCACCGATATGCGCCTGCCCATTCAGTACGCCCTCACCTACCCCCTTCGCCCGCCCACACCCCTGCGCGATTTCCCGCTACCGGAGCAGCTGGAGTTCTTCCCGCCCGATACCGAGCGCTTCCCCGCGCTGGCGCTGGCCTACGAAGCGGGGCGGATGGGCGGCTTAGCCCCCACGGTGCTCAACGCTGCCGATGAAACCGCGGTGGAAGCCTTTCTCAAGGGGCAAATCGGTTACTTGGATATCGCCCGACTCTTAGAGAAAGTGTTGCAGCAAACCCCTACCCTACCCCTGACCTGGGAGAATATTGCACAGTCTGACAGCGAGGCCCGCCGTCTAGCGGGAGAACTGGTCAGGGTAAAGGCGTAGACAGATGCGAAACTTTTACGAGGTACCCGCACTTTTCAGGTTTAGATGGAGACCGTCATGAGCCTTCTTTGGTTTCTGGTCATCATCGCGGTGAGCATCTTCGTCCACGAGCTGGGGCACTATCTCGCGGCCCGGCTCCAGGGCGTGGGGGTGAGAAATTTTGCGGTCGGCTTTGGCCCTACTCTGTTGGGATTCGAGCGCTGGGGCACCACCTGGCGCTTGAACCTGATTCCCCTGGGCGGTTACGCCGAGATCGAGGGGATGCAGCCCGGCGACACCCAGGGCTATGCCCGTCTAAGCGGGTGGGGAAAGTTTCTGATCCTGATCGGCGGGATCGTGATGAACTTGCTTTTAGCCTGGAGCGTGCTGGGGTTTGTGGGCAGCACCCAGGGCTTCCCCAACCCCGATAACACCCGCGCCGAAATCTCGAGGGTGGTTCCCGGCAGCTTGGCCTCCCGCGTTGGCTTCAAGGACGGCGACCGTATCGTAGCAGTCAACGGGCAAAAGCTCAGCGATTTCCAAGACGTGAACAAGTTCCGCCAGACCACCGGCGAGAAGGTCTTTACCGTCCAGCGCGGTACCGAGACCCGTGAGATACGCTTCAACTGGGACGGCAAAGAGCCGCGCCTGGGCATCGCCTACGGCCCGGTGGTGACGTACCAACGGCAGAACTTCTTCGTAGGATTTGGCCGCGCGGTGGCGGGCACGGTGACGCTGTTCCCCCGCATCGTGAGTGAGGTGGTGAGCGGTTTGGTCCGGCTGTTCGGCGGGCAGCAGGTGACAGGACTCTCAGGGCCGGTGGGGATTGTGAACGCCACCGGGCAAGCCGCGCAAGCCGGTGGATACGCGCTTTTGGCCCTGCTTGCTAACATCAACCTGTCCCTCGCCATCTTCAACATCCTCCCCATCCCCGGCCTCGACGGCGGGCGGATTTTCGTGCTGCTGCTGAATGCCTTGAGCGGTGGGCGCATCAAACCGGAGATGGAGGCCCGGCTGGCCTATGGCGGGTTTATATTTGTGATTCTGCTGATCGTCCTGGTTACAATAAACGACATCCGCAACCTGAGCGGCGGATGAGCCCAAGACCCTAGGCGAGCCTCCCCATGAACGCTACCGTACTGATCCCCGCCTACGACGAAGCCTCCACCCTTCCTGGGGTGGTTGAGGTGGCGCGGGACGCGGGGTTCGCGGTGGTAGTGGCGGATGACGGCTCGAGCGACGCTACCGCCGAGGTCGCCGAGGAGGCCGGGGCCAAGGTGGTCCGGCTTCGGGAGAACCAGGGCAAGGGTGGAGCGATTGCCGCAGGGCTGGCCGAAGTCCAAACACCTTATCTGATTTTGCTCGACGCCGACTTGGTCGGATTGCAGCCCGAGCACCTGAAGTTGCTGCTCGAGCCCGTGGTGAGCGGGCGTTTGGATATGGCGATTGGGGTGTTCAAGAGCGGCGGGCTGATGACCGACTTTGGCAACCGGGCCACGCCCTTTTTATCCGGGCAGCGGGCCTGCAAGACCGAGTTCCTGCGCGGCGTGCCTCACCTGGCCCAAGAGCGTTGGCCCGAGCCCGCCATCACCGAGCATCTGAAAACCACCAAGGCGCGCTGGGAGTACATCAACCTGCCCAACGTAAGCCAGGTGATGAAGGAAAAAAAGCGCGGCTTCTGGCGCGGCTTGGCCTACCGGCTGAACATGTACTGGCACCTTTTGTGCTACCGGCGGGGCTCGAGGCGAGCGAGCTAGCGCCCCCACGTGAGGGCGAGTTTTGATATTAGACCTCCGGCGAAAGTAGATTGAATTTGCCATCCTGGTGCGGCCCCTACTCTTTTCTAACTCCCCCCGCTCTGCGAGGGGAGGACTCAACGCTGTCCCCTCCCCGTTTTGCAGGGAGGGTTAGGGTGGAACTAACCCCGACTTTCACCGGAAGTCTATCAACAGCCTCATCCCACACGAACTTCCCCATACTCGAGGAATAACGACTGGGACATGGATGCCTAAATCTGGTTTCTCGGTTCGACCCCTTTTGACGTTCTTTTCACGCCCGCTTTGGCACACTCCATGCAGGAGGTTGGAAGCGTGTCCGAGGCCAATAAGAGTATCTTCCGGCGATTTGTAGAAGAGGTGGTCGGACGCGGCGATTTGGGGGCGGTGGACGAGCTGCTGGGCGAGGGTTTCGTGGAGCACGGGGCACTGCTGCCCGACCTACCCACCGGACGGGAAGGGGCCAAGCGGCAGTATGCTCTGCTGCACGCGGCTTTCCCCGACCTCGAGGTGAGCTTAGAGGATACCCTGGCCGAAGGCGACCGGGTGGCAGGCCGGAGCGTCTGGCGCGGCACCCGCAATGGGTCTGTGGGCACCGGTGCAGACTTGAATATCCACCGGCTCAAGATCGTCCGGATTCAAAAAGGGCGCATCGTCGAACATTGGGGAGATGCCACCGCCCCGGGGCTGCTGCAAGCGAGCCCGCCCAAACCGGGCGAATAAGCCGCCCGCTAGCGCAAAGACCCTTGCAACACCTGCGCCACCGGGCGCTCCAAAATCCCCGGGACCCGCGCGGTGAGGCCCAAGTCCAGGCTGACCCCGCCGAGGCCGGGAAAACCGGTCAGGCTCAGGCGAAGCTCGCCCCGATTGCTCCCGCTGGGTGCCAGCGGCAGGTTAAAGGCGGTCTCGGCCACGCTGCGCCCGCCCACCAGTACGCGCAGCGGCCCGGCCAAGGTAAAGCCGATAGGGTTGGGGTTTTGTACCTCTAAGACCACCCGTAGTGCCAGCCCGTCCAGCCCCAAACTGACGATGCGGATGCTGGGAAGCTGAAAGGCCAGTTGGAGCTGAATGTCGCGGTCTACCAGCGTCACCGGCCCCACCGGAACCACCGCCGGGCCGAGCTGGACGCGCAGTTCCCCCAGCAGGCGGAAGCGGGTGCTCGCGCCTGAGACCAAGGTGGCGAGGGCTTTAGTGCCCTCCACCACGGGAACCGTGAGCCGGGTCCGCACCTCTCTAGGCGTATTGTTGGGCAATTCGACGGCAGGAACGGTAAAGCGGAACTGTGTGCCCCCCAGCTCCGCCGTCACCGTGCTGTCGAGCAGCGGCAGGGTGTAGGAGTTGGGGTTGGTCAGCCGCAACCGCACGTCGAAATCAGCCTTGCCGCTGAAGGGGTCGAGGGCGATCAGGCTAAAGCCGAGAAGCTCCACCGCAGGCGGCTGGGGTCGCACCGCCTGAGGTACGCAGGCGCCCAGCACCAGAGCCAGAAATAAGATCAAAAGGGAGTGTTTCATGCCCCCAGATTACCCGCATCCGAAACCCCCGGCCTTACGACTCCCTTAACGCAACGCCTCGAGCCCCAACTCATCCGCCCAACCAAGAAATCCCCTCCCCTTCGGGGTATGAGAGGGTCCGGATGAGGTCCGTTCCAAAACCTTCAATACACCTCACATCCAGAACGAGTTTTCTCGAGTCACAATTTCATCGTTCGCCCCGCTGCGACCTCAACGCGCCCCAATCACGGGTCGGGGATCAGGGGCAGATACGGGGGTCTGCCCCTACAAAAAGGCACGGTGAACGACGACCCCTAAGCCCCGGTGATGGTCAAAATCACTCGCCCGGCTCTCCGGCTGGACTAAAATCGGCCTCATGGTTCCCGATAAGCTCCGCGACGAAGACCTCCGCCTCTACCAACTGCTCGAGCAGGCCCTGAGCGAGGCCCAGGCCAGCGGCGGGCCGGTGGCGACCCTAGAGCAGGCCCTACAGCTCGTTCATGAGCGTAACATCCTGCTGCTCAAGGCCAGAAGCACCCTGCTGGAAGGGGTGGCGGCGGAAGAGGTGGACGAACTCACCGGGCTGCCCAACGCCAAGGCCTTTTCGGCGGCGCTCGAGCGGGCCTTTAGCAGCAACGAAAACTTCTCGGTGGTGACCTTCGAGGTAGACCAGCTCGAGCAAATCCTGGCCCAGTTCTCCACTGCTCTGGGCGACGAGGTGTTGCGCCGGGTGGCCGTGCTGGTCGGGCGGGTGCTGCGGCGGGGCGATGTCGCGGGTTGGCTGGGAAACGGAGAATTCGGCCTGATCTTACAGGGCACCACCGGGGACCGGGCGTTTGGGGTCTGCGAGCGCCTGCGCATGGCGGTGCAAAAACACGACTGGAACACCCTGCACCAGGGCCTAAAGGTGACCGTTAGCTTGGGGTATGCCGACCGCGACGGCTACACCTCGGCCAAGGAAGTGCTCGCCAGGGCCGATCTTTTCCAGGCTGAGGCGAAGAGCTCGGGCCGCAACCAGACCTTTCCGGGGTCGTATTACTAGGATACCGGGGGCCGGGTTCCGAAAAAGCCGAGCGCTGAGAGCAAAGAGCAGAGGGCTAAAGCGTCAAAGGCGCTCTGCGCTCTGCTCTCTGCGCCTTTCACCCTGACCCCGGAACCCTGTTAGAATGGCAACTCCACCCGAACCGCTGTCCCCTGCTCCGCCGCCGTCTCCACGGCGAAATTCCCGCCTCTGGCCTCCACCCGCTCGCGCATCTGGGTCAGGCCGAAACCGCCTAGGCCCGCGGCGGCTATGCCCGGCTCGAAGCCTTTGCCATTGTCGCGCACCTCGAGGCTCGCCCCGCGCTCGCCCAGCGGCTTGAGCGAGACCCGCACCAAGCTAGGGCGGGCGTGTTTGGCGGCGTTGGCGAGGGCCTCTTGCAGAACACGGAAAAACACCAGCTCGGAGGCCGGGGAAAGCTCGGTTTTTTCGGGCAGCTCGAGGCGTACGCGAAACCCGGCCTGTTCGGCGAAGGCCGTGGCGTAGCGGCGCACCGACTCCAGGAAGCCGTAGCGCTCTAAGTCTATGGGCCGCAACGCAAAGATGCTGCGCCGCACCTCGCGGATTTGCGACCGGAGGGTGTCTTTGACCACACCCAGCTCAGCCAAGGCCTTGTGCGGGTCGCTGTCAAGGAGGCGCTCCACCAGGTCGAGCTTGAGGGCCATGAAGGCCAGCGCTTGGGCGATGCCATCGTGGATTTCCCGCGCGATGCGGTTCCTCTCCTCGGTGAGGGCGAGCTCCTCGGCCCGCAAATAAGCCTGGGCGTTGCGCACCGCGAGGGCCACCTGGGCCGCCAGGAAGCGCAAAAAGGGTAGCTTCTGCCGCAGGGTTTCGGCCTCGCCCTGCACCAACATCAGCCCGATGGCGGAATCCGGCTGTAGCACCTTGTCGGGACCATCCTCCATGCTCAGGGGCAGCGCCAAGAGGTTGTCTTGTACGAAAACTGGGGTGGTGAGAGCCTCTTTCCAAACCCCGTGGGGGACGAAGGCGTGGGGGGCTTGGTTGAGGCCGCGCATCACCTGGGGCTGCAAGAACCGCTCGGGGTCGAGCAGGAACACCCCGCCGCCGTTTGCCCCGGCCCACTCGAGGATGCGCTCCAAAAGACGGGCCAGCAGTTTTTCCAGGTTGGCCTCAGCCCGAAGGGCTTGGTCCACCTCGTAGAGCGTGAGCAGGTCGCGGGTTCTCGCCCGCACCCCCTCCAGCGCCCCCGCCACCTCCACCACCAGCACCTCCAAAAAACCCTTTTCCTCTTTAGAGAGCGGGCGGGTCAGGTCCACCTCGAGCCGTCCATCCAGGCCGCCCAGCGGCAGGCTGTAGATGCGCTCGGGCTCGCCGCGAAACCCCGGCGACACTGCCCGTACCCCTTCCAAGACCAGCGCGGCCTCGCGGCCCAGGGTATGCGCGACCTCCGTCACCACCGCGCCCAGAGCCTGCTCGAGGTTTTCCGCCAGCGAGGCCCCTTTGAGGATGCTTCCCACCGCCTCCAGCCGCCGGTTGGCCTGCTCGAGGGCCGTCCTGGCCTGCTCGCGCTCCAGCACCTGTTGTGCAATCCATTCCAGGGTCATCCAGGTAACTAAAGGCCCCACCAAGCTGTAAAACCCCAAGTGCAGCCAGAACGCGATTCGAGTCCCCGCATAGGGCTCTAAAGACAGCTCGAAAAGCACCACCACCAGCGCAATGGAGATGGGCAGGAACAGCCGGTACAGGCGGATCGAACGGTAAAGGCTGGGCGAGGCTTCCATCAGCCTTTAGGGTATCGGGTGGGAAGGCTTCAGCACTAGGACTTTTGTCCACGTAAAACAAAGCGCTAAAAGCCGAAAGCTCAAAACTTAAGACGAACCTCCGTCTGAGAGGGCAAAAACCACATCGAGACAATCCCTGTTCTGGACGTGAGATATTTGACCTTCGGCATTAGACCTTTGACCTTGTTTTGGCTAGTCGCTCATCGCTAACCTTTCATCTCTTCTTCTGTCCATTCCTCGCATACCACCGGCTCTGGTGCAAGAACCCACGCAGGAATTGCACCTCGCCGGGGGTGAGCTTGGCTTTGTGGAGCAGGCGGCGGAAACGGCGCACCGCGTAGGGCTGGCGGTTGGTGTCGGTAAAGCCGGTCTCGAGCACCCACTCCCCCAAATCGTCAAAGAGGGCCTCTAAAGCCTCCCGGCTGGCCTGGGAATGGGGGGGCGGCGCGGAGGGCTCCTGGGCCGCCATAAACAGCTCATAGCACAGCACCATCACCGCCTGGGCCAGGTTGAGGCTGGGCTGTTTGGGCGCAGTGGGAATCCGCACGATGAGTTGGGACAAATCGAGTTCGTCGGTAGTGAGCCCGGAGGTCTCGCGCCCGAAAACAAGGGCGACTTTCCCCTTCCCAACCAGCCGCAAGGCTTCCGGGGCCATCTCCCGCGCGGTGACGACCGGGCCGGTGTAGATGTCGCGCTTGCGCACCGTCGTCCCAATCACGGTTTGCACGTCTCCAACGGCCTCCAGCAGCGTCTCACTGACCTGCGCCTGAGCCAAAATCTCCTCGGCGTGCACCGCCAACCGGTAGGCCCAGGAGTTCTCCCCCAACTCCAAATCTTTTCGGACCCGGGGCTCAGGCGCCACCAGCCGCAGGTCAGCGAGGCCAAAGTTCTGCATGGCCCGCGCCACCGATCCTACGTTCATGGGTTCTTGTGAGCCGACCAGGACGACGCGGATGTTGTGAAGCATATTAGCGATGAGCAATAAGCAACGGCGGGTGATGGGCTGTGGGTTCTAGGCTGTGGTGAACAGCCTTTCCTACAACCTCTTTTAGCTCACCGCTCATCACCCTAATTTCCATTGCCACAAGCGTAGCGATTAACCTGATTCTCCGCCACCTGCAACCAGGCGATGCGCTCGGTGGGCGCGTCGGGCGCGGCTAAGCAGCCGGTAAGACGGTCCACAGCGATGGTCTGGTAGACCGGGCTGTCGGCCACAGCGGGGCCCACAGCCTTGATATAGCTGGGCTGGGGCGGGGTGTCCTGCACGGCGGCCTGCTGGCGCTGGGTTTGGCGGCTGGGGAACAGGGCCTGCACCCCGCTGCTGCTGGGGTCGCCGCTGAGCAGGTCCATACCGCTTTGGATTAACCCGGAGGGTTGGGGGAAATCCCCGGCGGGTCGGCCACGCAGCGCTTCCTCCACGAAGTCGTGCCAGATGATCGGGTTGACGATACTGCTGCTGGGCTCCACCCCGTTCATCCGCTGGGGCTTGTGGTCGTCGCGGCCCACCCAGAGCGTAGCTACCAGCCCACGGGTGGCCCCGGCAAACCACAGGTCTACAGCATCCTGACTGGTGCCGGTCTTGCCACCGATGATCCGACCGGGGATTTGGGCATCTTGGGCCAGGCTGCTGCGAAAACCAGGGGGCACGTCGTAAACATAGCCTTTCATCATGTCCCAGACCTGGTAGGCCACCTGCGGGCTCCAGAGCAGCACCTTTTTGGGGTCAGGCTGGTAGACGATGCGGCCCCGGCTGTCCTCGACCCGTAGCACCAGCCTTGGCTCGACCCAGTAGCCCCCGTTGACAAAGCTGCTGTAGGCCGCCGCCAGCCCCATCGGGGTGATATCCGCCCCGCCGCCTATGGCGTTCGCTAGCACCGGTAGGTTGTTGGTGATGCGGAACCCCGCCGCCTTGAGCTTGTCGCCCAACCGCTGGATGCCGATGGCATCGGCGGTGCGGATGGCGGGCAGGTTGAGGCTGCGGTCGAGGGCGTAGCGGATGGTCACCGCGCGGTTCAAAAAGGTGTTGCTAAAGTTCTTGGGCCGCCAGACCCCCTGCGGCGTGGGGTATTCCAGAGCTGCGTCTAGGACGGTATTAGCTTGGGTCCAACCGGCCTCGAGCGCCGTGCCATAGGTAAAGGGTTTGATCGCCGAGCCAGGGCTGCGCCAGGCCTGGGTGGCCCGGTTGAACTCCGCACCAGGGTCGGTGCCGGGTTTGGCCCCCACCATCGCGTAAACCTCGCCGCTCATCGGGTCCATCCCGACCAGGGCGAGCTGCGCCCCGTCGGGCAGCTTGCGCCCGGTGGTCGCCTTCTCGGCGGCAGCCTGCATCTTCAGGTCCAGGGTGGTGTAGACCCGCAAGCCCCCTTCCTCGCGGAGCTTATCGGCGCCCAGCTTGCTCTTGAGGTAGCGCTGTACCTCCAGGACGAAGTACCGTGCCGAGCGGATGTTGAGGTCGGGCATGATTCTTGCTTCGGGGGCCTCGAGCTTGGCGTTCAAGAGATTCCCGTCCGCATCGTATTTGGCCGCCCAGCCCTTGGGCACGATGGGCTGTTTCCAGGCGTTTTCGGCCTCGGTCTTGCTCACCCAGCCGTCGGCGACCATGTTGTTGAGCAGAATCCGCATCCGCTTGCGGGTGGATTTGAGGTCAAGATAGCGGGTGTTGGGCGCGGGAATCAGCACGGCGAGGTAGGCCCCTTCGGCCAGGCTGAGCTTGGAGGGGTCTTTGCCGAAGTATGCCTGCGAGGCCGCCCAAATGCCCTGCGCGTTCCCGCCCCAGGGCACCACGTTGAAGTACATCTCGAGGATTTCTTCCTTGGAGTAGCGCCGCTCGAGCTGGATCGCCAGCGGGAATTCCTTGAGCTTGCGCTCTAAGCCGGTCAAACCCTGCCGTTCGCCCGCCAGGTTTTTGAGCAGGGTATTTTTGACCACCTGCGTCGTGATGGAGGAACCGCCTTGCAGGTCGCCACGCAAGCTGTAGTACAGGCCGCCGAAGAGCCGGATAAAGTCTACCCCGTAGTGGCGGAAAAAGCGCTGGTCTTCCGAGACCACCACCGCTACCACCGCCGCCGGGGACACGTCTGAGAGCCGCACCAGTTGCCGCGCAATGGCCCGCCCATCCTCCACCGTGCCCACGTCAGCAATGGGCGTACCGTCACGGGTATAAAAGGTCGAGGTGGCGGTAAAGCGCAGGTCGTCGAGGGCTTCTAAGCTCGGCAGGTCGCGCAGCAGGTTGTTGATGATATACCCCGCCGCCCCCACCACACCCAAGAACCCGGCAATAAACACCACCCGTAAAATCCTGAGCACAATCCGCACGGGGTTAGTCTAGCAGGGCGGGATGAGGGGATGTGTAAGGGGTCTAGCGATGAGCTAAACCCTAGCCGAAAGCTTAGGGCCAAAATCCCGATACCTGTCTGGAAGAGCAAAAACGGGGTTTTAGAATTCCTGTCCTGGACATAAGGTATTTTAGCCTTCGACTTTAGACCTTTGACCTTATTTTTTAGCCCATCGCTCATGGCTAGTTGCTCATTGCTATCCCTGACATTCATACTGTATGATTCCCTTCGCCCTGATATGAACCCAACCGTCAAAATCGCACCCTCGGTGCTCGCTGCCGACTTTGCCCGTCTGGGAGAGCAGGTAGCCGAAGTAGAGGCCGCCGGGGCCGACTTCATCCACGTGGATGTGATGGACGGGCGCTTCGTGCCGAACATCTCGATGGGTTTCGTGGTGGTCGAAGCTCTACGGCGGGTGACCAAGCTGCCACTGGACGTACACCTGATGATCCTCGAGCCCGAGCGCTACGTCGCCGAGTTTGCGCAGGCTGGGGCCAGCCACATCCTGGTGCATCCTGAGGCTACGCCCAACGTCCATAGGGCACTCCAGCTCATCCGAGAGCATGAGGTAAAAGCAGGTCTGGTGCTGAATCCGGGCACGCCGCTAGAGTATTTCGAGAACCTGCTGCCGGAGATTGACGAGGCCCTGCTGATGACGGTGAATCCGGGCTTTGGCGGGCAAACCCTGATTCCGAGCAGCCTGGGAAGGCTCGAGCGCCTGCGCGAGATGCGCGACCGGCTCAATCCAGGTTGCCCCATCGAAGTAGACGGGGGAATCAACGTCCAGACCGCACCCAAACTAGTCCGTAGGGGAGCGGACATCCTTGTCGCCGGTTCGTCCATCTTCAAAGGAAACATCGCCCAGAACATCGCTGCCTTGAGGGGGAGCTATGCCTGACGCCGCCCTATACTCCGACTGCCCGACACCCAGAGGTGCCCCATGCGACTGAGGATTGACCTCGTTCCCCAAGCTGGCCTGACCTATACCGACGTGGTGCTGGTGGTGGACGTGATCCGCGCCACCACCACCGCGAGTGCCTTTCTCGAGGCCGGAGCCCGCGAGCTCTACCTCACCGCCAGCCGCGAGAGTGCCCGCAGCTTCAAGGACCACGATGTCATCGTCACCGGAGAAGAAGGCGGATTGCGCCCTGTTGGGTTTGATTACGGGAACTCGCCTAGGGAAGCGCTCGGGGCCGCTGTGGGCGGCAAAACCGTAGTGATGAGCACCACCAACGGGACCAAGGCCGCGCATTTAGCCGCCTCCAGCGCCCGCCACGTCCTGCTGGCCTCCTTGTACAACGCCCACGCCGCCGCCCGGCTCGCCAACGACTTAGCCTCCGAGGAGGTCGCGGTGCTGTGCGCGGGCAAGGAAGGGCGCATCGGCCTGGATGACACCTACACCGCCGGGGTGCTGGCGGAGTTTTTGCAGATCATGGGGAACTTCGAGCTCGAGGACGGCGCCCTCACCGCCCTCGCCACGCGGCGCACCTACCCCGACCCCACCGAGCCGCTGCACCTCTCAGCCGCCGCCCAAGCCCTGCGGCAGGTGGGCCTGGAAGGCGATGTGGCCTTCTGCGCCCAGATCGCGGCCTCCCCGGCGGTTCCGCTCCTGGAGGGCCGCGTCGGCGAGGCGTTGATCTTCCGGCGGGGACAGAGGAGCGGCAGCCAGAGCCAGATTCCAGCACCGTGAACCTTCCCCAGTTTCCCCCTCTCAACCCCATAGCCTTAACGGCAATCGCTCAAAAAGTGGGGGCACACTCTGCGCGTCAGCTCCCGAGCACTGGCATATTCAACTCGATATATAGCCTCGATGAGCGTTATATCCTTCGGGTACCCCGCCAAGCCAGCGATTTTATAGAAGCCTTACGGCGGGAAGTTGTAGCAATTCCCCTCGTCCGGCAAGCAGGGGTGCGAACCCCGAAGGTAGTGCTATACGACGACTCCCTCGAGATCATCGAAACGCCCTACTTAATCGTCGAGCAATTACAGGGCCAAAATCTAGCGGGGCTAAACCTGGCCCCGGAGCAGACCCCGCAGGTATGGCGAGAACTGGGTCGTGATTTGGCAGTGTTGCACCAAACCGACTCTACCGATCAGGCCATCCGAGACTTCGCGGATTATCCGATGCCCGACCCTCGAGAGCTGAATCAAAATCTGGCTCTCAAAGGGTACTACACCGCATTGGAGGCTGCTTGGATTGAGGGCTGGCTCGAGAAGCTAGCCCCGTATGCGCTGGCCCCAAATCTCCATTGTTTTCGTCACGGCGATATTCAGACCACTAACCTTATGGTGGAGCCTTCAGCCCCCACCTATTTGGCGCTTATAGATTGGGGGGCTGCTTGCTGGGGAGACCCCGCTTTTGACTTTGCGGGAATCCCGTTGCAAGCCGTACCCATGATGCTAGAGGGCTACCGGGAAGTGGCACCCATCGTGGATGAAAGCCTGGAGGCGCGAATCCTTTGGCGGCATCTGCAACTAAGCCTATACCTGCTGAGCCGCCCTCCGCTGCCCAACCTTTCGTGGGCCGAGCGGCCTTTAGGCATGATGTTGCAAACTCTGCGCTTCCTCCTGGACAGCAAAGACTCTACCTGGCGGCAGTTAGTGCTGTGAAGCGAACTCGAGCAAGAAATTTCTCGAGCTCTCAATCGCCTTTTCAAAGTTGATCAGGTCGAACTTCTCGTTGGGCGAGTGCAGGTTGTCGTCGTCGAGGCCAAAGCCCATCAATACGATGGGGATGCCGAGGAGTTCCTGGAAATCGGCCACGATGGGAACGCTGCCCCCCATTCGGTTGAACACCGGTTTTTTGCCCCAGGCTTTCTCCAGCGCAGCAAACGCCGCCCGCATGGCGGGGGACTCGAGTTCCGTCACCACCGGCTTGCCCTCACCGTGGGGCACGATCTCCATGCTGTAGCCGCTCGGCAGGATGGCCCTCAAATATTGTTCCGTCAGCGCGTATATCTCGTGGGGGTCCTGATCCGGGACCAGGCGCATGGAGAGCTTGAAACCCGCTTTAGCCGGGATAACCGTCTTGGAGCCCTCGCCCTGATAGCCGCCCCAGATGCCGTTGACATCGAGGGTGGGCCGCGCCCAGATGCGCTCGAGCAGGGTGTGGCCGGGCTCACCCGGCATCGCCGAGGCCCCAATAGAACCAGCAAACTCCCCCTCGCCGAAGGGCAGCTCGCGGTACATCTGGCGTTCTCGCTCGGATACAGGGCGCACCTTGTCGAAGAAGCCGGGGATGCGGATGATGCCGTTCTCATCCTTGAGCTGGGTAATCAGGTAGGCGGCAGCGTGGATAGGGTTGGGGGCTCCACCACCGTAGGTTCCCGAGTGCAGGTCGCGCGCGGCCCCTTGCAACCGCACCTCCATCAGCGCGATGCCGCGCAGGGCATAGGTGATAGCGGGTTGCCCTGGGGCCAGCAGCGAGCTATCCGAGACTACGAGCACATCGGCCTTTAGGCGCTCTAGATTATCCCGCAGCCAGGGCACTAAGTTGCCAAACCCCACCTCTTCCTCGCCCTCGATGACGAACTTTACGTTCACCGGCAGTTTGTCGCCGAGCGACTCCGCGGCGGCGATGTGAGCGAAGATTTGCCCTTTGTCATCGGAAGAACCACGGGCATAGAGCTTGCCGTCCCGAATGGTCGGTTCGAAAGGCGGGGTGTCCCAGAGCTCGAGCGGGTCGGGCGGTTGCACGTCATAGTGTCCATAGATAAGTACCGTCGGGGCGCCGTCGCTGACGTGTTTTTCGGCGTACACGATGGGATGGTTGGGCGTGGTGATCACCTCCACGCCAAAACCGATGGATTTGAGCTTGGCTTGGAGCCAGCCTGCGGCCCGCCGCATATCCTCGTTGTGGGCGGGGTCGGCGGAAACCGAGGGGATGCGCAGCAGTTCGATGAGTTCGGAGAGGGCTTGATTCACGCCCAGGATTATAAGGACTGCATCCCGCACAGGGATGAGGCAGAGGTCACAGCATTTGGCCTGTACCCCACTAAATCCGAAAGGCTCTCGGGGCTAGATTCCCGACCGACGAATCCCATAGGCTTCCGTCGGCAATCCCCGCAGAATCCCAAACTAGCGTTATAGCGCAAGCACTCCGCAACCATGTTTCTACCATGCAAGTCAAGCTGGGCTTAGCGTTACGTTACGCTTTTTCATTTTTTTCTAATATTACTTTTGAGTAGTAAAGCTTGTCCAGAAGGAAGTTTACGCTCGTTTGTATTCAAAATGCAGCCATGATTGGCTGTTTTGTTACGTAAATGTGTTTTCCGTTACGCCTACGTAACATGTAGACGTCACGAGGTGACATACCATCATGAAAATACCGTCGTCCTCCTCTTTCTGGCTCTGTCTCTCCGTTCTGCTCGCGGTGTTCCTGGCTTCTTGCTCCTCTCCCATACAAATCAGCACTGATATACCGGTGGTGGAGATTGACCAAGACTCACTCCCTTCGGCTCAAGGCCTGAGCTTTGATGTCACCGTCCGCGGCACCGCCAGGGGCGGCAACATCACCAAAGTCACCGCCAGCGTCAACGGCGGACCCGAGCAGCCGGTGCAGACCGCCAACAAGCTGCCCGCCGACTTCTCGCCTTTTAGCTACACCGTGGCAGCAGTGAACAGCACCACTAAGTACACAGTGGTGGTGCGGGCCTATAACAAAGCGGGATACATGGGCAAAAACGAGGCCAGCTTTAGCCTTTCCAGCAGCGCCCCGCCCAGCACGCTTGCCAACCCCAGCAACTTCAAGGGTACTTATACTGGCAGCAGCATCGTGCTCACCTGGGACGCCGTTCCGGGGGCCGAAGCCTACGAACTCGCCGAGGCCAGCGCAGGCGGCCCGGTGATCCTTAGCAAAGCCACCTACACCGACACCGGCCTGAGCCGGGGTAGCCCTTACCACTACATCCTCAAGGCCCTCAAGGGCGGCCAGAAATCCTCGGGTGTGCAGATCACCGTGGACTTTAGCAAGCCCGCTCCGGCCCCTGCACCCACGCCCGCGCCCACCCCGAGCACCCAACCCACCCCCTCGAGCGGCGGTCGGATGATCTGGTACAACCCCCAGCCGCGGGAGAGCATGTATACCGACCACCTCACCCCCGACGTGGTTGCCAGAATCAACGCCCTGCCCTTTGACGGCATCACCCTGATGGTACGCGGGGTGAGCTGGGAGAGCATGCGGGCGGGCTATAGCCTCAACAGTGCCAACCTGCTGGCTCAGCTCCACAAGGCCGACGGGATCAAGAAGAAAAAGGGCTTGCTGCTGCTGACCAGTTGGCCCGCTAGCCCTTCCGACACCGCGGCCTGGAACAAGATGATCCAGGTCCAGGGCCAAATCGCCGCGGCGATGCGCCAGGTAGACGGCTGGGCCACCATCTTCCACGACAACGAGCCCTACCAGGACCCCTATGGCAACCAGTTGGGCGACATGTGGTGGGATAAAGGCTGGTGGATGCTGTTCCGCAACGACGAGCGCATCCGCGGCTACTACCGCCAGATGGCTAACACCCTCTCAGCCAACTACCCCGGTCTACACTACGCCTGGTATCATGGCCCTTACGTCGGGGACTATAGCTCGCAGGGGTGGGTCACCGCCGAGCAGACTGGCAATGCCTTTGGCGGGGCGCGGCTGGCCTTCTTCGGGATGCTCGAGGCCATCGCCCAGGACGGGGCCAACCTGGTGCTCCACGACGGCGGGGAGAGCTACAACGGGCGGGGCAAGTCGTTCTATCTGAACTCCGCCGATTACCGCAGCTACGGCATCCTGAAAAACGTCAGCGACCTGTCCCCTGCGGCACGAGCGATCTACAGCCAAACCGTGCAGATTGACTTCGGGCGGATGCGGGGAAGTGCCACCACCACCAGCGCCAGCAGCGTGACCCAGGAATTGAATGACTTGTGGCCCGCGCTCACCGCTCAAGGCTACGTCTGGTACTACGTAGAAGACGATTTCCTGAGCATCGGCTCGGGTATCGTGGACGGCGTGGCTGCTTTCCAGGCCAGCGCCAAGCCCCAAGCCTCCGGACAGCACGTCCCGTTCTCCGGCTCTATCGCGTCTCAAAGCCTAGCGCCCTTCGTACCTAATCACTCAGCCCCGGTTCCCCCGCAGCCCTAAACCCTAAGCCAGCTTCAAGAAGGCCGGATTTTCCGGCCTTTTTATTTGTTTAGGTGAGCAAGAAAGGGCGTTTGGTAAATGCCCTTTCACCTCTTGGAAGCAAAGAATCCCCTTTCGTGCCGAAGCAGTGGTCGGCTTATGCGTCTAGGGACAACGACAGCGGGCCCGTGTCCCTGCAATCTCGCAGAGCCTAGCGATGAAGTACGGTTTAGGACCCGAGGACCTA
>PSMF01000051.1:0-17833 GCA_040290005.1 Meiothermus sp.
GAGGCGGGTCTGAGACCCGCCCCTACAATCCTGGTAAACCTACGAGCTAAACGCGATAAACAGTTATCTTATCGCGGCAAAATCGGGCGGAAGTAGTTCACCACTTCCTTGTAGTCGAAGGTGTACACCGCCCCGGTGGGGCAGGTGATTTCCAGGGTGTCCTCGCCGGGGTACAGGATGCGCCGGAGCAGCATCAGCCCGCCCGGCTCCACCGTCTCCACCTCGGCGGCCATGTATGCAGCCTCGGTGGGAACGCTGGATTCTGGGGAAAAGCCCTCCGGTAAAAAATTAACTTCCGGGCCGGTGTCGGCCTCCACAGTGTCGCCGGAGATACCCTCGGCGGAGGTCGGCGAGAAAAAGGGGTCTTGGTCGTTGCCGTCCTCGAGCCGCGCCATCGCCCCCGCCAGGTCAAAAACGTTCACCACCAGATGGTTCTCGTCGCCCTCACCGAGATACAGCGATAGCACCTCGGATTCCTCGTTCTCTGGGTCGAAACCCACACGCATCCCTTCGGGTCTTGCCATAAGGGTCACTGTATGAAGTGTAGCGCGTTTGCCCTGTTAGCTGTGTAACGCGGAAGGAAGCGATGAGCTAAAGGCGGACCCCCCGATGTGGGCGGCTGCCTCATAACTTCGTACATAGCGAGCTTTGCACTGTGCCCCCTGCATGCAGGGGGGCGCTAAAGGCAGCAAGGTCGTCACCAAATTGCTGGCAACCTCGGCACATGCGGGGGTCGCCTTTGACTTTGCTCATTGCTCATTGCTCATCGCTTCCAACGCTGCCCCGAACGCCGTCGCCCACCCCGCCCGCTCGGGGATGACCGGCTTTGGTTCGACCTGATAGAACTGCCAGACCCGCTCAAAAGCCGCCCGTATCGGCTTCAGATCGGTTAGATGCCCCACGATGGCGATGTGCTCGAGGCCCGCTGCCTTAACCGCGTTGAGGCTGATCATCCCGATCACCTGGGCGACCAAGGTCACGAGCCCGGCGGCGATGTCCTCGCGTTTGGGGGCTTCGCTCAAGGCGAGGACCCGGCCAAAGTTCACCGCCGTGGCCGAGGCGGGCAGGTGCCCGATGCCACCCCCGATGACATCGGTGAGGGTCGAATCTACCCCGCCGGTGTCGCCCTTTTCCGCCAAGGCCGCGAGTTCGGTGGGGTCGGCGATGCCCAGCAGCAGCTTGGATAACCCCAGCAGGGTCCCCCCGCCCACCGCGCTGCCGGTGACGTGCCGGGCCTCCTCACCCCGCGCAGCAATCATCGCGCTGCCCGTTCCCGCCGAGACCACCAGCGCCGCGTCCAAGCCTGCAAGGGCCAGGCCGCCACGCCCCAGGGCCTGTGCCTCACCTATTTTGTGGACCGGAATCCCGGCCAGGGTATCCGGCAGGGCGCGGTGCAAACCCCCGGTGGTGGCGATGGCCTGGGGCCGCGTGCCGCTTTGCTCGAGGGCCCGCCGGAGCAGCTCCGGGCGAGCCGGGCCTGCTGCGTGCAAGGTCCAGTTCCCGATCAGCTCGCCACCCTTAACCAGGGCGACATCGGTGTTGGTCAGGCCAAAGTCCACGCCCAGCTGCAGTTCGGACATAGGCCCTATCGTAAAGGGTTTGCGTAGGCATTATGGATACACCTAACCCCTTCTACCTATGGACGGGTGGCTGAGCCTGGGCTGTGCGCAACCCGATGCTCATCGTCAAAAAGTACGCTTCCACACAGCATAAATCTGCGATTGATTCCACACTCGCATCAGGTTTACGAGGTGGGTTGTGAGTTTTATTTCGCCGCATTTGCTACTAACTCTGCTCGTGTTGCCGCTTGGGGTCTGGCTTTACGTACGGGGGGCAGAGCTGGGAAGGGCTGAAGGCTATGCGCTCTATACCCAAACCGTGCTGTTGGCACGAGCGGGCCGGGCCGCGTTCCGGGGCCGCCGCTGGTGTGTGGGACTGTATGGTCTGGGGCTATCTTGGCCCTCTTTGCGCTGGCAAGACCGACTGTCACCGTGGCGGTTCCTGATTCGAGGTCGGGGGTGATGCTGGCGATTGATATCAGCGGCTCAATGGACATCAAGAATGTGAAGCCCAACCGCCTCGAGGCGGCCAAACAGGCAGCTTGGCGGCTGCCGGATGAGCTGCCCACCTGGGTCAAGGTGGGGCTGGTGAGCTTTTCGGAAAACGCCGTCCTAAACGCGCCTCTCACCCTCGACCGCGATGATGTCAGGAAAAAATCCACTTCCTGGAGACCGCCACCGGCACCGCTATCGGGCGGGGGCTGATGACCATCCTCGAGGCCTTTCCGCTCGATGAGAACGGCCAGGCCAGCCGCTCGGCGATTACGGTGCTGCTCTCCGACGGGCAAAACCAGTCCGGGATTGACCCGATTGTGATGGCCAAGCGGGCGGCGCGGCTGGGGGTGCGGGTCTATACCGTGGGGGTAGGCAAGCTGACCTCCGGCGGCCTCGACTTTGACGAGACCGCGCTGCGCTCCATCGCCCTCGCCACCGGAGGACAGTACCGCGCGGTGGGCTCGGCCAGCCGTCTGAGGGAAGTCTACGGGCAGATCGGGAACTCGCTGGGCTGGGGAGCGCCGCCTCACCGAAGTCACCGGGATGGTGACGCTGGGGGCCGGGCTCCTGCTGGCCTCGAGCCTGTTCCTGACGCGGCTTTCGCGGCGGGTGATTTGAGCGGTAAGGTCAAGAGTTGACGGCTCTGCATCCCCTTGAGTACGTATAAATTGGCTCCTATCCAGAACATTATTTTCTGCGAATATCAGGAGAGGTGGCGCTCTTCTCGCCGGAGGGGTTGACCCCGACTTCACTTTTCACCTTTTACCCTTTTGACCTTTTACAATTTCCCTATGACCCACGAACCCAAAATCGCGCTGGTGACCGGGGCTAACCGGGGCATCGGCCTCGAGATCGTGCGGCAGCTAGCGAGACTCGGCCTCCAGGTTATCCTGACCGCCAGGGACGCGACTAAAGGCCGCCAGGCGGTGCAGCACCTGAAAGCGGACGGCCTGGAGGTGGGTTTCCTCGAGCTGGACGTGACCGATGCAATGAGTGTGCTGGCCTTGAAGGAGAAGGTCGAAGCCCGCTATGAGCGTCTGGACGTGCTGGTCAACAACGCCGGAATCCTCCTCGACGAAGGCGAAAACGTGCTGGACGTGGAACCGGAGACGGTGCGCAAGACCTTAGAGTCCAACCTGATCGGCCCCTGGCTGCTGTGCGAGGCCTTCGTGCCGGGGATGGTGCGGCGCAAGTACGGGCGGGTGGTGAACATCTCGTCCACGGCGGGGCAACTCAGCAGCATGGGCGGCTACGCCCCAGCCTACTCGGTCTCTAAGGCCGCCCTCAACGCCCTGACCCGCCAGATGGCCTATGCGGGGGGCAAACACGTCCTGGTCAACACCATGTGCCCCGGTTGGGTGCGCACCGACATGGGCGGCTCAGGGGCTCCGCGCTCGGTGGAAAAAGGGGCTGAAACCGCGGTCTGGCTGGCGACGCTACCCAAAGATGGGCCGACCGGCGGGTTCTTCCGGGATAAAAAAGCTATCCCCTGGTGAGGAGCGCGGCGTAGATTTCCCCGCCAAAATCCGAGGGCGTATCCCCCACCTTGCGGGCCACGAGTCCTGTCCCAGTGGCGATTTCCTCGAGCCCGGAAAACGCGATGGGGAAGGGAACCCAGGGGTTGGGTCTGCGGTTAGCATATTCGACCACCAGCAAACGCCCGCCGGGTTTCAGGTAGGTCTGGAGCTGCTTTAGCAGGGTGGCTTTATCCTCCACGTAGTGCAGGCTGTTCGCCATCAGGATGCCGTCCAGCAGTGGGATTTTGAGCGGTTTGGTGAAGTCGCCCCACAGGGTGTGAAGGCGTGGGTGCTTGGGGACACGCAGGTTTTTATCCACGGCGTAGACCTGACCCCCTTCGCCCAGCAGCTCGAGCAGCGCCAGTGTAAAAGCCCCCGACCCGGCACCCAGGTCGGCCCAGACCTGTCCGGCGGGGCCGGGGACACCGGGCCGAATGAGGTCTACGCGCTGGGCATGGGTCAAAGTCTCTCCAGTCGTGAGGGGCTGGATAGACTATATCCTTGTCGCCGCCCAACGTCGAATGCAAAAAACCCAGCCGACCCGGCTGCATTCAACCTAGGGCAAACCGACACACTGACACACTTGTCCTCACCTCTAAACCGCCAAACTTGTGTTGATAAAAACACCCTCGAGGACGCGGTTCGTCTAGTCGGGGCAAGCGGGCGGGGTGAAGACCTCGTGGTCCGCCACTGCTCCCAAGCCCCGGCGGGCAGGTAAATCTTCCCGCTGAGCGTTGCGGCAGCGATCCCGTGGCGCGGGGTGGGCATGTTCGCCAGGCTGCTCCACTTGCCGGTGCGCACCGAGTAGACCTCCACCTGGGGGAAAGTGCCCGCCGGAGACTGGCGGTTCCCTTCCCCGCCGAAAGCGTACAGGCAGTTCCCCAGCGCGGCGACGGCGTGACCGGAGCGCCCGGTGGGCATCGGGGCGAGCGCGGCCCACTTCCGGGTTTGCGGGTCGTAGACCTCGAGCGTGTTCAGGGTAAAGCTTCGCTGATTCCGCCCGCCCACCACGTAAATTTTGCCTGCGATGGTCGCGGCACCGGTGTGGTCTCTGGGCGTGAGCATGGCCGGGAGCGCGGTCCAGGTATTCCCGCCGGGGTCGAACACCGCAAAGTCGCCCAGCGAAGGCCCACCGGCCCCGCCGACGGCGTAGATTTTACCGTCCAGCACGACGGCAGTTAGGCCGCCCCTGGCGCTGGGCATGGGCACTGCCTGGCTCCATGCGGCGGTGGCGGGGTCGTAAACCTGCACGGTATTGCTCGGCCCGGCCAGTCCCTGCGGCGACTGATACCCGCCCAGCACGTAGAGTTTGCCGTTCAAGCCCACCGCCGCCGGGTGGTTGACCGCTACGGGTAAAGGGGACAGGGTGCGCCAGCGGTTTTCGGCGGGTGCGTAGGCCTCGAGTTTGTCGGAGGTTTCGCCACCCGCCAAGAAGCCCCCAGCCACGTAAATCTCGCCGTTCACCTCGGCCACCCCCACCTCCTGGCGGGGTTCGCTGAGCAGGGCCAGGGTCTGCCAGGAACCCCCGCCACTTTGCCCTAAGGCCAGCCAGCCGACCAAGCCCAGCCCGACCCAGACCGGTTTCATAGCCCCAGTATGGGCCGCCCGGCTGAGAGGTGGGTTTAGAGCGGGGTCAGGTGGACCTGGGTCCCGTTGGGGTCGGTCAGCGTGGCGGGTTCGCGGCCCCACAGGGCCAGACTATACTCCAGCAGCCCGGTGGACTCCGGCGGCGCGGTGCGCCCCTTGGCCCAGAGGTTGTTCCCCATGTGGTGGTGATAGCCGTCCGCCGCGAGAAACCGCGCACCGGGATAGTCGCGCTGCATCACCGCCATCCCCAGCCCAGTGAAAAAAGCTTCGGCCTGGTCCAAGTCGGCGACATGGAGATGCAGGTGCCCAAAGGTGGTCGCGGCGTCCAGACCGGCACTCTGCGGTGCTTCGGCCAGGAGGTTTTCTAAATCGAGCTGCCGGGAGTACATCTCGACCTGGCTCCCAGCCATCGGCCACTCGGCCCTGGGACGGTCACGGTAGAGTTCGATGCCGTTGCCCTCAGGGTCGGAGAGGTAGAGTGCCTCGGAAACCCCGTGGTCGGAGGCCCCTTGAAAGTGAGGATAGCGGGCCTCGAGCAGCCTGCGAAAGGTCGCCGCCAAGGTTTTGCGGTCCGGCAGCAGGAGCGCGAAGTGATACAGCCCCAGGGAGGGCCGAGGACGCAAGGGCGCGTCGGGGACGTGGACCAGCGTGAGGGTGAACTCGCGTCCGGCAGGGGCGAGCTGAACCCGGTGGTCTTCTCTGGAAACCACCTCGAGGCCCAGCAGGTCGCGGTAGAAGGCCAATTGCGCGTCCAGGTCGCGCACCCGCAGGGTCAGGCCGGTGAGTTTGAGCGACGGGTTCATACCTTTGCCTCCAGCCAGGCTCTCGCGGCCCCCAGTTCTTCACGGTAAAGCTGATGCCCCCCGGTCTGCCAGCGCAACTCTACCTCGGCCCCGGCTTGTTGCAGCCGCTGGGACAGGGTTTCCGCCGAGGCGCGGGGGATCATCGGGTCCTGGGTGCCCGCGGCCATAAATACCCGTTTGCCGCTGAGGTCGGGCAAGACCTCGGGTTCAATGGGCATCATCGCCCGCAGCAAAACCCTGCCCGCGAGCGCCGCGGGGTGCAATAGCAACAGCGCGGCGGCGATGTTGGCCCCGTTGGAATACCCCAAGGCATAGATTTTCTCAGCATCCAGACGGTATTTCTCGGCCGCGTCCCGGACGAAGCCGGCTAGGTCAGCGGCCTGCGCCCTGAGATCGTCTAAATCGAACACGCCCATCGCCAAGCGCCTGAAGAAGCGGGGAGCGCCGTTCTCGAGCACTTTCCCCCGCGGAGAGAGCAGTTTGGCACCCGGGGCGAGTTCTCGGGCTAGTGGAATCAGGTCGTTCTCGTCGCCGCCCGTGCCGTGCAGCACCAACAGCGTGGCAGCCGAACTTCCCGGCTCAAATCGGTGGACGAAACCCAGTTCTGAAGTCATACGCTTTTCACCTCCGCGAGCTCGAGGGCTCTGCTCGCTGTTGGTCGGGGAGCTCTGCTCGCTGTTGGTCGGGGAGCTCTGCTCGCTGTTGGTCGAGGGCCTGGCGGTAGGTCAGGGCTCGAGCCTGTAAATTTCGCTCTGGGTCGCGGTTATACCCCCCACCGAATACCACCACCAGCGGCACCTCGGCCTGCCGCACTTTCTGAAAAACTCGAGCGTTGCGCTCTCTCAAGCCCTCCATGCTCAAGGCCAGCCTGCCCAAACGGTCTCCGCCTAGCACATCCACCCCGGAGTTGAAGAAGACCAGCGCTGGACGGAAGGCAAAAGCTTGCTCCAGGGCGGGCTCGAGTGCCGCCAGATACGCCGCGTCCCCGGTCCCATCGGGCAGGCTCACGTCCAGGTCGCTCTTCTCTTTGTGCGCGGGGTAGTTGTGCTCGGCGTGCATGGAGAAGGTAAACACGCTGTCGTCTCCTTGAAAAAACACTGCCGTGCCGTTACCCTGGTGCACGTCCAAATCCACGACCAGGACCCGGCCTGTGAAGCCCCGGCTGCGCTCATATTGGATTGCCACTGCCACATCGTTGAACAACGAATACCCCTCGGCATGGTCGGGGTAGGCGTGGTGCGTCCCGCCGCCGAGGTTGAGGCCTAAACCGGTGTTCAAGGCATCCTCGGTGGCGGCTAAAGTTCCGCCGGTCGAGTACAGCGAGCGGGTGAGGACTTCTGGGCTCCAGGCAAAGCCGAGTTTATGCCCTTCCTCGCGGGTCAGGCCCACGCTGAAGAGCTTGTCCAAGTAGGCCCGGCTGTGGGCCAGCGCCAGAATCTCGCGCGGGACCTGAGGCGAGTCGTGGACCTCCACCACCCCGCCCAGGGCTCGCCACAGGTTCTCGCGCCAGGGACGGCGCTGGGCGTCAATGGCGGCGAGGGGCATGGTGTAGGCGCGGGGAGTCATAAGGGAGTCATAAAAGCGATGAGCCAAGAGCTGAAGGCCGAAAGCTCAAAAACACGATCTCCGTCTGGAAGGGCACAATCAACCCGAGAATCCCTTCGCTGGACGTGAGGTATTTAGCCTTCAGCTTTAGGCTTTGGGCTTTGGGCGTTCCTGGCTCATGGCTCATGGCTAGCCGCTCATCGCTCCTCATGGGATGATATAGATCCATTCCTTCGTGCCGAACTTGGTTTTGACCAGTTCCCGCGCGGCCTCGAGCTCCTCTTCACCGAGTTTGTCCGGCTGCGATGGGTGCAGCTCGGCGAAGGTGCCCACCATCCGGTCAATCACCTCGGCTCTGGGCAATCCCGTCTGCGAGCGCAGCGGGTCCACCCGCTTCTGGGCGCTGGTCTGGCCTTTATCCGAGAGCTTTTCGCGCCCGATGCGCAGAACCTGAGTCATCTTGGCGGCGTCTATGTCGTAGGCCATGGTGACGTGGTGGAGCACCGCGCCGCCGCGCCGGGTTTGGGCGGCCCCCGCGATTTTGCCGCCGGGGCTGGTGATGTCGTTGATGGGCTGGTACGAGGCCTCGATGCCCAGCGACTTTAGGGCTTGCAGCACCCAGACGTCCATGAAGGCATACGACTCCTGGAAGCTCATCCCCTGTACCAACTCCTGCGGGGCATACAGCGAGTAGGTGATGGTGTTCCCCGGCTCGATAAACATCGCCCCACCCCCGCTGATCCGCCGGACCACCTCAAAGCCGTAGCGCCCCAAGTTCTCGGGGTCCACCTCATTTCTCACCGACTGGTAGCGCCCGATCACCACGGCGGGCGAGCCCCACTCCCAGATTCGCAGCGTGGGCGGGCGTTTACCCGAGCCCACCGCGTAGGTCAGGGCTTCGTCGAGAGCCATGTGCATCTGCGGGCTCTGCGGCCCGTCCCGCAGCAGCTTCCACTCGTAATCATTCCAATCGGTTCTCACGCCAAAGCCCTCCGTACCGCGACGGCGATAGCCTCGGGCGAAAAGCCGATCAGCTCGGCCCCCTCGGTGACGCGGCGCACCGATTCAGCGATGGAAGGTTCGTCGCTATCGGCGGAGAGGCCCTCGAGCGCTCTGTTTATCGCGTCGAGGGTTTCCTCGGGTTCTAAGAAGAAGTCCCCACTCACCTGCACCTGCCGCAATTTGCCGTCCCTGACCTCAAGGTCTACCACCACCAGCTTGCCGCCGGGCGTTTTGTACTCACCGTGCACTTTGCGCCTCCTGGGGCAAACGGACCTGGGGCAGCACCGCCTCGATTTGGAAACGATTGGCCTCGAGCCACTCGGGTAACTTTAGCCCCGTTCCCAGCGCCTCGAAGGGCTCGTCGGCGGTAAAGCCGGGGATGTCGGTGGCGATCTCGAACAGCACCCCGCCCGGCTCGCGGAAGTAGATCGAGCGGAAATACTGGCGGTCCTGGACGGCGGTGGTAGGGATGCCCTGGTGCATCAAGCCCTGGCGCACCTCCCCTTGAGCCCCGTCGTCCGGTACGCGGAAAGCGATGTGATGGACGGTACCGACCCCGCCGCGTCCGGCCAGAAACTGCCCGGTCTCGCGCACCTCGACCCGGCCCAACCCCGACTCAGGCTCCAGAGTTGTGATGTTCTCCGAACGCCCGGCTACGCGGTAACCCAAAGTTTCCAGCAGCCGCACGCTCTCCCCTGCTTTGAGCACCCACATCTGAACGCTGTAAAAGCCGCGGAGGGCGTATTCGGCGGGCACCGCGGCGCCGAGCCAGTCGGTAGCTTCGGGGGCGGCGGGTGCCGCGACCAGCTCGAGCTGAATCCCGTCCGGGTCCTTGAAGCTCAGGTACGAGAGCCCCTCGCGCTGGCCGGTGTCGTACTTCACGCCCTGCTCGAGCAGCCGGTGGGTCCAGTAGCCCAGCGCCTCCTGGGGTATCGCAAAGGAGATCACCCCCACCTGATGCACCCCCGCACGGCCCTGAACCGCGCCCGGCCAGGGGAAAAAGGTGAGGATGGTCCCCGGTCGCCCCAGGCCGTCACCGTAATAGAAGTGATAAGTGCCGGGGTCGTCAAAGTTGACCGTGACCTTCACCAGCCGCAAGCCGAGCACCCCGGTGTAGAAATCCAAGTTCTTTTGCGGGTCCCCCGCCATCGCGGTGACATGGTGCAACCCGTTGATTTTTGCGCTCATATACGCTCCTCTTTCGACCTCTTCATCTTCACAATGATAATCATAGCGCTATAAAATGTCGAGCTGCGAAACCTCGAGGTCCGAGGCTGACGGCTCGAGGGTAATCTTTGCCAGACGTAAAAGTTATAGTTTGGATTTCATTACCGACTGCAGATCAAACTCAAATACCGTGTATGCTCGCTGAAATAGCGTCTAGGACAGGAGCGTATAAAGACGTTACCGAGCGGGTGTTTTGGGGCTTTCCTTTAGCGAAGGGCCACCAAAGTGGTGCGGGTCAAAGGCCTCATCACCTCAGGATGATGGACCCGCGATCGCCCCCGCTTAACCCTTCATCCAATCATCCCGCTTTATTTATTAAACCCCCATGTAACGCTCTCCCAGACGTAACGGCGGCATAACACCCGCCTTTGAATAATTCAGCATCGTGCAAAAGGCTCCGGTTTCAATTCACAAATATCTGAATGCGGTGCTGTCAAAGCGCCCGGTACAGGCGGTGGTTTTGTGGGGGGAGCCGGGGATCGGCAAAACCCACGCGGCGCAGGCCATATTGCGCGAAACCCCCTGCCGCAGCTTCGGCCTGGCGGCCACCACGCCCGACCTAGGCTTAGCCCAAGCCCTACCCCGGCCCGCTGCCCTTTCCCCACAAGCCCAACGCGTATTGACGGGGCTGGAGAAGGGCCAGACCATCGAGACCTCCCGGCTCGTGGAGGCGCTTTGTACCGCCCTAAGCGAGCTGGCCCCGGTGATTTTGCACTTGGACGACTTGCATGAGGCCCGGCCAGAGCGCCTCGAGCTCGTCCGCCGGTTGGCCCAAGCCCTGCCCAAACTACGTGGGGTGGGGCTGCTGCTGACGGGCCGGGCAGCCCTCGAGGGGTTTCAGAGCTTCGAGCTCGAGCGGCTTTCTCGGGAAGAATCCGACGCGATGCTGACCGCGCATCTAAACGCGGCCCTACCCGCAGAGGGCTTGGAGTGGATTTATAGCCGCGCTCTGGGCAACCCCTTGTTTAGCCTGGAGTACCTCACCTACCTGAGCCGCCAGGGGTGCTTTTGGTTCGACGGCACCCGCTGGCACTGGCAGGTCCACCCCGAGGCTTCGTTCCCGCGACCCTGACCACAGTGGTGGGCAACTGGGTGATTAGGCTGTGCGGTGACGTCACAGTCAAAAGGGTGCTAGAGGCCCGGAGCATTCTGCCGCAAGGGGCAAGCCAGGCCTTGTGGGCCAGGGTTGCCGGAGTGGAACCGGAGGAACCGCTGCGGGCCAAGCGTCATCTACAGCCCGCTGGCCTCAAATCCCCGCTCTTGTGGGGCACTGAGGCCCGGCTCAAAGAACTGCTGGGGGACGGGGTGAGCACACTCGAGGCCAAGCGCCAGCACTTCGTCTTTCGCTACTCTTCCCCGCAGCACTTTGTGGAGTTCTTCCGCACCCACTATGGCCCCACCCTCAAAGCCTTCGAGGCCCTCGATGAGACCGGAAAGGAGTCGCTGGCGAAGGGGATTGAAGCCCTGGCCGAGCAGTTCAACCGCTCCACCGATGGAACCTTGGCGATTCCCTCGGAATACTTAGAAATCGTCGCGGTCCGGCGCTAAAAAGATATGAAAAAGCCCACCGACGGGTATCGGTGGGCTCTTTAGTCCAAGCTTAAGCGTGTTGCTTTTCCCAGGCGGCCAGGGCCTCCAGCGCCGGTCGCAGCGCCTTTCCCGTGTCGGTAAGGGCATAATCCACGCGGGGAGGCACCTCGTTGTACTCGGTGCGGGTGATGAGGTCGGCCTCCTCGAGTTCCTTGAGCCGCAGCGAGAGCGTGCGGGGGGGCAGCGCCGTCACCTGCTGCAAAGCCCCAAACCGCATCGGATTGGAGGTGAGCGACTGTAAAATGGTGTACACCCCGCGCTGGCCCAGCAGTTCCAACACCACTTCTAAGGGCTTTTCGGCAGAGTTGATCATGGCCCAAACCCTACCCCTGCATCTCCCCCTCTAAGTGCTTCCGCGCTACAAAGCTACCGTATGGTAGGTTCGGGATAAATCCAATGAAGAGGAAGTCTCGAGGTTTGATTTGACAATGCCGCTAGCAGATAGCTAAATACCTCATGTCCAGAACCTTAATTATCAGGCGGGGATTTTGCTGTCGTGGACAGGACCTTGTTTTTGGCTATCGGCTATCTGCCATCCGCGCTTTCCATTCCGTGAAGCAGCGTGCAGTCGTAAACCGCCCTCAAGGTATGCTTGAAGCGTGAGCCGTCCGGCACCGGCGCAGCCCGCAACCGCCGAAACCCCCGTAGCCATCCGGCTTTCCGGGGTCTCGGTGGAGTTCGCCGGTCAAGCCGTGCTCAAAGCGATAGACCTCGAGGTGCGCAAAGGCGAGTTCGTCGCCATCATCGGGCCCTCGGGCGGAGGCAAGAGCACCCTGCTGCGGGTGGTGGCCGGGCTGTTGCGGGCAGGCCGGGGCAGCGTGCAGGTGATGGGCCAGCCCGCGATGGTGTTTCAGGATTACCGGCTCCTGCCCTGGCGCACCGTGGAACAAAACATCCAGCTCCCCATCGAACTCACCGGGCGCGGCAAGATCGAGACCCACCTGGGGATGAAGCCCTACCAGAACCTCTATCCCCACCAGCTCTCCGGCGGGATGAAGGCCAGGGTCGCCATCGCCAGGGCACTCGCACAGGATGCCGAAGTTTTGCTGATGGACGAGCCCTTCGCCGCACTCGACGCGCTGGTGCGGGAGCGGTTCAACCTAGAACTCAAACACCTCCACGAGCGCACCGGCAAAACCATTTTGTTCGTTACCCACAGCATCCGCGAGGCCGTTTATCTGGCTGACCGAGTTGTCGTGCTCACCGGCGGCAAAATCGAGACCATCCTCGACACCCGCAACGAGGGCCGCCTCACCGCCTTTACCGATGGCCTCGAGGCCGAACTCCGCGAGCGCCTTGGCGTGGCCGACTCGACCTTTATCGAGCCCCCACCCGGCCCGCTACGCCCGCCCTGGGAGCTTTTCGGCGTGCTGGGCCTGACCGCGCTGTTTTTCCTGGCCTGGGGCCTCATGGCGGCCAGGGTTCCGCTGTTTGTGCCCGCGCCGGGGGCGGTGTGGAACGCGGCGATTCAGAATGCAGGATTGCTGGCGCAGAACACCCTCTCCACGCTGCAAACCGCCGGGCTGGGGATTCTCTGCTCGCTGCTGATTGGCCTGCCGCTGGGCTACGCGATGGGGCGAAAGCGGGCCTTGGAGCGGCTCCTCTCCCCTTTCATCGTGGCGCTGCAAGCGATCCCGACGGTGATCGTGGCCCCGCTCCTAATCATCTGGTTCGGCTACGGGCTGGGCTCCAAAATCACCGTCACCGCGCTGATCTCCATCTTCCCCGTGTTGGTCTCGGCGATGGTGGGGGTGCGCGAGGTGGATCGCACCTACCGCGAGGTGTTCCAGACCATCGGGGCGAGTGCCTGGGGCGTGTTTTCCAAGCTCGAGTTCCCCGGAGCCCTCCCGGTGATATTGGGCGGGCTGCGGCTCACGGTCTCGCTGGCGCTGATCGGCGCGGTGGTGGCGGAGTTTGTGTTTGGCGGCTCGGGGCTCGGCTTTATGGCGAACAGCGAGCGGCTGAACTTCAACTACGCCAACTCTTTCGCGGCGGTGGGGGTGACGGTGCTTTTGGGCATCGCGCTCTACGGCATGGTGGCGTGGCTCGAGGGCTACGTATTGCGCTACCGGCGGCGGTGATACGTGGGAGGGTTAGCGGCGTCAAGCCCGCAACTGGACGAGCGATGCGCGTAGGGACGACGGGCCCTGAGTACCGGCACCGCCGGGCCGCCAAGCGGCTTCGCTGTCGTCCCTACATCTTCGAAATGGATTTGCTAAGCTTACGCAAGCTTCACCTAGGATTACAGCACCTTGCGCATCACCACGGTAGGTTCTCCGTCCAGCCTCGAGCCCTCCAAGGTCTCCCAACCGCGCTTGCGGTAGAACGCCTCCTGGTCGGTGGTGTAGAGGTAAATCCGGTCGAAGCCCCTACCCCGAGCCTCTTTTTCAATCTCGGCAAACAGCATCCCCGCCAGGCCTTTTCCTCGGTGCTCGGGCCGCGTGTAAACCGAAGCCAGCCAGGGTGATAGGTGCGGATAGGAGGGCAAGTCCTCGAGGTCCAAACTTGCCGTAGCGAGCGGGCTGCCCCTCTCCAAAATCACGAAGGTGGTTAGCGAGCCGTCGAGCTGCCCGTAGGCGACGGCCTCGATCCACGCCCTCAGGCTCTCCCCCACAAAGGCATAGGGAAATTCCTTGTAAATCCATCCTGCCACCTCTGGGATGAGTTCGGGATGGTCACGCAGACGGGCGATTTCCACTATTCCTCCTCGCGCTGCACCACGTTGTAGGCAAATTCCAAAACCAGTTCGGGCCGCTCCTCTTGCAGTTCCCACAAAAGTTCCATCAGGTCATTCTCAGACAGTTCGAGCAGCCCTTGCAAAACCGGCGGCTTCTTGGCTTTGGCCCACACTTTGCGGAAGATTTCCGGGGCCTCGAGGATGGCGAAAGCCAGCGCTACGACGTGCTTGCACACCGGCCCCCAGGCGTAGGGACAAGTGCAGCCCCAGCTTCCTTCGTCCAGGTCTATGAAACTTCGGTATGGATAGGGCGCAGAGCCACGCAACCGGGCGCGGTAACGGCCTTTGCTCACCGTGGCCTCGAGGAAATCGGCCTTCTGGAAAATCTGCTGACCGCGCTCCAACACGCGCGGGTCGGCTTGTTCCATCAGGCTTTGAAGTTCCAGGCGCACCCTCCCATGAAAATCCAACTCATCGCACTTTGCAACCCCGGTGGGGGTTTATGCTAAGCGGTGAGCCGAAAGGCTCAATCCTTCAGGGCGGGGTGCGATTCCCCACCGGCGGTGATGGCGAAGCCGAAGCCCGCGAAGCCTGGAAATCCGCAACCCATCCAGGCCCGATTCGGTGAGATTCCGAAGCCGACCGTACAGTCGGGATGAGAGAAGGAGCGAAGCTCGGAGTTTCCCGACTCTGAGCGGCGAAAATGACCGGAAACTCTTCTTAGAGCCTCGAGATAATCCTAAAAGTGACGGCTGGTTCGTGCCCAGACCGTCCGTATCAAGCTGGAATCGATTTCGTAGGGGCGTAAGGCTTTACGCCCGGCGCGGGTCATGACAAAAATGATTGGCTTCAAGCAGCACGGGTTTAGTCTCGAGGTCGAACAAATGCAAAGATTCATCGTCGTTGTCGCGGTTCTGCTATCGCTGGGCTTGGCCCAGAACCAGAAGATACAGGTGGGGTTGGGCTATCTGCCCGACGTGCAGTTCGCACCCTTTTATGCCGGAGTGGTGGAAGGCATCTACGCCAAAAGCGGCCTGGACGTGGAATTCCAGCACGGGTTTTCCTCCGAGCTGTACCCACTCCTGGCCCAAGGCAAGTTGGATTTCGTGGTCGCCGATGCCGAGGACGTAATCTCTCTGCGGGCGCAGGGAACCCCGCTCAAATATGTGCTGGCGATGTACCAAAGCGTGCCCAACGCCTTATTCTCGAGGGCCGAGAAGAACATCAAAACCGTGCGCGACCTGAAGGGCAAGACGGTGGGGATGCCGGGGTTGTTTGGCACGTCCTACACGTCGTTGCAAGCCATGCTGCGGGCCGCCGGGCTGAAGGAAACCGACATCAAAATCGAGCAGATCGGCTTCACCCAGGCCGAGGCCATCCTGACCAACCGCGTAGACGTGGCGATGGGTTTCGTCAACAACGAGCCTTTGCTGCTGGGGGCCAAAGGGGTCGCGCTGAACGTGATTCCCGCCGCGCCGTACAACCTCTCGCCCGGCGTGGGGGTCATCAGCACCGATAAGGTTTTGGAGAACGCCGACCTCGCGCGGAAATTCGTCCAGGCCACCCAGGACGCGATGGCTTTCACCCTAAAGCAGCCGCGCAAAGCCTTCGAGGACTCCAAAAAGTACGTGCAAAACTTGAGCGAAGACCGCTTTAAAGTGTTGCAGGTCTCGCTAAAGCTCTACACCTCGCTCTACACGCGCCAGAACGGGTTGGGCTTCTCCAACCCGCAGGGCTGGACGAGCGGTCTGGCGCTTTTGAAGGGCACCGGACGGGTCAAAACCGACCTGCCTGCGACGGCGTTTTACACCAACGAGTTCCTCAAGCGAGGGACACAGGCCGGTAAGTGAGGGCACGTTGGCGACGGGGTTTTGGAGGGCTCGAGAAATTCCGTCTCGTACGCGACCTCAAACCTAGGGGCGGGTCTATGGGTCATAGACCCGCCCCTACACACTTCCCCGTTTATTTTTCCGACCCCTTATTTACCTCGAGGCCGTTGCAAACGCATCCTTTGGCCCGTCGGGGATGTAACCATAGCTTTCGTAGAGCTTGTAGCCCTTGGTGATGTAGGTCTTGGCCTCGTCAAGCTTGCCCTCGCGCTGCAAAACCACGCCCAGCACGTAAGTTGCCAACGGGTTCTCGGGGGCGTATTTCACCGACTGCCGCAGGAAGCGCTCGGAAGCCGCCAGCCCTTCGGGGGTTTTGGGCGCGGCCAGGAAGCCGCCGGGAGCGCGTTCACCGCGGTAGTAGTAAAACTGCGAGCGCAGGTAGTCGTAGCTGAGCGGGGTCACGGCGTCGGGTTTGACGCTCTGCCCGGAATCCATCACCTTGTAGCCGGAGATGGTGTTGTCCTCGTTAAAAACGGGTTCAGCGAATTTGTACGCCCCATTTATCGGTGCAAAAATCCCCTGGTGGGTGAAGAAGGGCGTGGGCTCGGAAGCATCAATCTCCACATCGCGCCCGTCGGAGAGCTTGATGATCGCGGTGACGTGGCCTAAGTTGCTGACCTCGCCCTTGTTGTTCTTCCAGACCATGTAGGCCCCGGCCTCCACGCCCATCTCCTGGAGCATTCCAGCGATCAGGACGGATTGTAGGAGGCACTGCCGCTCGCTGTTAGCGACGGCGTAGGTGAACTCGAAGCCACGCTCGAGGCTGAACTTGAGGATGGTGGCCTTGACCAAGCGGTGCAGCCAGGCCCCGGTGTCGAGCTCGAGCTTAGCCCGCGCCGCAGGGTCTTTAGTCGCTGCTAGCTCCTTCTTGCGCTGGGCCAAGGCGCCCATCAGGTCGAGCTTTTCGTAGCCCTCGAGTTTAGCCTTGGGGGTTTTGGCATAGGCCGCCTCGAACCAGTTGTAGAAGGGCTGCACCCCTTGCGAGGGGCTTTCCCTATAGGAGTCTTGCACCAAGGCGGTGAAGGCTGGAGAGCGGTAGGCATATGCACCGGCTTGGGGCTGTGCCCATGCTAAACTCAGCAGGCTAAAGCCCAGGAGTCCAAGAAGTGCTCGCTTCATGGCCCTAGTTTGAACCATTTGATGAAGCCAGTGTGATGATATTGACACCAAGCTGAAGCGGGGAATCCCTAATACTTCTAGGGCCCGTCCCTCCGCCTCCCGTACCAGTTTCAGACGGCCTTCATCTGCCTGCCCATCATGAAAAAAACAATGCGACGGTATGTATTCGCCACACTGACCCTCCTATTGGTCGGCCTCCCCACGGTTTTAGCGCAGCCCAAAGCTCCGCTGCCCAAGGTCGAACAAATCCTGCCTGGTGAGGTGCAACCCGCCGCCCCGGGCCAGCGCAACGCCCCTCCCCTGCCGCAGATCACGCTGAACCCGGCGATTCCCGAGGTGCAGCGGGTGGTCTATGCATCCAACGGCTTTATCGAGGCGGCGGCAGCCTTGGTGCTGATTCCTGAAGAGGACACCGAGCCCGCCTACATGCTCGCCAAAGCGCAGCAGGTGGTGGGGGCCGTTTTTCAAGCCCGACCCAGCCTCGAGGAAACCGACCTCACCATCTACAGCTCGCGCGAGTATGCCGGGTTTGGCGGCCCCCTGCCGCGCTTCACCGCGGCGGTGAGTAGGGCCCGCCTCCCCGCTTTCTTGGGGCTGAACCTGGGAACCTTGAAGACCTACGATCACCTCTGGCTCAACCCCGGTGATGGGGCGTACGGCCCACCCGCGCCGCCCACGGGCGAGCTCGAGAAGGCCCCCAAGTTCGAGGGCTCGGGCGCCCAGGTGCGGGCGCAGCAGCTCGAGCAAAACGCCGCCAGCCAGCAGGGCGGGGTGCTGGGCGGCCTGCTCTCGGAACTGCGCGCCATCGAGCACATCGAGATCA
>PSMF01000051.1:17843-23187 GCA_040290005.1 Meiothermus sp.
CCGGCCCATCACCGCCCTGACCTTCGACGATGCCCCCCATCCGCTGTACGCCCCGCTCCTGCTGGACACCCTGCGGCGGGCCCGGGTCAAAGCCACCTTTTTCTGCATCGGTAGAAACGCCGAGGCCTACCCCTACTTCGTGCGCGACATGGTGCGCGACGGACACGAAATCGGCAACCACACCTACCACCACGTTCGCCTCAACAACCTAAGCACCGCCACCGTGCGCGAGGAAATCCTCAAGGCCAACCGGGTCTTGGAGGGCATCACCGGAAAGCCGGTGCGGTTTTTCCGCCCACCGGGGGGGCGTTTTTCCCCCACCGTGCTGCAAGTGGTGCGCGACCTCAACCTGACCCTGGCCTTCTGGACCGACGACCCAGGCGACTTTGACCAGCCCGGCGACACGCTTTTGGAGACCCGGCTGCTCTCCAAGCTGCGCCCCGGCGGCATCGTGCTCTTGCACGACAACGTGCTACAGACCATCCAGGTGCTGCCCACGTTTTTAAGGCTCGCCGAGCGCCAGGGTTTGCGGCTGGGAACGGCCAGCGCATTAGTCCGCCCCCCAACCACACCCACTCTACGGTCGCGGGAATTGTTGCCGGGTAAGCCTTCTACCAACCGGTTCGGGTTTAAGGTGGGCTGAACGCCGCGGGCTGGCTTCAGCCGTTCTTCAGTACAACTTCACGCTGCCTACAGAAACTGGAGCTAGTCTAAGGCCGAAAAAGGAGACCCGGCGCTTAGTGGGACGGGTTGAATGGGGGCAGAGAATGGTCGTACAAGCCGGGATACCCCAAGAGCAAAAAGCCACGCCGACGGTTGCCAAGCGGCTGGTCGCGCTCGATGGCCTGCGCGGCCTCACGGTGCTGCTGATGCTCTTGGTCAACAACGTGGCCCTCGATGATGCCACCCCGGACCAGCTCACCCATGCCCCCTTTGGCGGGGTGAGCCTGGCGGACCTGGTATTCCCCTGGTTTTTGTTCTGCATGGGGGCGGCTATACCCTACGCCCACGCCAGCTTTCTCAAGCAGAAGCTGTCGGTCTGGGCCTATATGCAGAAAGCCCTGGTGCGCAGCATCGCCTTGTTTGCCATCGGGCTATTTCTAACCAGCGTGCTGGCGAGAGCGCCGGTGTTCGCGCTGGGCGTGCTCCAGCTCATCGCCCTGGCCTATTTCGTTGCGGCGGTAATCTATGTATTCTCGCCGAGGCCCCTTCCGTTACTGATGGTCTCGGGAATCCTACTGGTGGGATACTGGGCCGCGCTACGCTTCGTCCCGGTGCCGGGCGCAGGGCCGGGCATCTTTGAGGAGGACCGTAACCTGCTGCTCTACCTCAACCAGACCTACTTGGAGCCCCTGGGCTTGCGCGGCCTGCTCTCGGTGATTCCTACGACCGCGCTGGCTCTGTTGGGCGCGGTGGTGAGCCAGATTCTGCGCGCCCCGGTGCGCAAAAAGGAAGTTGGGCCCGATGCGAAGGTCACAGACCCCGCCGCGAAGCCCAGACTCATGAGCCTCGAGCTGATCGCCCTGGGGACCGTGCTAACCCTGGTCGGCTGGCTGTGGAGCTTCTCGCTGCCCTTCAGCAAGACCTTCTGGACCTCACCCTACATCCTGTTCTCGGCGGGACTGGGAACCCTGGTGATCGCCCTGTTTTACCTGCTGTTTGACCTCAGGGGCTGGCGCTTTCTGGCCTTCCCCCTTACCGTGCCGGGCTCCAACGCGCTGTTAGCTTATGTAGCTCCCATCCTGTTCAAAGTCTGGGTGCTCCAAGGCTGGAGCGTGGGGGGACAGAGCCTGCAAAAGCTCTGGCTCAACTCGATGGTGGGCCTGAGCGGCCCGGTGATCGGGGGCTGGCTCTATACCCTTTCGTATATCGCCGCCTGGTGGCTGATACTGCTCTGGCTCAACCGCAAGGGCGTTTTTCTGCGGGTTTGAGGGTTCTCCGGGTGCTGGGATAAAGCGCGCACTCAAGCGACCATTCCGGGCGAAAACGTCATAAAACACTTGTGTCCACAACAGCGAAACTGGAATCGAAGAATCCCCGTTCTGGACTCTAGGTGGGTTGGCGAGCTGGAGTTTACCTCTCTTCTACAGCATAGGAGCAGGAGGCTAAGCGAGATGGGCTCGAGCCCCCTGCCCTCCCTTTCATTTCACCCCAGATTCACCGTTTGCATGGAAACTTCCTCTGACCTCGGAATCAGTCTATGGGGTCTTTCAGGAGAGAACTTATGAAAAAGTCGTTGATCTGGGCGGTTGGCGCGCTCGCTATCCTTGGTGCTTCGCTCGTCCAAGCCGCTCCAGCTAAGGTGGCCCAGGCCAAAACACCGACGCTGATGACCATGAGCCATAAGAAGCTGCACAAAGGTATGCAGGTGAGCAAGAGCAAAAAGCACCACCGCACCGCGGCCCATCTCAAGCACAAAGTGGCCCACCTCAAGCACAAAAAGGTTCTCAAGACCAAAACCGCCTAGTTTCAGCGAGCGTCCCGAAGCGCGGTCTCCCGCGCTTCGTTTTACCCCAGCGTGTATGAACATTTCTAATCTCACCGAGCCTGCGGTAACGTTAGGTATGCGTCTTTTGGTGGTGGAGGATGAGCCCAGCTTAGGGCAAACCCTGAGCGAGAGCCTCTCGGCCCAAGGCTTTCAGCCGCATCTGGTGGGCTCGGCCAAAGAGGCGGAGCGAACCGTTTGGGAGGAGCCGTTTGACCTCTTCCTGCTCGACGTGATGCTCCCCGAGGGCGAGGAGGCGGGGTTTGAGCTGGCGATGGCGCTGCGCGAGGCGGGGTTTCGCCAGCCGATTCTATTCCTCACCGCCAGGGAGGCCCTACCCGACCGGGTGCGGGGCTTGGAGGTGGGTGATGATTACCTCGCCAAGCCTTTCGCCCTGGCCGAGCTGGTGGCGCGGCTCAAAGCGCTCAGTCGGCGCGGTGAGGTCAAGCCGCAGGTGGTGCGGGTGGGGGAGGGGCTCGAGATCGCGCTGGAGAAGCGCGAGGTTCGCCTCCACGGCCAGTTCATCCGGCTCACCGCCAAGGAATATCAGGTTCTGGAGCTGTTCGCGCTGAGCCCTGGCCGCGTGTTTACCCGCGAGGAAGTCTTGGAGCGCATCTGGGGGCCGGGCTTCGAGTCGGATTCCAACCTGATTGATGTCTACATCAAAAACCTGCGCAAGCGACTCTACGAGGGCGTGGTCGAGACGGTGAGGGGGATGGGATATCGGCTGGGGGAGTAAGTTAGGGTAGAAGACTCCGGGGCCGAGTTCCGTGAAAAGATTTGGATGTAGAGCGTAGGGTTGTAGGGTGTGGGAAAGGCGCGGTTACCACGGCCCACAACCCGCCCTTCCCGGAAACCCACCTATGTCCCTCCGCAACCGCCTGAAACCCACCTATGTCCCTCCGCAACCGCCTCGCCCTGATCGCCGCCGGGCTCACCTTGGCTGGGCTGGTCTTGGGGCTGGCGTTGCTGTATGTGCTCTTGGAACGCAGTCGCCTCACAGATTTGGATAGCGAGCTGGCCTTCCAGGCTAGGGCCGTGCTGGCAGCGGCGCAAACCGACCCCAACAACGAAATCCCGCCCGAGCTCGAGGGCGACCTGACCTTGCAAAGCGGCATCAGCTCGATGCTGGTGTTCAAGCGGGGAAAGCTGGTGTTCGCAGGCGGGGCGCTCAACGCCAACGACCTGCTGGACCGGGCGGCCCTAGCCAGGGGCAGCGGGGTTTCCAACGTCGGGGGCTGGCGGGTGCACACCCTCTCCAGGGGCATCCTCACCGTGCAGGTGGGCCGTCCGCTCTCGGCGATCACCCGTGGCCTGAGTCGCTATGTGGAACTGGCTGTGCCGCTGGCGCTGATCCTAGGGCTATTCGCGGGCGGCACGGCTTGGCTGTTGGTGGGCCTGACCCTGCGGCAGCTCGAGGCCCTCACCCAGGCCACCGCGCATTTCGAGGAAGGGGCAGCGGTTCCTGAATCCCACAGCAACGATGAGGTTTCCACCTTGTCGCGGTCTTTCCGCGACCTGCTGGGGCGCATCCGGGCGCAGCGCGAGCGCGAGGGGCGCTTCCTAACCTACGCCGCCCACGAGCTGCGCACCCCCATCTCGGCGTTTCGGGCCAGTTTAGAGGCCGCCCAGTTCCGGGGGAAACTGGATGCCCCGCAGATCGAACGGCTGCACAGCGAAGCCTTGCGGCTGGAAACCCTGGCGCAAAACCTGTTGGCCCTCTCCAGGGCCGAATCGGGCGAGGTGCGCAAAGAGCACCTGGACCTAGCCGACGTGGTTTCCGAGGCCTTCGACCGCTTCCAGCCCTTGGCCCTGGAACAGGGGATGGAACTCGAGCTCGAGGCCAACCCCGCCCCCGTCCAGGCCGACCCCCGGCTCATCGAGCAGGCCCTGGGCAACCTGATCATCAACGCGCTGCGATACGGCAAAACCGGCGCGGTGCGGCTACGCAGCGGTCAGGAGGGGGATATCGCCTGGCTCGAGGTCGCCGACAGCGGCCCCGGTTTCCCCGAAGTGCTGGTGGAGGGACTGGGGCTGCGGGTCGCCCGCGGCGTGGCCGCGGCCCTCGGTGGCAGCTTCAAGCGGAGCAACGACCAGGGGGCCAAGGCCCGCCTGGAGCTGCCCAAAGAGGTGGAGACGGAAGAAAAGTTGAATTCCAGTCGCCCCAAGCAGGGGATCGAGGGCTAAAACCCCGGATAGAATCGAGATTCTAGGACCCTGGTTTTTACCGTCCCACACTTATTCAACGCGCATCTCTCCCTCCGCTTCAGCTTCACCCGTGCTTCACCACCTTGGTCTACAACAGGGTTCGGAGACAGGGTGAGACGCTGGGCGTGGATCGGTTTGTTGGGTGCGGTAGGGCTGGCCGCCGCGCTCGAGCTATATCGGCGTGTGGATCATCACCCCCTGCAAACCAAACCCTTTAGCGCAACCTACCCGCCCCGTACCCTACCCAACCACACCACTCTGGTCTTACTCGACGGGGACCACCACCCGATCTGGCGCAGCGGACAGGCACTGGATGCAGAAACCCTGGGTGGAGCGGCCTATGTATCACTGCGGCTCCCCAGCGGCCCGGTCTACACCTACCCCGTGGTCGCAGTTCCCTATACATCGCTGGGCGACCTCGAGGTCGGAGTAGGCGACCACACCCCTACGCTCAGCCTGCTGTTTAAAAACCGTGGCTACACCCTCAGCGACGACGGTAGCCTGGAACGGGAGAAGTAGGGTTGAGGGTCTAGAGTCAAGGGTCTGGGGCCAAAAAACGGTTGTAGCTCGTGGGTTGTGGTGAAAGTCTTTTCCTACAACTGAGATCTTGCACTTTTCCACCTCATGCATATTCCAAGCCCAATTCCATCG
>PSMF01000052.1:0-22778 GCA_040290005.1 Meiothermus sp.
CCGGGGCAGGCGCACGGGGCCGTGGCGGGGGACGGAGCAGGCTCCGTACACCCAGGTGAGGCTGCGCCGGGCGGCCTCCTTCATCAGGGCGCGGTCGGCGGACTCGGCCTGGGCGCTGTAGGGGCGGGGGGTGCCGGGAAAGGACCGGGCGGCCCGGGCCAGGCGCTCGAGGCTCTGCTCGAGCCGCGCCCGGGGGATGGTGCCCTCGGCGATGGCCTTGGCCAGGGCTTCGGCCTGGGCCTGCTGGGTCTCCCGGGAGCCCAAGGCCAGCACCAGGTCGGCCCCCGCGGCAAAGGCCCGCACCGCCGCCCCGCCGGCGTCGGGGCTGAACTGGGTGATGGCCTTCATGTCCATCGAGTCGGTGACCACCAGCCCGTCGTAGCCCCACTCCTGGCGCAGCAGCTCGCCGAGGATGCGGCTGGAGAGGGTGGCGGGGTAGTCGGGGTCGAGCTCGGGGTAGACGATGTGGGCACTCATGATCGAGGAGATGCCCGCCTCCACCGCCTTTTTGAAGGGGTAGAGCTCCAGGCGCTCGAGCAGGGCACGGGGCTTGCTTACGCTGGGGAGGTCGAGGTGCGAGTCCAGGTGGGTGTCGCCGTGGCCGGGGAAGTGCTTGACGCAGGCCATCACCCCCTCGGCCTCGAGCCCCCTGGCCCAGGCCAGCCCGAGCGCGGCCACCTTGGCGGGGTCCGAGCCGAAGCTGCGGTCCCCGATCACCGGGTTGCGCGGGTTGGTGTTCACATCCAAGACCGGGGCGAAGTTCCAGTTGATGCCCAGCGCGATCAGGGAGCGCCCCACCGCGCCGCCCACCGCCTGGGCTAGGGCTGGGTCATCGGTCGCCCCCAGGGCCATCGCCGAGGGGGCTTCGGGCAGGTCGGTGGTGCGCTGCACCGCCCCGCCCTCCTGGTCGATGGAGATCAGGCACTCGGGGCCCAGGGTCTCGCGCAGCTCGGCCACCAGCCGGGCGAGCTGGTGCCGGTCGCGGATGTTCTTGCGGAACAGGCAGACCGAGCCGAAGCGGTACTTCGCCAGGTGGGCCCGGGTGGCGTCGTCGAGCTCGGGGGCGGGGATGTCCACGCCCATCAGGCGGCCGGCAAGGCGTAACGTTTCATCCATATTGGCTCCTCTTGACAAAACTTTACTTCAGGCAATAGCGTCTTGGATAGAGCAACGCTTCAGAGGAGAGGCCACCCATGCCCAGGGACACGTCCGGCATCCCCCAACGCCTGCGCGGCGGGCTTATCGCGTCCTGCCAGCCCGTGCGCGGCGGCCCCCTCGACCGCCCCCACCTCGTCGCGGCGCTGGCCCAGGCCACCGAGGCGGGTGGGGCGGTAGGGCTGCGGATCGAAAGCTTGGCCGACTTAGGGGCCGTCCGCGCGGTGACGAAGCTTCCCATCATCGGCTTGGTCAAGCGTGAAATACCCGGTTCTCCCGTCTATATCACGCCGGAGCTTCCCGATGTCGAAGGGTTGGCCGCCCTGGGAGCCGACATCATCGCCTTTGACGCGACCAATCGTCCCCGTCCAGTGGAGGTAAAAACCCTGGTGGACGCGGTTCACGCCCACGGCTGCTTGGCCATGGCCGACTGCTCGACCCTCGAGGAGGGCCTGGAAGCGCATCGCCTGGGCGCCGATTTTGTGGGTTCTACGATGTCGGGTTACACCGAGTATTTGCCGAAGCTTTCCGGCCCGGATTTGCGGATGGTGCGGGAGCTTTCGCAGCGTGGAGTGCGGGTCATCGCGGAAGGGCGCATTTCTACCCCGGAAGAGGCTCAAAGGGCGCTCGAGGCCGGGGCTTTCGCCGTCACCGTGGGCACTGCTCTGACCCGCATTGAGATCATTACCGAGGGGTTCGTGAGGGCCTTGCGCCCTCGTCCAACCGAGTCCAAGGGAGGGGAATTGTGAAACACAAGGTGCGCTGGGGTGAGATCGCGGCGGCGATGACCGTTTCGGCCTTACCCCCCCTGATCTTGGGGATGTTCGGCTATCGGTATCTGGCGAGGGCCCTGGTGGCTGGGGCGGTGAAGGGATGAGAGGTTCGCCGAGCGGAGCCCTTGCCTCCTTGCGCAGCTTAGGGAGCGGTATGACCCCGGCCCTGCGCAAGATCGCGGATTACGTGCAGAATGACCCCGAACAGTTGCTTTATCAGACCGTGGTGGAAGTCGCCGAAGCCTCGGGCTCTTCCGAGGCCAGCGTGATCCGCTTCTGCCGCGACCTGGGCTTCAGCGGCTTCCAGGAGTTCAAGCTGGCCCTGGCTTCAGACCTAGCAGCCAGTCCCGTTGGACTGTCTCCGCAGGAAGACCCCAGAACGCCCGAGGAAGCCCTCGAGTACGTCGCCCACCACGCGCAGCAGGCGATCCAGGACACCCGCAGCCTGCTCGACCTGAAAGCCGTGGGCGAGGCCGTTCGGCTCATCCTCAAGGCCAAGCGAATAGACATTTATGGGGTTGGGGCCTCGGGTGTCACCGCGCAGGACTTTGCCTACAAGTTCTTGCGGCTGGGCTATGCGGCGCAGAGTTATACCGACCCCCACTTAGCAGCGATGTCAGCGGCAACGCTTGGAGACGGCGCTCTGGCCCTCGCTATTACCCGCTCGGGAACCACCATTGACACCGTTAAAGCCCTGGAACTCGCCCGCCGCTCGGGGGCTAAAACCCTCGCCGTCACCGCCCGGCTCAAAAGCCCGGTTGCCCGCGCCGCCGACGTAGTGCTCGTCACCTCGGTGGCCGAGAGCCCGCTCACCGGCGGCTCGGTCGCGGCCAAAATAGGCCAACTTCTGGCGCTGGACCTGCTCTATACCCTCGTCGCGCTGCGCCGCAAGGAAGGGCAAGCGTTCATCTCGAGGACGGCGGCTGCCGTGTCGGACAGGAATTACTGATGAACACGTCGAGGGTCAAGGGTCAAGAGTCGAGGGCTACATCTTTTGGCTCTGGACCTTTGACGCTCGACCCTCGACTTTTCTCGGCTACATCGGGCTTAGCACCCGTTAGCAGGTTTTGGGAGGATGAATATGCTTAAGAAGCTGTTGGCTGTTGCACTAGTGGCGTTTTCGCTCGGGGCTTTTGCCCAGGGAAAGACCCAGATCGAGTTCTGGACATGGTACTTGAGCCCGAAGTTTGACCCTTTTATTGACGGGGTGATCAAGGACTTCCAGGCCAAGTACCCCAACATCACCGTCAAACACGTGGACAAGCAGGACACCATCGAGCGCGACTTCCAAGCCCAGATCGCACTGGGGCAGGCCCCGGATGTGGTGAACCTGTGGCTGGACTCGACCTACACCGCCGTGCAGGCCGGGCTGCTGCGCCCCACCACCGATTTCATCCCAGTTGCACAGCTCAAGAGCATTTACTTCCCCAACATCATTGACATGTACACCATCAACGGGCAGGTCTACGGCTTCCCCTGGTACGGCTACGTGGACCAGGGCGTGATGATGTACAACCCCGAGCTGCTCTCTAAGGCCGGGGTGGACATCGCTAAGATCAAGACCACAAGTGATTTGCTCGAGGCCTCCAAGACGGTCAAGCAGAAAACCGGCAGCTACGGCTGGCTGCCCCCGGTCAAGGACCCCAACGGGGCCAGCTTCCTGGGGCAGTTTTTCTTAGAGGGCTTGCCCATTTACGACAAGGAGGGCAAAGCTGCCTTCAACACCGATGCCCACGCCGCCTTGCTGCAAAAGTTTGTGGACCTGATGAAAGCCGATGTCATCCCGCAAGACCTCTTGCGCAAAGAGGCTTTCCAGCTCACCAACGAGCTATACAGCCAGGGTAAAGCTGCCTTTATCGTCGGCGGGCCGCAGTCGCTCAACCGGGTCAAGGACTCCAACAAGGACATCTACGGCAAGACCAAGATCGTGGACGCGCCGCTGGGAGCCGCCAAGGTGCAGACCGGCGGGGCCTTTACGTTGGTGATCCCCAAGGCCTCCAAGCACCCCAAAGAGGCCGCCCTGTTCGCCCTGTTCATGACCAACAAGACCAACCAGGCCAAGTTCGCCAGCGTGGTGCCCATCGTGCCTACCAGCATCGGCAGCGCGCTCGACCCGGTGCTCCAGCGCAAGGCCAAGAGCACCGACCCCATTGACATCGCCACCAGCCGCGTGGCGGGCGCGGGCAAGCTGATTAACGCGGGCTTCAAGCCGCCCAAGAACACCGAAGCGGTCTACAAGAACTTCAACGACAACATCGAGGCCGCCTTCCTGGGCAAGAAAACGCCCAAACAGGCCCTCGACGATGCCGTGACCTTCTGGAACGCGAATGCAAAATAGGGAGTAGGGAGTAGGGTGTCGGGCGTAGGGAAACCTGTGTCCGACACCCCTCACCCGACTCTCGCTTATGAGCCGCACTGCCACCACCCTCATCGCCTACGGGATGCTCCTCCCGGCCCTGGTCCTGTTGGGGCTGTTTACCTTTTACCCGGTGATCTACGGGGCCTTTTTGGGGTTCACCAACTACACCGTCGCCAACGTGGGGTCGGGGGAGCCGCCGCGGTGGGTGGGCCTCGCCAACTTCGTCAAGGTGCTCCAGGACCCGCTGTTCATCACCGGCATCCTTAACTCGCTCAAATACCTGATCGTGGTCCCGGTGCTGCAACTGGCTTCACTGGCCGTAGCTGTGCTGGTGAACCAAAAACTCCCGCTAGTAAACTTCTTCCGTGCCGCTTACTACATCCCCGTCATCACCTCGATCAGCCTGGCGGCGGTGATGTGGGAGTGGGTGTATGCCCAGAAAGGCATCATCAACTGGCTGCTGACCAAGATCGGGGTGCTCGCCGAGACCCAGACCTTTGGTTTCCTGGGGAACCCGGCCACCGCGCTCTGGGCGATCATGTTTGTGACCTTCTGGCAGGGGTTTGGCTACTACATGGTGCTCTACCTGGCGGGGCTACAGGCCATTCCAGGGGAACTCGAGGAGGCCGCCACCCTGGACGGGGCCTCTTCCTGGGGGCGCTTCTGGTTGATTATCGTCCCCCTGATGCGCCCGACCATCCTGCTCTGCAGCCTGCTCTCGACCCTGGCGGCGGTGCGGGTGCTGCAAGAGGTGATCGTGTTCACCGACGGCGGCCCGCTCAACAGCACCTATACCGCGCTGATGTACGTCTACTCCAAGGCTTTCAAGGCTTTTGACTACGGGGTGGCCTCGGCGGCGGGGCTGGTGGTGGCGCTGGTGGGGCTGGGGCTTTCCTACCTGAACTTCCGGCTGACGCGGGGCGGTGAGGAAACGTGAGCTCGAGTCATCCGGGGACGGAGATGGCGGGCGTGGAAGCGAGACGCGCCAAGTCTGCTTCAACCGCCCGCAAAGCCCTGCGCTTGGTCTGGACCTACGGCTGGCTCCTGCTGCTCTTGGTTTTCGCGGTGTTCCCCTTCGTCTGGACCCTCGCCATATCGCTCACCGACAAGGGCGTGGAGGGCGGCACCAGCATCTACAACTTCCCCGCCTCGCTGTTCCCCCGCCACCTCACCTTGCGCAACTTCACCGAGGTATTTCAGACCTTCCAGCTCGGCAAATACCTCTGGAACTCGGTGGTGATTGCGTTCTGGACGGTGGTTGGCACGCTGGCGATATCGGCCCTTGCGGCCTACCCGTTGGCCCGGCTCAACTTCCCCTTGAAAAACTTTATCTTTGCCGCGATCCTCTCCACGCTGGTGCTGCCGACGGAGACCAGTTTTATCGTCAACGTGCTGCTGCTGCGCGATCTGGGGATGCTGGGGACCTACGCCGGGGTGGTGGTCCCTACGATTGCCACCGCCTTCGGCATCTTCGTGATGCGCCAGGCGTACCTGGCGATTCCGGCCACGCTGATGGAGGCCGCCCGGATTGACGGGGCGAGCGAGATGCAGATTCTGGGGCGGATCATGATTCCGCTCTCGGTTCCCTCGCTCACCGCGCTCGGCATCTTCACCCTGGTGGGAACCTGGAATGCCTACTTTTGGCCCTCGTTGGCGCTGATCACCAACCAAGACCTGCACCCGCTTTCGGTGGCTGTGCTGACGCTCAAGGGGCAGTTCAACTATGACCCTTTCAATATCGCCGCCGGGGCGATGATCATGATGCTGCCGGTGCTGATTGTCTTTCTGTTGGCCCAGCGCCTGTTCATGCGTGGCCTGGATGGGGCGGTGAAGGGGTGAAATATGACCCTGAGCTGCACCACCGGCGCTCGGTTCGGCTTCAGGGGTTTGATTATGCCTTGCCGGGAGCGTTTTTCATGACAGCGTGTGTGGAGAACCGGGAATGTTTATTTGGTGATGTGGTGGATGGTGAAATGCGGTTGAACGATGCTGGGAAAATGGTTTTGGAGGTATGGAATAGTTTGCCATACATCGTCCATAACCCTTTGGGTTGAGAGGAAGACCAGGAGAACATTTGTGCGCGTCCTGCTGCTGCCCTGTGACACCCGCCCACCGACCCTCGAGCTCCCCCACCAGCTCGCCCGCGTCGCAGGCGTGGAGATGCGGTCCCCGCCGCTCGAGATGCTGAACCGTTTGAACGAGCCGGGGGATACAAAAGCCATCGCCGATTGGTTGCGAGAAGAAGCTCCCAGTGCGGATGTTGCCATCATCACCCTCGAGACCTTGACCTTGGGCGGAATGATTCCTGCCCGACGCGTCTCGGACCGCCTCGAGGATGTGCTGGGGCGGCTCGAGGTGCTGCGCAAGGTCAAAAAAGCCAATCCCGAGCTGCGAATCCTAGCCTACGGCGTGATCGTCCGGGTGGCCCACGACAACGACCCGCTCGAGGAAAAACCCTACTACGGTGAATGGGGGCCGCAGCTCCGCAAGGTCTCGGAGTGGACCGACCGGGTGGAACGCGGCGGAAGCCAAAGCGAACTCGACCACGCCCGGATCGCTGTGCCGCCCAAGGTTTTGGAGGACTGGCTCGCGACTCGAGAACGCAACCACACCATGCACCAGGCCGCAATTGATTTGCTTGATGAAGGAGTTTTAGAGCACCTCTGCCTGACCCTCGATGACACCGCGCCCTACGGCTTGGCGGCGCGGGACCGGAGGCGGCTCGAGGCCCGGCTGGATGAACTCGATTTATGGTCCAAAGCCGACGTTTATCCCGGTGCCGACGAGGTCGCGGCAACCTTGCTAGCGCGTGCCCTGGTAAACCAATCAGGTCGCAAGCCTAAAGTTTATGTGCGCTACCCGTCGGTGTTGGCGGAAGCGGCAGCGATGCTCTACGAGGACCGCCCGCTGGGCGAACTGCTCAAAGCCCATCTGCGGGGGGCGGGATGCGTTCGTGTGGGTGACGTAGGGGAGGCCGATTTTGTCCTGGCGGTGAACGCTCCGGCTCACCGCCAGGGCCACCGCGAGCCCGACCTCGAGCACGTAGACACTGCCGCGCGCAACCTGCCCGAGTTCATAGATCGCATCAGGGACGATGAAATCGCAGGCCGGAGAATCGTGGTCGCAGACGTGGCCTATGCCAACGGCGCGGAAAACCGCTTCACCAAGCTCTTGTTCCAGCAGGTCAAACCAGTGCGACTAGCCGGATATGCGGCCTGGAACACCTCTGGAAACACGCTGGGGAGCGCGATAGCCGCAGGGGTTTGTGCCCTGCACGGCTCCGACCCGGTGGCGCTGGCCGAAGCCAACTTTTCCCGCTTGGTAGACGACTGGCTCTACCAAGGCCGGGTGCGGGCTGAGGTGCAGCAGGTGCTGACCGAAGAGCTTGGCAAGCCGCCCGACCCTTTCGATTTAGGAGACTTTGCCTGGGGGGCGGAACTGCACCTTCAGCAGCGCATTTCCCCACTCGCTCAGGGGCTTTGGCAGACCCACTTCGCGCCCAGCCTGCCGGGGGTGAGCCTCGAGCTAGGCCGAGCAAAACTGGCCTGGCCGCGCCTCTTCACCGGAGTATTCCCCCTGAAGCTCGTGCGGGACGGGGGCAAAGGATGATCGCTGCGTTGGACATCGGCGGGACCAAGTTGTCCGCCGCCTCGGTACAGGGCGGACGGGTGTTGCGGCGGGATCAGAGGCCAACCCCGGAAGACCGCAGACCGCAAAGCCTCGTAGGCGCCGCGGTGGGGCTGCTCGAGCCCTTTCTCTCAGGCGCTAAAGCCTTAGGAGTGGCCGCCACGGGAACCGTCCGAGGGGGCAAAGTCACTGCGCCCAACCAGCAAACCTTGCCCTGGACCAACGTGGACTTGCAGGGGATGCTCCAGCAAGCCACCCATCTGCCGACCTTCGTCCTCAACGATGCCGACGCGGCCTGCTGGGGTGAGGCCCGGTTTGGCGTGGGAAGAGGTGTTGCCAATTTTCTCTTTGTCACGGTTTCGACCGGTATCGGCAGCGGGCTGGTGCTCGGCGGGCGGCTGCACGAGGGTTCCGAGTTGGGGTTTACTCGGGTCTCTGGCAGGGGTTTTCTCGAGCACCTCGCCTCGGGGAAGGCTCTCGACGAATGGGCCGAAAAGCGCGGTTGGGACGGGGCCGCTGCGGTGGTGAAGCGGGCCGAATCCGATGCCGAGGCCGCTGCGGTGCTCGAGGAAAGTGCGCGGTTGTTGGCCGACAAACTGCTCGATTTGCAGCGGATGCTGGGTTTGGAACGGGTGGCGGTAGGAGGCAGCTTGGGGCTGAGCGAGGGCTATATAAGGCGTTTAATACATGCGGTCGGGCCAGAACTCGCGGTGGTTTCGGCGAGTTTGGGCGCGGACGCAGGTCTGATCGGGGCTGCCGACTGGGCCAATCGCCAGTTGGACGCACAGATGGCCGATACCAACGTGGGTTGATAATGGGAATGATGGGCAGCACAACGAACCTTCCCGAAGGCTTTGGGCATCAAATCTTCGCACTGGGCGCGGTTTTGCGTCGGACGGGAGCCCCGCGATGGGCGAGCTGACCGGCACCGTGGTCACCCCCGACCTGAGCTATCCGGGCCGGGTCCGCTTTGGGGGCCGCATCGAGGCGGTGGAAGCCCTCGCGGGGTCGCAGGGTCGCTACCTCCTGCCCGGATTCGTGGACCTACACGTTCACGGCGGGGCCGGGGCCGATTTCATGGAGGGCGAGGCGGCGGTGCGCCAGGCAGCCCGTTTCCACGCCCAGCACGGTACGGCGGCCCTCCTGGCGACCACCGTCACCGCGCCCATCGAAGACCTCGAGGCTGCCCTCACCGGCATCCACACCGTGATTCAAAACCCCGGCCCCGGCGAGGCCCGAATCCTCGGCGTGCATCTGGAAGGCCCCTTTATCAGCCCCGATAAGCTGGGCGCCCAGCCGCCCTACGCCATCCGGCCCGACCTCGGCTTGATGGAGCATTTTCTCCGCCTGGCCCCCATCAAAGTGGTCACGCTGGCCCCCGAACTGCCGGGGGCGCTGGAGCTGATTCGCTTCCTGGCTGAACAAAACGTGCAAGTGCAGATCGGCCACACCACGGCCTCTTATGAAGAGGCCAAGGCCGGACTCGAGGCCGGGGCACAGGGGTTCACCCACTTCTTCAACGCCATGACCGGGCTGCACCACCGCGAGCCTGGAGTGGTGGGGCTCGGGCTGGAGCGGGCGGAGTGGGCCGAAGTCATCGCCGACGGCCTGCACGTCCACCCGGCGGCGGTGCGGGCGCTGTGGAAGACCATCCCTTACCTCTATATCGTCACCGACGCGGTGGCGGCGGCGGGAATGCCCGAAGGGGAGTACCGGCTGGGACGCAACCCGGTTTGGAGGCGGGGGAAGGGGATTTTCCTGGGGGACGGAACCCTGGCTGGAAGCTCCCTCACCCTCGACCAAGCGGTGCGCAACCTGGTCGCCTGGGGCTTGAACCTGGGGGCTGCGGTGGAGATGACTTCGGCGCGGCCCAGTGCTTATTTGGGATTGGAAGTGCCAGGGGGTTTGAATGTGGGGGCTCAAGCCGATCTGGTGGTGTTGAACGAAGAGTTACAGGTTGAACAGGTTTACATCGGAGGCCAACCGATGCTTTCTGTGGATAGATAACCTTTCGCAACTCGGAGCCCTTATGACGATACGTGCTGACGAAACCAAGATGCACCGCGAGGCCCTGCAAGCCCCTAGCGTGGTCGAGCGGCTGTTGCGCGAAAACGCGGGCGAAGTCCAGTCGCTGGCAACGTTTCTGCGGCGAAACCCGCCTCCCTTCACCCTCACCGTGGCGCGGGGAAGCTCCGACCACGCCGCGCTCTACGGCAAATACCTGTTTGAGAGCCTACTAGGAATCGTATGCAGTAGCGCGATTCCCTCGGTAACCACGGTCTACGGGGCTAACCTATCCCTGAACAAAGCCCTGGTGGTCGCGGTCTCACAGTCCGGCGAAAGCCCCGACCTGATCGAGGTGACCCGCCAAGCCAGACGCGGCGGAGCCCTCACCGTGGCCTTCGTCAACAAAGAACGCTCGCCGCTGGCCCAGGCCGCTGAGGTGGTTTTCCCGTTGTGGGCCGAGACCGAGGAGGCGGTGGCGGCCACCAAGAGCTATCTGGCGACCCTGGCCGGACTCGCCCAGTTGGTGGCGCACTGGTCGGAGGACAAGGGCCTCAAGGACGCGCTGACCCTGCTGCCGGAGGGGCTGTACAACGCCGCCAGTGCCGACTGGGGGTTGGGCCTAGACCCCCTGGTAGAGGCCGATAGCAGCCTGGTGGTAGGGCGGGGGTATGCCTTCGCGGTCGCCCAGGAGATGGCCCTCAAGTTCAAGGAGACCTCGGCGCTCCACGCCGAGGCAATGTCCGGGGCGGAGCTTCTACACGGGCCGGTGGCGCTGGTGGATGAGGGTTTTCCGCTGCTGGTGCTGGTTCCCAGAGATCGTCCCCTGCCGCAGATGCTCGAGCTGCTGGGGACGCTGCGCACCAAGGGCGGACACCTGCTGGTGGCCTCCTCGGAGGCGAGCGCCCTGGAGCTGGCCCACACCCCGCTTCCGCTGCCCGCTAAGGTTCACCCCGTCCTGGACTCGGTGCTGCTGGCCCAGGCGTTTTATCCTTTTGCGGCGCAGTTGTCGGTGGCGAGGGGTTTTAACCCCGATGCGCCGCGCAATTTATCGAAGGTGACACGGACGAGATAGGGTGAACAGCCCCTTAGAGCGCCTCGCGAAAAGAATGACCGAGAGTAAAGAATAGGGTATGAGCTATTCGGTGGATTTGCGCGAGCGGGTGGTTGGGGCATTGGGCGAAGGGATGAAGAAGACAGAGATAGTGCGGGTTTTCAAGCTTGGCTACCGAACTGTGCAGCGCTACGAGAAGCTGGCGGATGGGGGAGTTTGGAACCTCGGGTTTCTCCGGGTCGCCCACACAAAGTTGGAGCGCAAGAAGAGGCTGCCTTGAGGGAGCAAGTAGAGTGCCGCAGCGATGCGAGTTTAGAGGAGCACTGCCCCTTACTCGAACAAACCCAAGGTCTACACCTCAGCACCGCTACCCTTTCGCGCACATTGTCACGGCTGAAGTTAACCCCAAAAAAAGACGCTATGGGCGAGTGAACAAGACCCTGTACTTCGGGCCGCTTGGCGAGAAGCGGTGCCGGTGTTAGAAGCCAAACGTTTGGTGTTCGTGGATGAGTGTGGTACGCATATAAGCCCGAGCCGTGAGTATGCCCGTGCCCCCGCAGGACAGCGAGCGGTGGGGAAGGTTCCACGCAACAAGGGAGAAAACCTTAGCCTCATTGTGGCGATGTCCGGTCACGAGTTTGGAGCCGAATGGGTCTTAGATGGCGCGGTGGATGGCGATGCTTTTGTGGTGTACACCGAGCAAGTTCTGCTGCCTTTCTTGAAGCCAGGACAGGTCGTGGTAATGGATAACCTGGGGGCGCATAAGCGGGCCGAGGTCAAGACCCTAATCGAGTCTTGTGGTTGTACCCTGCTGTTTCTGCTGCCGTACTCCCCCGACTTTAGTCCCATCGAGCAAGCTTTCTCCAAGCTCAAGGCTTTCCTCAAGAAAGCCCGCACCCGTCTGTCCCTGGCCGGCGCTATCGCTTCAGCCATTCGGACCCTCTCACCCCACAACATCCTCGGCTGGTTTACCCATTGTGGCTATCTACTCAGCCATTCTTTTTGAACTTCGCTCTAAAGCGTAGGGGACGCAGACGAGCAGGCCGCTCCTACGGCGTAGGAGCGGAGAACGGGCGGTTTACCTTTTCCGGCCTCAGCGTCTTCTCGGCTCGAAGAGCATGTTCAGCACAAAGCTGACGATGGAGAGCAAAATCGCCCCGATGAAGGCCCCCCCGAAGCCGCGAATCTCGAGCGGGGTGAAAAAGGCCACCAGCACCAGAATTACCGCGTTGATCACCAAGGTGAACAGGCCCAGGCTCAGGATGTTGATGGGTAGGGTCAGGATGAGCAGGATGGGCCGGACGATGGCGTTGGCGATGCCGAAAATCAGCCCGGCGATGAGGTAGTCGCCCAGACCACTGCCCCGCTCGAAAAACACCCCCACGTTGAGCTGGGCCACCAACCACAGGGCTAGCGTGTTCAGCAGTAAGCGAATGATGAATCGGCGCATATCTTTAGGTTACTATGCCGCCCTTAGGCCCCCTGCCGCCGGGTTAGAGTTGCATCCTGAACAGAAAGTACGGGCTTGACCCTTCACCGTTCCCAATGGCAAAAGGCTAGCGCCTCGCAAAGCGAAAGGACAGCAAAACCATCAGCAACCCCAGTCCAGCGCTGATCCAAGCCAGCGGTAACCGGGTTTGCCGCTGCGCCCGCACGGGTTGGAGGGTCTGGCTGCGGTACGCCTCGGGCTGGTTGGTCGCCAGCACGTCCACCGCCGCCGGAGCGCCCACCGGCCCGTCCAGCACCCAGGCCCCGCCGCCGGGCCGCACCGGGCGGAAATACCAGGGCGTGAAGGGGTCATGTAGGCCCGTTGCCACGTAGTATTGGTAGTCACCCGGCGGGAGGTCGGGGGAGACCTCGAGCCAATCCCCGCTTTTCTGCACCCTAACCGCCTTGCTCGCCCCGCCCGGAAACCGCTCCTCAGCCTTCCAGCCGGTGAGCAGGTAGGCCCGGTTCCAGCCCAGCCCCTTGGGGGTTTTGAAACCGGCACCGGGCAACGCTTCCGCGCCGCCTTCCTTGTCGTGAAGATAGATGGCGACTGTAGCCAGGGAAAACCCGTTGGGCGCATCAGCAGCGTTGGGATAACGGCTAAGCCGGACGCGCAGCACCAACTTTTCGCCCCGGTTTAGGGCCTGAAAACCGGTCAGGTCGGCGAATCCGCCCTCAGCAAAAAGGGCCGCTCTCGGATACCCATAGCCAAGGCCGTGGTCGTCGCCGGTGGGGTCGGTGAGGAGGAGAGGAGTCATAGCGATGAGCGGTGAGCCATGAGCGATGAGCTAAGGCAGGGCTGAACGCTGAAAGCCGGAGATGCTGGTTTGGGAGCGTAGTTTGCTCCGTGGCCGAAAGCTCAAAGCTAAAAACATAACTTCTGTCTGGTAGGGCGAAACTAACCTTCGAGAATTCCTTTACTGGACATGAGGTGTTTAGCCTTCAGCTTTAGGCTTTGGGCGTTCGGCGTTTTTAGCTCATGGCTCATCGCTAGTCGCTCATTGCTCTTTTCACTTCAAGTTCATGAGGGCTTTGACGATCTTGGCTGGGTCGTGCTGGGCGAAGCCGGGCTCGAGGAAATCCTCGAGGACGAGCTTTACCCCCTGGCCCTCGAAGCGGCTGGGGGTGAAGCGCACCGGGACCTGGCCCTCGGCCTTGTAGCGCTTGAGAATATCGGCGGGGATGGGGGCCACGTTCACCATCACCACCGAGGGTTTGCGGCCCAAATGCTGCACCACCGCCTGGTAGTGGTCGAACACGTCCATGCCTTCGGTCTCGCCGCGTTCGCTCATGATGTTGGCGATGTAGATGAGGCGTGCCCTGGACTGCTGAATGGCGACCTGAATGCCCCTCGGCAAGAAGCTAGGGATCACGCTGCTGAACAGGCTTCCTGGCCCCAGCAGGATGGTCTCCGCCTTCTGAATCGCGCTCACCGCCTCAGGCATCGCCGCCACCCCGCTGGGGTTGAGCCCGGCCCGCACCAAGCGGCCCGGTTTCTCGCGCAGGGCGGTTTCGCCGTGGACTCTGCTCCCATCGCTGCGCTCCGCCCACAGCTTAGCGGCCTCGAAGGTCGCGGGCCATACCGCCCCGCGCAGCCGCAAGACCTGGTTGGCCTGGCGCATGGCGTGGGCGAAGTCGCCGGAGAGTTCGAAGAGTGAGACCAGCATCAGATTGCCGAAGGTGTGGCCCTTCAACTCGTCGCCGCGCTGGAAGCGGTACTCCATCAGCTCCGGGAGCCCTTCGGCATCGGAGAGGGCGGCCAGACAATCCACCAGGTCCCCCACCGCCGGAACACCGAAGCTGTTGCGTAAGCGCCCGGTAGAACCCCCGTCATCGGTGACGGCCACCACCGCGGTGACGTTGGCGGTCTCCATCTTCAGACCACGCAACACCCTGGATAACCCGGTTCCCCCGCCCAGCGCCACGATGCGCGACCCGGCCCCCAGCTTTCGGTTGATATAGACCTGTTTGGAGACCGAGCCCACGTCGGTGACCGCCGAGAGCATGCTGCGGTTCATCCAGCGCAGCCCTAGGAAGAAGGTCAGCAAGCCGATTAGAAACCACAATAGCCCGGAAACCCACTTGGGTACGGCAAATCCCGTTGAATGCACGATGCGGATGAACAGCTCCACCAGGCTGATCTGCCAGGTGAAGTGAATCACCCCCAGAAACATCATCAGCACGCCCACAAAGGCGATAAAGGCGTAGCGCTTGACCCGCATTCCCGGCAGCCACCAGCGCAGCGCGCTCAGGTAGCGGTCGTCGGCGGGGTTGGACCGCCAACCCTGGCTGATCTCAGCGAGATCAGGCGGCTTGGCTCTTTTCCAGATCACGGTGCTCCAGTTCTACTCGAAACCGCCCGGAAAGCTCGCTCCCCAGCCGCTCGGCCACCGCAACGCTGCGGTGCTGTCCGCCGGTACAGCCGATGGCGACGGTGTAGGCGGCTCGCCCGCTAGCCTTGGCTCCTTCGGCGGAGAGGCCAGTGGTGGTGAGCAGGCTGCGGTAAAACGGCTCGTAGCTTCGGTCGCCGAAGACGTAGGCTGCGACCTCGGGGTCGGTGCCCGGCAGGGCCCTGAGCTTGGTGTCGTAAAAGGGGTTGGGCATGGCCCGCACGTCCAGCACGACATCGGCATCCTGCGGCGGCCCCCATTTGAAGCCAAAGGAAAAAATGCGTAGCAGAAATCCCTCCTCTTCGCCCAGGGCGTTCTCGAGGGTCTCCTTGAGCTGCTTTGGGGTGCGGTCGGAGGTATCAATGACCAGGTCGGCGCGGTCACGGAAGTTGGATAAGGCCAGCCGCTCCTCGTCAATCTCGCGGATCAAGTTCCCCATCCCCAGCGGGTGCATCCGCCTCGAGAGGTTGTAGCGCTTGAGCAGCACATCGCTTTTGGCCTCCAAGTAGATGATGAAAGGCCGCAGCCGGTTCAGCACCTCTTCGACATCTTCTAAGAGCTTACGGGTGCGGATATCTACCACTACCGCGACCTTCTCGATCCCTGCGGCTTGCAACGAGTCCAGGAGACCGCTCCAGAGCGCAGGCGGCAGGTTCTCCACCGAGTAATAGCCAAGGTCCTCCAAGGCCATCCGCGCCGAGGTCACGCCTGCCCCGCTTTGTCCGCTCAGTACGACCAATCGCATAATTTGGGGTGGGGCAGACCTTCGCCCCGCCCTGACAGTATAGCCCGGTAATAGCGGTGAGCGATGAGCCAAAGACGACCCCCCATGCGCCCCGACCTCATCCGCGATTTGGTGATGGCCCTCGCACCTTTCGTACCCCCCTGCAAGCCAAGGTGCGCCCGGCTCCGCGCTAGGGCGCTTTTCCTAAGCCCCCCGCTCGCACGGGCAAAGCCCGGCCCTAGCGGGCCTGGTGCAACGCGGGCGCAGGGGACACGGTGAAAAGGTCAATGTGTACGAAACTGCCGGGCAGACACCAACGTCGGGGGGTCTTTGCCTAATCTCCCGCCACCGGGCTCAGCCGCCCGGCCTCGCGCACCGAGAGGGAGAGCGTGAGGGCCGGGATCAGCAGTAGCCCCAGCGCGGTCAGGCTCTCGATCACGCCGAAGCGCTCGATCAATGGACCCACTACACCGTAGAGGAGCCCGGCAAACCCCCAGGTAAAGCCCATCAGCAAGCCGGAAACCGTCGCCATCTGCTTGGGCTCGTGCTCCTGGGCCATCGCCACCGCCACCGGCACCACCGCGTTCATCAGCGCGCCGGTGAGCGAGAGAATCGGCAGGTAGAGGATGTTTTCCGGTGGCAGGATCAGCAGCAAAACATAGAGCGGGATGGCCGCCACCATCGTCCCCACCACCACGTTGCGCCGTCCCAAACGGTCCGAAAGCGTTCCCCCCAGGAAGGCTCCGGCGGTGGCCGCCAAGCTGTACACGGTGAGCACCACCTTGATCCAATCGTCGGAGAGGCCCCGCTGGTGAAACCAGAAGGGGATGGTGGTGGAAAAGCTCATGAAAACCACGCTGCGCAGCGTGGTCACCGCCCACAGCCGGGCGACCTGCCCTTTAAACACCCGGCGCAGGTCGGAGAAGGAGGAGGGCTTGCCGCGCAGCAAAGTTTTGGGTGCGAACGCGATGAGCAGCGCGGCGGGGATTAGGGCCAACGGGACCACCCAGCCCAGCCCTTTGAGCCCGGCTCCACTGTTGACGATGGTGAGCGATAGAGCCGGGGCTAGGGTCATCCCGACGTAGCCCCCGGTGGAAAACACGCTCAGCCAAAAGCCGCGCCTCGAGGCATCGGCATATTGCCCCACCAATGCCGCCCCCGCCGAGTGGAACAGCGCCGAGCCCAGCCCGGAAAGGGCCAGCATCAGCCCGGCTACCCAGAGACTGGGGAAAAACCCCAGCAGGCCGCTGCCCAAAGCCATCAGCACTGGCCCCAGTGCGGCCAGAATCCGCCGGTCGAAGCGGTCAGCGATCAAGCCTGCCAGTGGCTGCAAAAGGCTCCCGGTGAGGGATTGCAGCGCCACCAGCAGCGAAACCGTCCCATACCCCACGCCGAATGCGACTTGTAGTTTGGGCAAAAGCGGGGTCAGAAATGCGCCGAACAAGTCGTTGGTGGCGTGCAGTAGCGATAGGAGCAGGGGCAGCATAGGCCCCAAGCATAACCCGTTGGGAGCGGCTTAGAAGGTGAGTCGGTCGCCGATACACGGATCGGTCGTCAACGTTCTTGGGAAGTGGTGCGGCATATACCCCCTGCCCATCGCCCAAATCTTGGTGCCGCACTTGACCTTTGGCGACCTCGGAGGGTCCTCCCTCCGGGAAGGGGGGAGCTGCATCAGGCTCGATGATGGAATGAGCGCTGAGAACCCCGCAATGTCGGGCGGTTGTTTTTGACTTTGACTCCCCGAGCCGATTTTCTTCGCATCAAAAACCGTGTTCGGGACGTGCATCGGTGGAGGACTCGAGCCTTGCAGCCATCACCTTGGCCTCTCATAAATCCTGGGTAATAAAAAGAATCCGGTATGCTACAATCCCATACCGGTGTGAGTGCACTTTTTTCGCTGAACATGGCGCGCCTGACAGGACTCGAACCTGTGGCCTTTCGCTCCGGAGGCGAACGCTCTATCCACTGAGCTACAGGCGCGTGGGAATAAAGCAAAGACGAGGGTAGCACCACCATAGGAGGCAGTCAAGTGTTTGGTATCAACAGAAGAATCGTCGCCATCATCTTCGGGGTTCTGGCCCTGGCCTTTGTCATCGGGTCGGTGCTTTTGTTCACCCCGCGCGGTTCGACCACCACCAAAGGCAAAACCGAGTTCACCGTCAACGGTCGCCCGGTGTACGAGCTAGACCTCTCGAGGGCGCAGCAGAACGACCCCATCCTCTCCACCAACCCCACCGGCCTGCTCAAAAACCTGGCCATGGTCAACTTTGGGGAGCGCTTCGTGCTGACCAACGCGCTCTTGCAGGATAGCTCGAGGATTGGCGTATCAGGCGGCGAACTCAACAAGCAGCTCGATGCCATCAAACAGCAGTTCGGCCTCAAGGACCGCAAGGACTATGACAAGTTCCTGGCCCAAGTCGGTTACACCGACAGCCAACTGCGGGATGAGCTGCGCGACCAGATTCGCTTGAACAAGCGGGTCGAGGAAATCCAGAAGAAGGCCGAGCCCACCGAAGCCGAGCAGCAGCTTTTCTTCACCCTCAACAAGGATCAGTACAAATCCGAAGACCGCGTACAAGCCCGGCAGATCGTGGTAGACGACAAGAAACTGGCCTCTGACCTCTACACCCAGGCTAAGGGCGGGGCCGACTTCGCTGAGCTTGCCAAAAAGAACTCCAAGCTCAACGCCGACCAGGGCGGTGCACTTGGCGCGGCAGCGGGCAAATCCGACCCCGGACCGGTCACCCGGATCGTTTTCCCCAACGCGGTGGCCGACGCGGTGTTCAAGCTCAAGGATGGCGAGATCACCGAGCCCGTGGAGGCCGGTGGGCGCTTCTACATCGTCAAGGTGGAGAAGGTTCTCCCCGCCAGCGACACCAAGTTCGAGGAAGTCAAAGACCGGGTAAAGGCCGACGCCCAAAAGGTCAAGGGGCAGGGGGCGCTCGAGGCCTATGTGGACGAGTTGCGCAAAAGCACCCAGGTCAAGTTCAGCGAGGGCTCGGCTTATAAGTTCGACGACCCGGTGGTCGCCAAGGTTGGGGACAGCGAAATCCACCTCTCCGAGGCTACTCAAGCGGTGTTTGCCAACCAGCAGGTGCCCCAGCTCTTGCAGCAGGGCCTGGGCGACCTGGCGGTGCAGTTTTTCATGCCGCAGACCGTCGAGCAGCTTGTGACCCGCGAGGTCGTAGTGAACGCCGCCAAGAAGTCGGGCCAGCCCTTCTTCGGCAGCAAATCCGACATCGCCAACCAGGCCCAGCTCTGGCAGACCAAGGACATCACCGTCAGCGACGATGAGGCCAAAGCCTATTACGATAAGAACGTCGCCAGCTTCACGGTTCCTGCCTCGGCCAAGGTGCAGGCGGTGAACTTCAAGAAGGAGGACAAAGCCAAAGCCGACGCCTTCCGCGCTGCGGCGCTCAAGGGTGGCAAGCTCGACGACCTCGCCAAAGCCAACGGCGGTACCGTGCAAGACTTTGGCACCGTTAACCCCGGCAGCATGCCCCCCGTACCCAACCGCCTGGTCTTCCTCACCAAGGGCAGCTTCCCCAAGGGCCCGCTGGGCGAGGTGAGCGAGGTGGTGAAGCTCGATGACGGCAGCTTCCAGGTGCTCCTGGTCAACGACCGGGTGGCCGAGGTGGTCAAGCCCTTCGAAAGCGTGAAGGACCAGGCCAAGACCCAAGCTCTAGCCCAGAAGCGCAGCGAGGCGGCAAAAAAGTGGGTGGACGAGCTGCGCAAGAACGCCAAGGTGGAGAACCACCTCGACAAGGTGCTCAAGACCCTGACCCCGCCCAAGACCGAGACCAAACCGGGCAGCGAGAAACCCGCTACCCCGAGCACCCCGGCCACTCCTGGCTCAAGCCAGGCCACTCCGGCTCCTTCGGACAAGAGCGCTCCGGCTGGCAATAGCACCGCCCCCAAAACTCCTTAAGGCTGTGGAGCTACCCTCGAGGCCCCTCCCATACGGGAGGGGTTCTGCTTTGGATCAACGTCAAGGGCGATTCCCCCTTGATGCTTCGCAAAGGGGCTTGTCTTCTTTACCCCCTTACCAAGGAGGGCCATCCGAGGCCGCTAAAGGTCACCGTCCGCACCGATGGACCTTGATAGATGGGGGGATTCTGCCGTACCGATACCCGCAACATTAACAAGCGACGCGCGTAGGGATGACGGGCCCGTCATCCCTACAAAACCCGCAAATGAAGGGGCCGGGTGTGAGGATGGTTTTTCCCTGAATGATTTCGGTCGTGTCCCGCGTCGGGGGCTAAGCCTTCGAGCCTTGCGCCCCTACAAGGTTCCCGTTGAGTGTTTGCCAGGTGACCTGTAGACTAGCCTCTTGGTATGGCAGACACCGAACGCACCTACATCATGGTCAAACCCGACGGCGTACGCCGCGGCCTCACTGCCGAGGTCATTGGGCGCATCGAGCGCAAAGGCTTCAAGATCGTTGCGCTAAAAAAGATGATGATTGGGCAGAACCTCGCCGAGACCCACTACGGTGAGCATAAGGGCAAGCCCTTCTTTGATGGCTTGGTCAGGTTCATCACCTCCGGACCGGTGGTGGCGATGGTGGTGGAAGGCCCGCAGGCTATCGCCGAGATGCGCCGCCTGATGGGCGCAACTCGCCCCTGGGAGGCCGCCCCTGGCACCATCCGCGCCGACTTTGCCACGACCGTAGACGAGAACATCATCCACGGCTCGGACGGTCCGGAAAGCGCCGAGCGCGAGATCGGATTGTTCTTCAAACCCGAAGAAATTATCGGCTGAGACCGTAGACTTCCGGCGAAAGTCTGGGTTAACCTCACCCTGGCCCTCCCCACAAAACGGGAAGGGGACAGGGTTCAGTCTTTCCTCCGCTTACAAGAGAGTCAGAGGGGGATGAAGGCTGCATCAGGACAATGAATCTCACTCTCTTTCGCCGGAGGTCTAGTCAGTTTACGCCTTGCCCTCTTCCATCACGGGAGAGGGCAGCTTGTTATGAAATCCCTGTGGCGCGACGACGCGTAGGCCGTCTTTGACGAGGTAGACTTGGTAAAGGGACTGCGGCTCGAGCAGCTCCCCGTCGGCGTGGGCGGCCACCGGGCGGTCAAAGCGCACGGTGAACTCAGTGCCGCTGAACTGCTGGATTCGGGGGTCCAGAACGTGTTTCCCTTGGAGCAGCTTAGGTAAAATTCCCAGCACCCCGAGCTTGCTGAACTCTCCAGCTATAATCCCCGACAGCAGACCGTCGGTGTGGACAGCATTAGGTGCGATAGGGATGCCGCCACCATAGGTCGAGGAGTTCATCAGGGCACCCAGCAAGGCTTTTCCGTGATAGAGAACTTTGCCGCCCGACTCGAGGGTTAGCGTTGGCAGCGAAAGCTCTTTGAGCACAGCAAAAATCGAATAAAGGTAACGGGGTAGCCCGGTTAGGAACCTGGGCGCGGTGAAGGCTTTGCGCGCCACCGCCGCGTCAAAGCCGAGACCCAAACTGGCCCCGAAGGGATGCTCATTGACCATGCCTAGGTCCACCGTCCCCGCCTCACCCTGGAACGCCAGTTGCAAGGCGGCCTCGAGCCCGATCCCTTTGAGCCCTACCATGCGGGCAAAGTCGTTGCCGCTGCCGATAGGCACCACAGCCAAAGCTTTATCCGAGCCCGCCAGCCCGCGAATCACCTCGTGGATAGTCCCATCCCCGCCTACGGCTACCACCCGGCTTCCCGCCGGAGCGCTGGCAGCGACCTCGGTGGCATGGTTGGGGTTGCGGGTGACGACGACCTCGAGGCCCTTTCCCTGCCCCATCCGCCGCGCCATCTCGTCAATCTGCGCGACCATCCCCCCGACCCGGCCTCGCCCGGCAGCAGGGTTGATAACCAAGGTGATAAAGTCGTTCATTGCGGTTTGGAACAGCATACAACAGGGTTGACCGTTCACCGTTTACGGTTGATCGCAAAAGCTTTGTCTCAGGTCGCAAGTCTCGTGTCAAGGATAAGGTTTTGGCCCGAGACCTGAGACTTGGGAGTTGCGACGGCCCCTTGCGGCAAACGGTTGACGGTCGACGGTCAACGTCCGCTCACCAGAGCGGACTCCGCCGGTGCTACAATCCACCTATGACCCGGCCTTTCGCCCAAGCCTACCTCTCCCAGCTCGCCGAGCTGCTGTCCTGGATGGACCAGGAGCCGGGGCGCAAGACCCTGGCCCCGGAGGCCAGAACCCCCGAGGGGTTGTGGTGGGAGGTGCTCGCGGGTGAGGACGAGAGGGCTTGGGTGTGGCTGGAGGACGGCAAGGTTCAGGGCTATGTCTCGCTGGTTCCCTTTTGGGACGGGGCCGCGCTGGAAGGCCCGCTGGTCCGGGACGGGGACGGCAAAGGATTACTCGAGCACGCGGTCAAAAAGGCCAGGGCGGAGGGGTATCCGACACTGTACGCCTTTCCTGAACGCAGCAATAAGCACGCCTGCAAGCTGCTCGAGAGCGTGGGTTTTGCCTCCGAGCACACCACCTACTTCTATGCCATAGGCCGTACGGACCTGTCTTTCCCGGTTCCACCGGGGTTCAAGGTGGGTCTGTGCGAGCCCTGCGATGCCGAGGTCTACCGCAACCTCTACTCGCGCTGCGAGGACGGCTGGAGTATGCGCCTCAACTGGACCGACGAGGAGCTGCGCCAGCGCTTTATCGGTTCCGACGTGGAACTCTTCCTCGCCCACAAGGGGGATGTGCCGGTAGGCCTGGCAGAGCTGGAAATCCTCGACGGCGAAGCCGAAATCGCCTACATCGGCGTGGTTCCCGAGGCCAGGGGAAAAGGTTTGGGCCGGGCGCTACTGGGGGCCGCGGCTGCCCACGCCTTCGCCGACCCGCACGTCCAGACCCTGAAAGTCCGTGCGCACGACCACGAGAAATCCGCACAGGAGCTGTATAAACGGCTGGGTTTCAAAGAGCAAGAGGTCGTGATAACGTATGCCCTCGAGCTGTGAACAGCGATGAGCAACGAGCCAACGATAGACCCCCACGATTGCCGGACATCCTGTAATTTTGTACATCATGAACATCGTCCAGTGCCCCCCTGCACATGTGTTGCACTAGGCCTGGGCTTTGCCCGTGCGAGCGGGGCGGCTTAGGAAAAGCGCCCTAGCGCGGAGCCGGGCGCACCTTGGCTTGCAGGGGGGGCACGAAAGGTGCGAGGCCCATCACCAAATCGCGGATGACCTCGGCCATCGTGGAGGGGTCGCCCTTG